>WYAY01000019.1 GCA_011526165.1 Sulfuritalea sp.
CCGGAAATCTGGATTTCGGTGAAGTTCTGCCGGTGGCCCTGGTGCTTCTGGTAGTGCTTGCGCCGGCGCATCTTGAATATCTTCACTTTGTCGTGCCGGCCCTGGGCGAGGACTTTCGCCTTGACAGAAGCGCCTTGCACCAGCGGCGCGCCGATTTTCACCGACTCGCCATCGCCGACCATGAGAACCTGGTCGAGGGTGATTTCAGCGCCCACTTCTGCCGGTATCTGTTCTATTTTCAGTTTTTCGCCGGCTGCGACGCGATACTGCTTGCCGCCGGTTTTTATGACCGCATACATGATTGGACTCCGGGTTACCTATACAAAGAACCGCGCATTCTATCCAAAAATGCGCTTTCGGTCAAAGCCTTCTTGACGGCCTCAGGCTGCCCCCCTACCATGCCGCATTTGCAGGGAATCGCCTCTTGAGCCTCGAAGCACTTTATGCGCCGATCGCCGCCGACATGCGGGCGGTCGACGCTGTCATTCGCGATCGGCTGCATTCCGACGTGGTGCTGATCCGCCAGGTGGCCGAATACATCATCGGCGCCGGCGGCAAGCGCCTGCGCCCGGCATTGCTGCAGCTGTCGGCCGGCGCGCTCGGCTATCGTGGCAAGCATCATCACGAACTTGCGGCGGTGGTGGAGTTCATCCATACCGCCACCCTGCTGCACGACGACGTGGTAGACGAATCAGATCTGCGCCGCGGCAACCGGACCGCCAACGCCCTGTTCGGCAATGCCGCCTCGGTGCTGGTGGGCGACTTTCTCTATTCGCGTGCCTTCCAGATGATGGTGTCGGTGGGCAGCATGCGCGTCCAGCAGGTTCTGGCCGATGCCACCAACACCATCGCCGAAGGCGAGGTGCTGCAGCTGCTCAACTGCCACGATGCCGATGTCGATGTCCCGCGCTATCTGCAGGTGATCCGCTACAAGACGGCCAAACTATTCGAGGCGGCGGCGCGACTGGGTGCCATTCTTTGCGAGGCGCCGTCGGAGGTTGAGGAGGCCATGGCGCGCTACGGCATGCATCTGGGCACCGCCTTCCAACTGGTCGACGATGTCCTGGATTACTCCGGCGACGAGGCCACCACCGGCAAGCATCTCGGCGACGATCTCGCCGAGGGCAAACCGACGCTGCCGCTGATCCATGCCATGCGGCACGGCACCGCCGAGCAGTCCGCCTGCGTGCGGCAGGCGATCGAGGGGGGCGGACGCGAAGCGCTGCCCGGCGTGCTCGCGGCGATTCGCGCCACCGGAGCGCTGGACGAGGCGCGCCGCCATGCCGAGGCCGAGGCCCGTCTTGCGCTGGAGGCGGCGACGCCGCTGCCGCCTTCGCCATTCAGGGATTCTCTGGTACAATTAACGTCGTTCGCAGTCGCACGTGACTTCTGATTCGAAGGCGCGGTCGTGGCTGCGTTCGTGTTTCCGCGGGCGCCTGTCCGGCGCCCCCACAACGTCGGGGTGTAGCTCAGCCTGGTAGAGTACTGCGTTCGGGACGCAGGAGTCGGAGGTTCAAATCCTCTCACCCCGACCAACCATAACATTGCCCGTCCCGACGGGGCGGTGCCGGAGCCAGGTGTGGGCAAACTGATCCTGCTGCTCTTTCTCGGCCTGCTGGCCTATCTCGCCTACAAGGGCTTCCGGCCTTCTTCCCGCAATAACGAACAAGTTCCACCACAGCAGGGGCCCGAACGCATGGTGGCCTGCGCCCGCTGCGGCGTGCATCTTCCCGAGAGCGAGGCCGTCCAGACCGAAGGCCGGCACTTCTGCAGCGAAGAGCACCGCCGCCTCGGAGCCCCATGAGCGGACCAAGGCCGGAGCTTCCCTATACGGCCGGACGTCCGGTCTCGGTCTGGACTTCGCTTCACTACTTCAACATCTACCGCCTGATCGTGGCGAGCGTGTTCCTGCTTGCCGTGGCGTTCTATCCGAGAACGAGCGGCCTGGGGTCGCAAAGCCTGCCGCTGTTCGTGTGGACCAGCCTGGCCTACTGGCTGCTGGCAATCTTTTTCTATGGCGCCCTGAAGCGGCTGCGCATCGCGTTCAATCGCCTGCTGTCGCTTCAGGTCGCGGCCGACATCCTGGCCATCACCCTGATGATGTATGCCAGCGGCGGGGAAAAAAGCGGGCTGGCCGTCATGCTGCTGGTGGTGCTGGCCGGCGCCGGCCTTGTCGGGCAGGGGCGTCTGGCGCTGTTCTACGCCGCTTCGGCAACGGTGGCGGTGCTGTTCGAGCAGACCTGGCGCTTTCTCAACTTCGGGGCGGATCTGGCCGATTTCGTGCAGGCCGGCATCCTGTGCATCGGTTTCTTCGCCACGGCGATTTCGGCCCGCCTGCTGGCCAGGCGGGTGATTGCCAACGAGGAACTGGCACGACAGCGCGGCATCGATCTTGCCAATCAGCTGTCCGTCAGCGAGCGGGTGATCCGCGACATGCAGGACGGCGTGATGGTGGTGGCGCCAGACGAGACGGTGCGGCAATGGAATCCGCAGGCCGAAATGTTGCTGGGAGTGCGTGCGCCGGCCCGGCCCGACTTGGCCTCGTTTTCGGTTGCCTTGGCCAATCTGTACCGCAGCTATCGCAAAGGTGCGCGGGAACAGTTGGCTTCCTTGCGCGTTGCCGGCAGCGGGGCGCTGCTGCGGGCGCGTTTCGTCCATGCCGGCGAAAGCGGTGACGTGCTGATCTATCTCGAAGACATGGGCCGCATACAGCAGCAGGCCCAGCAGATCAAGCTGGCGGCGCTCGGCCGGCTGACGGCGAACATCGCCCACGAGATCCGCAATCCGCTCTCTGCCATCAGCCACGCCGCCGAACTGCTGCGGGAAGAGAAACGGACGGAGGGGCAGGTGCGCCTGTCGCGCATCATCAACGACAATGCCCAGCGGCTCGAGCGCCTCGTGCGGGACGTGCTGGAACTTGGGCGGCGCGACCGGACAGCGCAGGAGCCTATCCGTCTGACCGGTTTCCTGGAGAGTTTTCTGGACGAGCTGGCCATGCGCGAGGAAGCCGACCGTGGCGTATTTGCGCTGCGGGCCGATGCCGATGCGACGCTGTTCTTCGACCGTACCCACCTGAATCAGGTGCTGTGGAATCTTTTATCGAATGCGCTACGCTATTGCAGCCGCATGCCGGGTGCCGTGAGAATCGAGGTGCGCGAATCGATACCCTCGGAGCGTGTCGAATTGCATATCATCGACGATGGCGCTGGCGTGGACGAGGAGACGCGCGGCAAAATCTTCGAGCCGTTCTTCACAACCCACGGCAAGGGAACCGGCCTGGGGCTGTATATTGCGCGGGAGTTGTGCGAGGCGAACGACGCGTCGCTCGATTGGGCAGGCAACGAACCGGGGGCGCATTTCCGGATTGTCGGGAGAAACCAGCGGTGGCAGGAAGACAGGAACGAAGAGAACGACCAGGACTAGGGCGGGTGCTTGTCGTCGACGACGAGGAAGACATCCGCGAACTGCTCGTCATGACCCTGACGCGCATGGGGCTGGATGCCGATTGCGCCGAGAACGTGGCGCAGGCGCGCCGGCTACTCTCCGAGAATGCCTATCAACTCTGCCTGACCGACATGCGCCTGCCGGACGGTGACGGATTGGAACTGGTGCGCTACATCGGCGAGCAGTGCCGCGACCTGCCGGTGGCGGTGATTACTGCCCACGGCAGCATGGAAAATGCGGTATTGGCGCTGAAGGCGGGCGCCTTCGACTACGTGCCCAAGCCCGTTTCCCTCGAGCAATTGCGGGCGCTGGTCAAGTCGGTACTCAAACTGCCGAGCCGGGAAGCGTCAAGGACCGAATCGGCGGGCCGCCGGCTGCTCGGCGAATCGCAGGCCATTTGCCAAGCGCGTGCCATGATCGAGAAGGTGGCGCGCAGCCAGGCACCCGTTTACATCAGCGGTGAGTCGGGCAGCGGCAAGGAACTGGCAGCGCGTCTCATCCATGAACTGGGGGCGCGGCGGGAACACCCCTTTATTGCGGTCAATTGCGGCGCCATTCCGGAAAACCTGATGGAAAGCGAGTTTTTCGGCTACCGCAAGGGGGCTTTCACCGGCGCCGACACGGATCGCGATGGCTTCTTCCAGGCTGCCCATGGCGGCACCCTTTTCCTCGACGAGGTGGCCGACTTGCCGCTGGCCATGCAGGTCAAGCTACTGCGAGCCATCCAGGAAAAGCGGGTGCGCAAGGTCGGCGCTCCCGCCGAGGATGCGGTGGATGTTCGCATCATCAGCGCCACGCACCAGAACCTCAAGGAACGCGTGGCGGCCGGTCTTTTCCGCCAAGATCTTTTCTACCGGCTTGACGTGATCGAGCTGCGAATGCCGTCTCTGCGCGAGTGCCGCGAAGACATCCCCCTGCTTGCCGAACATACCTTGGCGCGGCTGGCGAGCGAAGCCGGCCTGCCCGCGCCGCGCCTGACTCAGTCCGCGCTCAAGGCGCTTGGCGAATACCCGTTCCCCGGCAATGTGCGCGAGTTGGAGAACATCCTCGAACGGACTCTAGCCCTCACCAGCGGCAGTGAGGTGATCGCGGAGGACCTGCACCTGGCGCCGCTGAGCGAAGCTGTCGGCGAGGCCATGCCGGCAGTCGAGGGCAAGTGCGAAACCTCTCTGCAGGACTTTCTCGACCGGGTCGAGAAGCAGGCCATCCTGGAGGCCTTGCAGAAGACGCGCTTCAATCGGACGGCGGCCGCCAAGCTGCTTGGCGTCACCTTTCGCTCGCTGCGCTACCGCATGGAGCGGCTCGGGCTGAATGAATGAGCGGACTCGATGCTGCAGGCTGGCTGGACGGCGCACGACGCATTCCTTCGCCCAACTGTGATGAACGGCCCGCCGGAGAAGCCGTTCGGCTGATTGTCGTCCATGCGATCTCGTTGCCGCCCGGCGAATTCGGCGGCGACGGCATCTCCCGGCTGTTCACCAACACACTGGATCCGAATACCCACCCCTATTACCGCGAGATCCAGTCGCTGCACGTTTCCGCTCATTTTCTGATTCGCCGTGACGGCGGGCTCGTGCAGTTCGTACCCTGCGAATTGCGCGCCTGGCATGCCGGCAGCTCGAACTGGCGCGGCGTCGGGCGCTGCAACGACTTCTCCATCGGCATCGAACTGGAGGGGAGCGATGAGGCGCCCTTCGAGCCGGCGCAATACGCGGCATTGGCAAGGCTCATCGCGCTCCTGCGGCAACGCTATCCGATCGCGGACATTGCCGGTCATGCCGATATCGCTCCTGGCCGCAAGTCCGATCCCGGTCCGTTTTTCAACTGGGCACATCTGCATCGACTGCTTGCCGGCGATGCGCCGGATGGATCAGCCTGACTGCGCGCGATGGCGCGACGCCTGCAGTTGCTCTGCGCTGTTTTTTTGCGACACCTTTTCGCGGTTATGACAAAAAATGCAAAAAACACTTGCATCCAAAAAGTCAAGCTACTAGAATTAGGTCGAAATCTTTACCAAGGCACTAGATGTAGTGGTTTTGCAGTGGCTTGGGTAAGCGCCCAGGTGGCAGCGCAAGACAAGTTGCAATAGGAAAGAGGCAGTTCAACGAACCAGGCAGCAGGAGACGCACGGAGACCGCTTGATGCAGATTGCGAAACTCGTCGGCCACAGGCCGCGACCTCCCTCCAGTGACCCGCTGTCCCTTTTCCTTTCCGCCCCTCTTTCCTTTTTTCCCTTCTCAAGCCGCAGCGGCCATGCTGTCGGCAGCCAAATCACCCGAAACGAATCGCAGTCGGCGCGACGCACGCGCGGAAGGCTGTTTGCGCTCGCGCACGATTCGAGGGTGGAGCGCATTCGGAATTCAATCGGAGCGGCGATGCCGTGCCGTTGGATAGCCCGGGCCTGTACGGACGGGTTGTAGTCGATGGTGTTTTTTTCCTGTTACCTGATATAGGAGGTTTGAAATGGCTACTGCTAAGAAACCCGCTGCCAAGAAGAAACCGGCCGCCAAGAAACCGGCCGTGAAGAAAGCTGCCGCCAAGAAGCCGGCCGCCAAGAAAGCTGCCGCCAAGAAGCCGGCCGCCAAGAAAGCTGCCGCCAAGAAGCCGGCCGCCAAGAAAGCTGCCGCCAAGAAGCCGGCAGTGAAGAAGGCTGCCGCCAAGAAGCCGGCCGCCAAGAAGAAGCCCGCTGCGAAGAAAAAGCCGGCAGCAAAGAAGAAAGCTGCGGCGAAAAAGAAGCCTGCGGCAAAGAAAAAAGCGGCGAAAAAGAAGCCTGCGGCAAAAAAAGCGGCTAAGAAAAAGCCTGCGGCAAAAAAGAAAGCTGCCAAAAAGCCCGCCGCAAAGAAGGCTGCCAAAAAGCCTGCGGCAAAGAAGGTTGCAAAACCGGCTGCGAAGCCAGCGTCGGCTCCTGCGCCCGCTGCCGCGCCATCAACCGCTGCAGCCCCCGGCCTGAAGTCGTCGCTCAACCCGGCGGCGGCTTGGCCATTCCCGACCGGCTCGCGTCCTTCCTGAGCTCGTGCGGACCGCCCGGATGGGCGGCTTGGTCGCTTTATGTGGCCCGGCTGCCCATCCGCGGTCTATTTCTCTCCCAAAAATATCGCACGCCCGAACGTTATGTGTGCGGCGCACAATATTTTTGACAAAATTCAATTAATTCAATATAATTTCACGTATTGCATTGCGCTATTGTTTAGAGGTAGCTACCAAGAATCATGGCTGCTCTGGGCATAAACTAGGCAAACTTACCGGCTTTAGGGCGAACCGCAACGCCTGATCCTCAAGCGGTTCCGCCTCGTCAATCTCCCCTTTCGAATCCATTCATGACGCTCGTCAGGTGAATTCGCAAGGTACGACCGGTTGGACAGGAAAGGAGAACAGGCATGCGTAACATTGCAGTGATGAAATTCGCCAAGGAAGCCGCATCGTTCCTGATGCACTTCGCCCATGGCGGCTTGCTGGTGACCGGCGTCGTTGTGACAGTGTTTCTGCTTGCGCGCGTCGGTACGGCGGAAAGCCATGAGCAGGGTCTGCAGGGCATCGGCGATATGGTCGCAGAGCACTACGGCCAAAAGACGACGGTTGCCTCGACCGAAGGGGTTGCGCCAGTAGGCGAGATGCGCGTCGTCGTCGAATATCTGGCACGCAAGTACCGGGTGGCCGCGACCGCCATCGAGCCGCTGGTGATGACCGCACAGGCGGCCGGGTTGCGCGTTAGCGTCGATCCCATGCTGATCATCGCCGTCATGGCGATTGAATCGGGCTTCAATCCGATCGCCGAGAGCCCGATGGGCGCGCAGGGGCTGATGCAGGTCATTCCGCGTTTCCACCAGGACAAGCTGGACAAGGTTTCCGGCAACAGCCTGCTCGATCCCGCCGCGAACATCCACGTCGGCGCGATGATTCTGGAGGAATACATTCGCCGCAGCGGTTCGCTCGAAGAGGGTCTGCAGATGTATGCCGGCGCCGTCAGCGACGAAGAAGGCCTGTATGCCGCCAAGGTGCTGGCGGAAAAACAGCGCATCGAGAGCGTCGTCCGCCGCGGCCGCCAGAGCAGCGTCTGAGTTGTATCAGCCCAAGTGGCGCGCCGGGCGCGCCACACTATCCTTCAGTCTGTCCCGTGCCGCTATGTGAAGGCGAAGCGCACCTGCCGCTGCGTGGCGTTGTCGCCGAAGTCGCGGCGCGAGGCTTCCAGCCGCAGCGCGATGCCCGGCGGCCCGAACGTGGAGCTCATGAGCGCGGCTTGAATCAAAAGGGCGCCCGCAGGCGCCCTTCGGACTTCGCGTAAAGTCGGTCACTCCAGGGCGCCGAAGCTCATGCGGAACAGCTCGCGCTTGAGCACCAGCTGCTTCGGCAGGCGCTCCTTCAGCTTGTCGAACAGCTCGCCGTGCAGGTCGAGTTCCTCCTGCCACATCTGGGTGTCGACGCGGGTCAGTTCCTGGAACTGCTCGCGCTTGACGTCATCCAGTCCGCTCCAGTCGAGGTCCTCGAAGCGCGGCATCCAGCCGAGCGGCGTCTGTTGCGCGCCGACGCGGCCCTTGACGCGGTCGACGATCCATTTCAGCACGCGCATGTTCTCGCCGAAACCGGGCCACATGAAGTTGCCCTTCTCGTCCTGGCGGAACCAGTTCACCGTGAAGATGCGCGGCGGGTTGTCGATGACGTGGCCCATGCGCAGCCAGTGGTTGAAGTAGTCGCCCATGTGGTAGCCGCAGAAGGGCAGCATGGCGAAGGGGTCGCGACGCACCTGGCCGATCTTGCCGGCGGCCGCGGCGGTGGTCTCCGAGCCCAGCGTGGCGGCCATGTAGACGCCGTAGTTCCAGTTGAAAGCCTCGAACACCAGCGGCACGGTGGTGGAGCGGCGGCCGCCGAAGATGAAGGCCGAGATGGGCACGCCGGCCGGGTCTTCCCACTTGTCGTCGAGCGAGGGGCACTGGCTGGCTGGCGCGGTGAAGCGGGCGTTCGGGTGCGCTGCGGGACGGCCGCTGCTCTTGCCAATTTCCGGCGTCCATTCCTTGCCGGTCCAGTCGGTGAGCTTCTCCGGCGGCTGCTTGGTCATGCCTTCCCACCAGACGTCGCCGTCCGGCGTGAGTGCCACGTTGGTGTAGATGATGTTGGCGTGGAGCGTCGCCATGGCGTTGTAGTTGGACTTCTCCGAGGTGCCGGGGGCGACGCCGAAGTAGCCGGCTTCCGGGTTGATGGCGTAGAGGCGGCCGTCCTGGCCCGGCTTGATCCAGGCGATGTCGTCACCGACCGTGGTGACCTTCCAGCCATTGAACGACTTGGGCGGGATCAGCATGGCGAAGTTGGTCTTGCCGCAGGCGCTGGGGAAGGCGGCGGCGACGTAGTTCTTCTCGCCTTGCGGCGATTCGACACCGAGGATCAGCATGTGCTCGGCCAGCCAGCCCTGGTCGCGCGCCATGGTGGAAGCGATGCGCAGGGCGAAGCACTTCTTGCCGAGCAGGGCGTTGCCGCCGTAGCCGGAACCGTAGGACCAGATCTCGCGCGTCTCGGGGAAGTGCACGATGTACTTGGTGTCCTTGTTGCAGGGCCAGCGCACGTCCTGCTGGCCGGGCTGAAGGGGGTGGCCGACGCTGTGTAGGCAGGGCACGAACTCGCCGTCTTCGCCCAGAACGTCATACACGGCCTTGCCCATGCGAGTCATGATGCGCATGTTGGTGACGACATAGGGCGAATCGGAGATCTCGACGCCGATGTGGGCGATGGGCGAGCCGAGCGGACCCATGCTGAAGGGAATGACATACATCGTGCGGCCGCGCATGCAGCCGCTGAAGAGGCCCTTCAGGGTTTCCTTCATTTTGACCGGGTCTTCCCAGTTGTTGTTGGGGCCGGCGTCGTCCTTGCGCTCCGAGCAGATGAAGGTGCGATCCTCGACACGGGCGACGTCCGAGGGGTCGGACCAGGCCAGGTAGGAATTCGGGCGCTTCTCCGGGTTGAGCTTGATCAGGCTGCCCGAAGCGACCATCTCGCCGCACAGGCGGTCGTATTCCTCCTGGGAGCCGTCGGCCCAGACAATGCGGTCCGGCCGGGTCAGGGCGGCCACTTCCGCCACCCAGGCCTTGAGGCGGGCGTGGCGCACGTAATCAGGTGCGTTGATGGCGGCGGAATCGGAAAAGCGCTGATTCATGATGCGGGATCTCCAACTGATCGGAATGGCGACAGGCCGCGAGCCGTCAAGGGCGGGCGACGTGATATTTTCGGTGCGGAGTGCTTGAGATTTGAGGCGGAAATTGCAATGCAATATTATGCCACATTTGAATGACCCGATAAACCCCGTTTTTCCAACAGAGAAGGACTCAATAAAAATGGATGAAGCCATCCGCAGCGCAGCGCTCGAGTATCACCGCAAGCCCCGCCCCGGCAAGGTTGCCGTCACGCCGACCAAGCAGCTGATCACCCAGCGCGACCTGGCGCTCGCCTACTCGCCCGGCGTCGCCGCCGCCTGCGAGGAGATCGTCGCCAATCCCGCCGAGGCCTCGACGCTGACTTCTCGCGGCAACCTCGTCGCGGTGGTCACCAACGGCACGGCGGTGCTTGGCCTGGGCAACATCGGCCCGCTCGCCGGCAAGCCGGTGATGGAGGGCAAGGGCGTGCTGTTCAAGAAGTTCGCCGGCGTCGACGTCTTCGACATCGAGATCGACGAACACGATCCGGACAAGCTGATCGACATCATCGCTTCGCTCGAGCCGACCTTCGGCGGCATCAACCTGGAGGACATCAAGGCGCCGGAGTGCTTCTACATCGAGAAGAAGCTGCGCGAGCGCATGCGCATCCCGGTGTTCCACGACGACCAGCATGGCACCGCCATCATCTCCGCCGCCGCGGTGCTCAACGGCCTGCGCGTGGTGGGCAAGGAGATCGACAAGGTCAAGCTGGTCTGCTCGGGCGCCGGCGCTGCCGCCATCGCCTGCGTGGACCTGATGATCGCGCTGGGATTGCGCCGCGAGAACGTCTGGATGACCGACTCCAAGGGCGTGGTGAGTCGAAAGCGCCTGGCCGGCCTCGACCCGAGCAAGGCCCAGTTCGCCCAGGACACGGACGCCACCACGCTGGCCGAAATCGTCGCCGGCGCCGACATCTTCCTCGGCCTGTCGACCGCCGGCGTGCTGAAGCCCGAGATGGTGAAGACCATGGCCGACAGGCCGCTCATCCTGGCGCTGGCCAACCCGACCCCCGAGATCCTGCCGGAGGAGGCCAAGGCCGTGCGGCCCGATTGCGTCATCGCCACCGGCCGCTCGGATTACCCGAACCAGGTGAACAACGTCCTCTGCTTCCCCTTCATCTTCCGCGGTGCGCTGGACGTCGGTGCGACCACCATCACTCAGGAGATGGAACTGGCGACGGTGCGCGCCATCGCCGACCTGGCGCATGCCGAACAGTCCGACGTGGTGGCGGCGGCCTATGCCGGTTCCGTGCTCAACTTCGGTCCGGAGTACCTGATCCCGAAGCCCTTCGACCCGCGCCTGATCGTCAAGATCGCGCCGGCGGTGGCCAGGGCGGCGATGGATTCCGGCGTGGCGACCAGACCGATCGCCGACTTCGACGCCTACTGCGAGCAGTTGCAGCAGTTCGTCTATCACTCCGGCCTGCTCATGAAGCCAGTGTTCACCGCCGCCAAGAACAGCGACAAGCGCATCGTCTATGCCGAGGGCGAGGACGAGCGCGTCCTGCGCGCCGTCCAGGTGGTGGTCGACGAGCGCCTGGCGAAGCCCATCCTCATCGGCCGGCCCGAGGTGATCGAGCACCGCATCGAGAAGAGCGGCCTGCGCATCCGTCCCGGCGTCGACTTCGAGTTGTGCAACCCGCAGAACGACCCGCGCTACAAGGACTACTGGCAGACCTACCACCAGCTCACCGAGCGGAAGGGCGTCTCGCCCGGTTACGCGCAGATCGAGATGCGCCGCCGCCATACCCTGATCGGCGCCATGATGATCCACAAGGGCCACGCCGACGGCATGCTGTGCGGCACCTTCGGCACCTATGCCCTGCACCTGCACTATGTCGACCAGGTGATCGGGCGTCGCGCGGGCGTCTCCGCCTATTACGCCATGAACGGCCTGATGCTGCCGAAGCAGACGGCCTTCATCTGCGACACCTACGTCAATTACGACCCGAGCGCCGAGCAGTTGGTCGAGATGGCCCTGCTCGCCGCCGAGGAGGTGCGCCGCTTCGGCCTGACGCCGAAGGTGGCGCTGCTCTCGCACTCCAGCTTCGGCAGCTATGACACGCCCAGCGCGCGCAAGATGCAGCGCGCCACCGAACTGCTCTGGCAGTGCGCGCCGGAGCTGGAGGTCGAAGGCGAGATGCACGGCGACGCCGCCCTTTCCGGCGACGTGCGCGCCCAGGTGTTCCCCAACGCGCGCCTGAAGGGCGAAGCCAACCTCCTCGTCATGCCGACGCTGGATGCCGCCAACATCGCCTTCAACCTGCTCAAGCAGGCCGCCGGCGACGGCGTCACCATCGGCCCGATCCTGCTCGGCACGCGGGCGCCGGTGTCGATCCTGACGCCGACCGCCACGGTGCGGCGCATCGTGAACCTGACGGCCCTGACCGTGGTGGAGGCGGCGGCGAAGGCTTGATCGCGCGCTTCAGGACTGCACCAGCGCCGCCGTTATGGATGGAATGAAAGTCAGTCCCGACAAGACGGCGCTGATCCTCACCGGCGGCGGCGCGCGCGCCGCCTACCAGGTCGGCGTGCTGGCCGCGGTCCGCGAACTGCTGCCGGATCCGGCGCGCAACCCGTTCCCGATCATCTGCGGCACCTCGGCCGGCGCCATCAACGCCGCCGCGCTGGCCTGCTTCGCCGAGGACTTCGGCAAGGGCGTGCACTACCTGCAGGAGGTGTGGCGCAATTTCCACGCTTCCCAGGTGTATCGGGCCGACGCGCTGGGCATCGGGCTGAGCGGGCTGAACTGGCTCTCCGCGCTGATGTTCGGCTGGCTGTTCAGGCACAGCCCGCGCTCGCTGCTCGACAATGCGCCGCTGCGCCGCCTGCTCGAGCGCAGCCTGGACTTCGGCAGGATCGACGCCGCCATCGCCTCCGGCGCGCTGTACGCGGTGTCGCTGACCGCCTCGGGCTATCTGTCCGGCAACAGCGTCAGCTTCTTCCAGGCGGACAGCCGGGCGGAGACCTGGAAGCGCACCCATCGCGCCGGGGCGCGCACGAAACTCGGCGTCGACCACCTGCTCGCCTCCAGCGCCATCCCCTTCATCTTTCCCGCCGTCAAGATCCACCGCGAGTATTTCGGCGACGGCTCGATGCGCCAGCTGGCGCCGGTCTCGCCGGCCATCCACCTCGGCGCCGAGCGCATCCTGGTGGTCGGCGCCGGCCGCATGGAGGACGAGAAGCGCTCGGCACGCGGCGATGCCTATCCGCCGCTGGCGCAGATCGCCGGCCATGCGCTCTCCTCGATCTTTCTCGACAGCCTGCATGTCGATCTGGAGCGGTTGCAGCGCATCAACCACACGGTATCGGTGATCCCGCCGGAAATCCGTGAGCAGGCCGGTCTTCCCCTGCGCCGCATCGAGACGCTGGTGATCTCGCCCTCGCAGCGCCTCGACTACATGGCGGCGCGCCACGTCAAGAGCCTGCCCTGGCCGGTGCGCGTCCTGCTGCGCGGCATCGGGGCCACCCGCAAGGCCGGCTCCGCCCTCGCCAGCTACCTGCTGTTCGAACAATCCTATACACGCGCCTTGATCGAACTCGGCTATACGGATACGATGGCGCGGCGCGAGGAAGTGCGTACTTTCCTGCGCATCCCGTGATTCGAAAAAACATTAGAAACACCCCCTAACAGATTATTTTTATTGCAAAATGACAATTCAGTGCTAAACTGGCCTGAAGCACGACGAGCAGGGGAGAGCGCGTGAAGTTCAAGCTGACGACGGTATTCGCGATGTGTGTTGCGCTGGCATTGGGCACGCTGGGTGCCGCGACGCCCGCCGAGGCGTCTACGGCGAAGAAGCAGAAGCAGAAGCAGGCCGCCAAGCACAAGAGCAAGCAGGTCAAGCAGGTGAAGAAGAAGGTCGAACCGCGCGCCGAGTTGCAGGACGCAGATGACCTGCTCCTGAAATCGTCCGCCGTGGTGGTGCAGGACCAGTCCTCCGGCGAGGTGCTGTTCGAGAAGAATTCCGACGCCGTGCTGCCGATCGCCTCGATTACCAAGCTGATGACGGCGATGGTGGTGCTCGACGCGCAGCTGTCGCTGAGCGAAACCCTAAGCATCGGCCACGAGGACGTCGATACCCTCAAGGGCACGTCGTCCCGCCTCAAGGTCGGCACGCAGTTGTCCCGCGAGGACATGCTGCTGCTGGCGCTGATGGCCTCGGAAAACCGCGCCGCCTCGGCGCTCTCGCGCCACTATCCCGGCGGCGCCGGCGCCTTCGTCGAGGCGATGAACCACAAGGCCGCCGCGATCGGGCTGAAGGACACCCGTTTCGCCGACCCGACCGGCCTGACGGCGGCCAACGTCTCCAGCGCGCGCGACCTGAGCAAGATGGTCGCCGCTGCCGCGCACTATCCGCTGATCCGTGAACTGTCCACCACCACCGAGCGCACGGTGTGGGCGGGCAGCCGTCCGATCACCTTCCGCAACACCAACGGCCTGGTGCGCAGCCCGGCATCCGGCTGGGAAATCGCCCTGCAGAAGACCGGCTACATCCGCGAGGCGGGCAAGTGCCTGGTGATGCAGGCCTGGCTGAGCAACCGGCCGGTGGTGATCGTGCTGCTGGATTCCTGGGGCAGGCTGACGCGCATCGGCGACGCCAACCGCATCAAGCGCTGGATCGAGAATGCCGCGCTGCAGGGCGGCCGGCCCAGCGCCTCGCTGTCCCGCCGTCCGGCGGGCTGAAAACCTTCCGGCGCGAGCCCATGCAGGCCGGCGCAGCCGGCCTTATTTTTTGCTGAAGCCGAGGGCGAGCGAAATGTCGTCGGCGGCCTGCTTGATGAGCGGAATCCAGTCGGCGTTGTAGCGCTCGGCCGGCGCCGAGACGGAGAGGCCGGCGACCAGTTCGCCCGCGTCGTCGCGCACCGGCGCGGCGATGCAGCGCAGCCCCTGCTCGATCTCCTCGTTGTCGAAGGCCACGCCGTGGCGGCGCACGCGATCGAGTTCCTTCTCCAGCGCCGGCAGGCTGGTGAGCGTGGTCGGCGTGAAACCGGGCATGCCCGTGCGCCTGGCGTATTCGCGCAGTTTCTGCAGGCCGTCATCGAGCAGGAACAGCTTGCCCACCGCGGTGGCGTGCAGCGGCGCGCGCGCGCCGACCAGATGCACCACGCGCACCGAGGAACGGCCGCTCGAGGTGCGCTCGACGTAGATGATCTCGTCGTCGTGGCGCACGCCGAGGTTCACGCTCTCGCCGAGCTTGGCGTGCAGGGCCTGCATGAAGGGCAGGGCGATCTCGCGGATGTTGATGCGCGACTTGACGATGTTGCCCAACTCGAGCAGGCGGATGCCGAGGCGGTAGGCGCCCGGTTCGGCGCGCTCGACGAAGCCGCTGCCCGTCATGGCGCCGAGGATGCGATGGGCGGTTGACGGGTGCAGGCCGGTCTCGCGCGAGAGCTGCTTCAGGCTCACAGCGTCGTGGTGGTGGGCCAGAACGTCCAGCAGCGCCATCATGCGCTCGATGACCTGGATGGAACTCTTCGCTTCCGGCTGGGGCAAGATCGTCTTCCGTTGGATCGAATGGCGGAATACTATATCAAATCGTGAAACCGCGACTTCGCGGCACGAAGCGATCAGAGAGGGCCGTTCTTGGAAGTTCGATCCATGCACTTCAGGGCGCGCGCATCCGCCGCCGCCGCCGACCGTGCGCTGCAGGCCAAGCTGAGCACGGCCAAGGCGCTGTTCGTCGAGGGGCGCCGGCGCGCCGTGGCGGAGATCGACCTCGAGGCGACGCGCGAGGCGTCGAGAGCCATCCGCGATACCTGCGTGGCCGATCTCGACCTGTGGCTGGAACGCTTCGAAACCGAAGCAACGCGGCGCGGCGGACAGGTGCTGTGGGCGCGCGACGGCGCCGAGATCTGCAGGCTGGTGACGGAGATCGCGCGCCGCCACGGCGTGAAGAAGGCGATCAAGTCGAAGTCCATGCTTTCCGAGGAGGCCGGCTTGAACGCCGCGCTGGAGGCGGCGGGTGTCGTGCCGGTGGAGACCGACCTCGGCGAGTACATCCTGCAGATCAACGGCAACGAGACGCCCTCGCACATCATCGCGCCGGCCATCCACAAGACCAAGGAGGAGGTGGCCGAGCTGTTCGAGCGCGTGCATGGGAAACCGCGCAAGACCGAGATCGGGCAGATGACGCGCGAGGCGCGCGAGGTGCTGCGGGAGCATTTTCTCTCGGCCGACATGGGCATTTCGGGCGGCAACTTCCTGGTCGCCGAGACCGGCTCGGTGGCGCTGGTCACCAACGAGGGCAACGGCCGCATGGTCACCACTCTGCCGCGTGTGCACGTCGTCGTCACCGGGGTGGAGAAGGTGATCCCGACGCTGGAGGATCTCGCCACGCTGATGCGCATCCTGCCGCGCTCGGCCACCGGGCAGGTCATTTCCAACTACTTCTCGCTGCTTACCGGCACGCGGCGGCCGGGCGACAGCGACGGCCCCGAGCACCTCTACTTCATTCTGGTCGACAACGGCCGCGTCGATCTCCTCGGCGGCGACTTCCAGCCGATGCTGCGCTGCATCCGCTGCGCCGCCTGCCTCAACCACTGCCCGGTCTACCAGACCGTCGGCGGCCACGCCTACGGCTGGGTCTATCCCGGCCCGATGGGCTCGGTGCTCACCCCGCTGTTCGTCGGCATCGAGAACGCCGTGGACCTGCCGCAGGCCGCCACGCTGTGCAACCAGTGCGGCGCCGTCTGCCCGGTGAAGATTCCGCTGCCCGACCTGATGCGCAAGCTGCGCGAGCAGCAGATGGAGCGCGGCCTGCGGCCGCCGGGAGAACGCCTGCTGCTTGCGCTGTGGGGCTGGCTGGCGCGGCATCCGCGCCTCTACGCGCCGGCGGCGCGGCTTGGCGCGCGCTATCTCAAATGGCTGGCCGGCGGGGGCGACCGCATCCGTGTCCTGGGCCTCGCGCCGGCGTGGACCGAAGGGCGCGATTTTCCGGCGCCGCAAGGCAGGACCTTCCGGGAACTTTACGCAAAGAGGCAAGGCCAATGAGGCACCGCATCGTCTTCCTGGAGCGCGACTCCATCCGCGGCGAATTCCGCCGGCCGGACTTCCCGCACGACTACGACGAGTACCCGCTCACCGCCGCCGCGGACGTCGCCGCGAGCGTCGGCGAGGCCAGCATCGTCATCACCAACAAGGTGGTGCTGCGCGGCGAACTGCTGGCCGCCCTGCCGCAGCTCAAGATGATCGCCTGCGCCGCCACCGGCACCGACAACGTCGACCTCGACTGGTGCCGCAGCCACGGCATCGTCGTCTCCAACATCCGCGGCTACGCCGCGAACACCGTGCCCGAGCACGCCATCGCGCTGGCCATGGCGCTGCGGCGCAACCTGCTCGCCTACCGACGCGACGTGCAGGCCGGCAAGTGGCAGCGCTCGAGCAACTTCTGTTTCTTCGACCACCCCATCCGCGACCTGCACGGCGCCACCATCGGCCTCGTCGGCCGCGGCTCGCTCGGCGAGGGCGTGGCGCGCCTGGCCGAGGCCTTCGGCATGCGCGTGCTGTGGGCCGAGCATAAAGGCGTGGACGCGGCAAAAGTCAGTCCCGGCAGGACGGCGTTCGAGGACGTGTTGCGCCAGTCCGACGTCGTTTCCCTGCACTGCCCGCTCAATGCCGAGACGCGCGGCCTCATCGGCGAGGCGGAACTGCGCCTGATGAAGCCGGATGCCGTGCTGATCAACACCGCGCGCGGCGGCATCGTGGACGAGGCGGCGCTGGCGCGCGCGCTGAAGGAAGGCTGGATCGGCGGCGCCGGCTTCGACGTGCTGTCGCAGGAGCCGCCGCGCGAAGGCAATCCCCTGCTGGAGCTCGACCTGCCCAACTTCATCCTGACCCCGCACGTCGCCTGGGCCTCGGCCGGCGCCATGCAGGCGCTGCTCGACCAGCTTACCGGCAACCTGGAAGCCTTTGCACGCGGCGAGCCGAGGAACCGGGTGGCGTGATGGGAGATATGGGCGACTCGCGCGACGATATCCTGGGACGCATGCGCCGACGGCTCGGCCGCACGGCGGAGAATGCGACGGCCGGCCGCGCCGCCATCGATGCCGTGCTGGCGCGCCGCGCGCAGGGGCCGCGGCCGGATGTCGGGCAGGATCTGCTCGCGCGCTTCATCGCCCGCGCCGAGACTGCGGCGAGCACGGTGGACACCGTTGCCTGCCTTGCGGAGGCGCCCGCGGCGGTGGCGCGCTATCTCGATGCGCAGAAGCTGCCGCGTGCGGCCGTCGCCTGGCCGGAGCTGGCCGGGCTGGACTGGGCCGGGGCAGGACTGGATGTCGGCTGTCGCGCCGCGACCGGCGAGGACTTGACGGGGATCACCGGCGTCTTCTGCGCCGTGGCAGAGACCGGCTCGCTGATGGTGCTCTCAGGGCCGGAAACGCCGGCCTCGACCAGCCTGCTGCCCGAGACCCACATCGCCTTGGTGCCGGCTTCGCGCATCGTGGCGGGCATGGAAGAGGCCTGGCAGCTGATCCGCCATGCGGCCGGTGAGCTGCCGCGCGCGGTGAATTTCATTTCCGGCCCGTCGCGCACGGGCGACATCGAGCAGACCCTGGTGCTCGGCGCGCACGGGCCCTATCGGGTGCACATCGTCGTCGTCAGCGGGCAGTGAAGCGCCGCTCGGGGTGACCCTCGGCGACCCAGTGCTTGTCCCACCAGGCGTTGATCTGCTGGCGCGTCCACGGCTGGTAGACCAGCACCGCGTCGAGGGCGCTCGCCACCTCCGCCATGCTTTGCGGCCGCTGGTCGGCGTCCTTCTCCAGGCAGCGGCCGATCAGGGCGTCGAGTTCCACCGGCACGGGATAGGGGGCGCTTTCCGAGGCGAGCGGCGGCACGGTGTGCAGCACGTGGTAGATCAGGTCGTGCTCGGTTTCCGTCTCGAACAGGCGCCTGCCGGTGAGCAGGTGATAGCCGACGGCGCCGAGCGCGTAGATGTCGGCGCGGACGTCGGCGTCGCCGGGATGGCGGATGCGCTCCGGCGACATGTAGAGCGGCGTGCCGAGGATGCGCAGCGTGCTGGTGAGGTCGCGCGTCTGATCGCCCGACATCTGCTTGACCAGGCCGAAGTCGAGCACCTTCACCACGTCGCGCTCGCCGTGGATGTCGCACAGCATGATGTTCTGCGGCTTGATGTCGCGATGCACCAGGCCGTGGGCATGCGCTTCCCACAGCGAGGCGCAGGCCTGGCGCAGGATCCAGGCCGCACGCGGCGGCGGCAGTGGGCCGTAACGCTCGACCAGGTCGGACAGCGCCAGCCCCTCCAGATACTCCATGGCGTACCAGAATTCGCCGCCGGGCCCGATGCCATAGTCGTAGATGGCGATGGTGTTCGGATGGCCGAGCTGGCTGGCCAACTGCACCTCGCGCTGGAAGCGGGCGGTCCACTCGTCCGAAGTGGTCTGCGGCTTGAGCACCTTCACCGCCGCCGGGCGCCTGAGCATCCTGTGCTGGGCGAGATGGACGTTGGACAACGCGCCCTCTCCGATCTGGCGGATCAGCCGGTAGGGGCCGAGCTGTCTGCGTCCGTCCCGTCGCAGCAAGCCGTCCAGCACGTGCTGCGGCAGGAAGCCCGCCAGCCATAACGCGCCCATCAGCAGGATCATGAGGCCGAAGCCGATGTGCAGATAGGTCAGCGGGGCGTAGGCCTCGCCCGCCTCCATTTCCACCGCCACGCCGATGTCGTGATCCGGCAGCCAGCGCCAGGCGCTGATCACCTCACGCCCGAGATGGTTCGTGTAAGGGGCGAGCAGCAGGCCCTGCCGCGAACCTTCCCTTGCCGTGCGGGCGGCGCCCGCCGCGGCAGCGAGCGCGGTGAGTTCGTCCGAACCGGCCAAAGCCAGGCGTGGCGCCAGGCCGCGCTGTTCGAGCGTCTCGGCGTGGCGGCTCTCCGAGAGCACCCAGCCGTCGTTATCGAAGGCCAGCGCCTCGCCGGTGCGGCCCGGCCGCGCGGCGCGGAACAGCGCCGCGAAACGATCCTCCGCCGGCGCGCCGAGCGCGACGATGGCGATCACCTTGCCGCCGCCTTCGCGCACCGGGGCGGCGACCCAGACACGCCCGAGCAGGCTGGGGCCGGCGCCGCTGCCGCCGCGGTAGGGACGAATGAATACGGAGCGGCCGGACAGCACCGGTCCCAGATGGGAGAAAAAATCCGGCGTCACGCCCTGGCCGACGCGGTCGGCGTCGCTGGAAGCGAGGATGCGCCCCTGCGGGTCGACGACGTGGGTGGCGCTGACGCCGATGCGGCCGGCTTGCTGCAGGATCTGCTCGACGACGGTCAGTCGCTCCGCGCCTTTCGCGCCGCCGCGCGCCAGGCGCGCGATGGCAGACCGCAGCGCCTCATCCGCGGCGAGCTGCTCGGCCTCGTGCCGCCCTTCGCCGATCCACTGCTCGAGCGCTTCGACCTGCGTGTCGAGCAGCGTCGCCAGACCGGTGGCGCGTATCTCGCGCAACGAGGCATCCACGCTGCGATAGGCCCACAGGCCGACGGCGAGGAGAGCGAGGAGCAGCAGGAGCAGAACGAAGCGGACGCGGCTGATGGCGGGATTCACGGCACCCAGCCTAAAGCATGCCGGGGGGACAGGGCAACTTCCCCATCGCCCCGCCCCGAAGATCCGGCCTGTTTGCGGAGAAACATATTGCAACAAATGTATTTGTCGCCATATAATGGCCACGCGACAGATCAGATCGACTCAGCCTCCTGTCGTTCATTCCGGCCCCTGCTTTGAGGAGGGTGGAGGCGGGAGTGGGAAAACATTGCGGCCTCGGCAACGAGGCCGTTTCTTTCAGATGTCGGCGAGCGGGGTGTGCTTCCCGCTGGCATCGCGAACGCGCATGAGCTGCGTGAGCGCTTGCAGCAGCCTGTTCAGCTGGAGCAGGTCGGCGCCCGGCAATCGCATCAACGCATCCGGCAGCACCCCTTCGACGGGTTCCGGAGCCTTGGCCATGACGGCCTGGCCTTGCCGGGTCGGGTAAAGCCGCACGATACGCTGGTCGTCGCGCTTCCGCTCGCGGCGGATGAAGTCGCGCTGCACCAGCCTGTCTACGAGATTGCTGGCGGTAGTCTGGTGAATCGCCAGGGCGCGGGCGAGCTCTGTGACGTTCATGCCCGGCGTGGCCGCAATCTGGGCCAGGGCCCAGAGTTGCGAGCCGCTGACCCCCGTTTCATTTTCAACCCACTGAAAGTGCTTCTTGACCGACTTGAAGACGAAACGGAACTGTTGGAGCACGGCCATGGCCTGTTCGCGCCGGTCGTCCGCGGCGGCGGCACTGCGGCTTGTTTTCCTTGTCTGAACGGTCATAGGGGTCACCCTGGTCTGAATGACGAAAAATCGGGAACGGCGTCGATGCGGTTCAACACGAAGACGAATCATGATACTTTTTAATCGAGCGCCAAAATAGGAATACGACCCATGTCACTTTCCCTGCGCTTCATTCTTCCCCTCATTCTGGCGCTGGCGGCGATCGCCTATGCCGTCGTGCCGCTGGTCGATCAGTTGACGCTGCGCTGGTTCGTGCGAGACCTCGACATCCGCGCCGAGCTGGTCGCCAATTCCCTGCAGGAACCGCTGCAGGATCACCTGCGCGCTGGGCAGAAGGCCAAGACGCAGCAGTATTTCGCGCGCCTGGTGCAGGACGAGCGCCTGTTCGGCCTCGGCTTCTGCCCCGAAGGCGGCGCGCTGGTCGCCAGCAAGGGCTTCCCCGCCGCCATCCGCTGCGACGGGCTCGAACGTTTCGGCGACCCGACCGACCGCCTGCTGGAAAGCGGGCAGGGTCCGTTGCACGTGGCGGTGCATGCCATCACGCAGGACGGGCAGGCGCTCGGCCGGCTGGTGCTGGTGCACGACATGAGCTTCGTCCAGCGCCGCAGCGAGGAGACCAAGCGCTACGTCTTCTATTTCTTCGCCGGCCTCGGCCTGATCGTCTCGCTCATCACGGTGGCGATCGCCCAGTTGTCCTGGCGCGGCTGGATCAAGGGCATGCGCGCCCTGCTGCGCGGCGAGGGGCTGCTGCGCGAACCGGGCAAGGCCGAGGCCGCGCCGGAGTTCCAGCCCATCGCCCGCGACCTGCGCGTGCTGATCCGCGAGATGGAATCGGAAATCCGGCCGCGCGACGATGCGCAACTGTCCTGGAAGCCGGAAACCCTGCGCGCCATCCTGCACGGGGAGCTCTCCGGCGAGGACGTGCTGGTCGTCTCCAACCGCGAGCCCTACATCCATGTCCGCAGCGGCGACCGCACCGAGGTGCAGCGGCCGGCGAGCGGCCTCGTCACCGCGCTGGAGCCGATCATGCGCGCCTGCTCGGGCACCTGGATCGCGCACGGCAGCGGCAGCGCCGACCGCGAGGTGGTCGACCGGCAGGATCGCGTCGCCGTGCCGCCGGAGCATCCGGCCTACCACATCCACCGCGTCTGGCTGAGCAAGGAAGAGGAGGCCGGCTACTACTACGGCTTCGCCAACGAGGGCCTCTGGCCGCTGTGCCACATCGCCCACGTGCGCCCCACCTTCCGCACCGCCGACTGGGAGCATTACGTCGCGGTCAATCGCAAGTTCGCCGAAGCCGTCTTCGTCGAGGCGAAGAAACCCAACCCGATCGTGCTGGTGCAGGACTACCACCTGGCCTTGCTGCCGCGCATGATCCGCGAGCGCCTGCCCGAGGCGATCGTCATCACCTTCTGGCACATCCCCTGGCCCAATCCGGAAGCGTTCTCCATCTGTCCCTGGCGCGAGCAGATTCTCGAGGGCCTGCTCGGCAGCAGCATTCTCGGTTTCCACACCCAGTTTCACTGCAACAATTTCGTCGACACCGTGGACCGCATGCTGGAGGCGCGTGTCGACCGGGAAAGCTTCACGGTCAGCTACGGCGGCAAGCCGACGGTGGTGAAGCGCTATCCGATCTCCATCGACTGGCCGCCGGCCGCCGAGCTGACGGCGAGGCGCGTGGAAGACTGCCGCGCCGATGTGCGTCGCCGGCACGGCCTCGGCGCCGCCCATCTGCTCGGCGTCGGCGTCGACCGGCTCGACTACACCAAGGGCGTCATCGAGCGCTTCCGCGCCATCGAGCGCCTGCTGGAACTGGAACCGGTCTGGATCGGCCGCTTCAGCTTCGTGCAGATCGCCGCGCCGACGCGCACCAGCATCGGCGAATACCAGCAGTACGAGGCGCACGTGCGCGCCCTGGCCGAAGAGATCAACGCCCGCTTCGGCCGCGGCGGCTACCAGCCGATCATCCTCAAGATCGAGCACCACGAGCCGCCCGACGTCTACGAGTATTACCGGGCGGCCGACCTGTGCTTCGTCTCCAGCCTGCACGACGGCATGAACCTGGTGGCGAAGGAGTTCGTCGCGGCGCGCGACGACGACCGCGGCGTGCTGATCCTCAGCCAGTTCACCGGCGCCGCGCGCGAACTGCCCGAGGCGCTGATCGTCAATCCCTACGACGCCGACCAGTGCGCGGCGGCGCTGCACATGGCGCTCGCCATGCCGGCGGGCGAGCAGCGCGACCGCATGCGCCTGATGCGCGGGCTGGTGGCGGAATTCAATGTTTACCGCTGGGCCGGGCGCATGCTGCTCGACGCGGCCGGCATGCGGCGGCGCGGCAAGGTGCAGGAGAGGAAGCCATGGACGGGCGGGCAATGACGGATGCGCTGCCCGCAATCGACGCGGGCCGGGCCTTTTTCCTGGACATCGACGGCACGCTGCTGGAGATCGCCGACAGGCCTTCCGGCGTGCGGGTCGATGCCGCCCTGATCGACATGATCCGGCGCCTGCATGCCTGCAGCGGCGGCGCTGTGGCGCTGATCAGCGGGCGCCGCGTCGCCGATATCGACGCCCTGTTTCCCGGCCTGCGCCTGCCGCTGGCGGGCCAGCACGGCCTCGAGCGGCGCGATGCGGCGGGCGGCATCCACAGCCATGCGCCCGAAGGCGTGGACTGGCCCTGGCTGAAGGCGCTGGTCAGCGGCACCTTCGAAACCAGCAAGGGCATACTGGTCGAGGACAAGGGCTTGACGCTGGCGGTGCACTTCAGGCTGAATCCTGCCGAAGAAGGCCGGATCGCCGCGGCGCTGCGCGGCATCGTCGCCGATGCCGGCGCCGCGGTCAGCCTGCAGCCGGGCAAATGCGTACTGGAAATCAAGCCGGCCGGCCGCGACAAGGGTACGGCGATCGCCGAGTTCATGGCCGAGCCGCCCTTCGAGGGGCGGCGGCCGGTGTTCATCGGCGACGACGTTACGGACGAATACGGATTCCGCATGGTGAATGACATGAACGGTGACTCGATCAAGGTCGGCGAAGGAGAAACCGACGCGCGCTGGCGCCTGGCCGATGTGCAGGCGGTGCGCGCCTGGCTGGCGGCCATGCTGCAAAGCGATCCGGCCTGCCGCGCAAAGGATCCGGCATGAACTCGCTCGACCTGGCCCTGATCGGCAATTGCAGCATCGGCGCGCTGGTCGGCCCGACGGCGGAGGTGGTCTGGGCCTGTTTCCCGCGTTTCGACGGCGACGCCATGTTCTGCTCGCTGCTGCGCAGCCGCGACGGCAACGACGACTTCGGCTTCATGGCCGTAGACCTGGTCGACTTCTCCCATGCCGAGCAGGAATACCTGACCAACACCGCGATCCTCGTCACCCGCCTCTACGACGGCCACGGCGGCGCGGTGGAAGTCACCGATTTCGCGCCGCGCTTCCGCCAGCACGGCCGCATGTTCGCGCCGATGACCCTGGTGCGCCAGCTGCGGCGCCTCGCCGGCAGCCCGCGCATCGTGCTGCGCGTGCGCCCGGCCCACGACTACGGCCGCAGCCGTCCGTCCGTCACCTGGGGCAGCAACCACATCCGCCATGTCACGCCCGACCTCACGCTGCGGCTGACCACCAATGCCTCGATCACCGCCGTGCTCGAGGAAACGCCGTTCTTCCTGGAGGACACGGCGACGCTGATCCTCGGGCCCGACGAAACCCTGCAGGGCGCGGTGGGCGAAACGGGGCGGCATTTCGCCGAGGAGACGGCGGCCTACTGGCGCGAATGGGTGCGCTACCTGTCGATCCCCTTCGAGTGGCAGGAGGCGGTGATCCGCGCCGCCATCACGCTCAAGCTCAACGCCTACGACGATTCCGGCGCCATCGTCGCCGCCATGACCACCTCGATCCCCGAGGCGGCCGGCAGCGGGCGCAACTGGGACTATCGCTACTGCTGGCTGCGCGACGGCTATTTCGTGGTGAACGCGCTCAACCGCCTCGGCACGACGCGCACCATGGAGCGCTATCTCGGCTACGTGGTGAACATCGCCGCCGGCGCCAGGGACGCCGTGCTGCAGCCGGTGTACCGCATCAACGGCCGCGCCGAAATCGAGGAGCACGTCATCGACAGCCTGCCCGGCTACCGCGGCATGGGGCCGGTGCGCGTCGGCAACCAGGCCTACCGGCAGGTGCAGCACGACGTCTACGGCTCGGCCATCCTCACCGCCACCCACGTCTTCTTCGACCGCCGCCTGGTGCGCTGCGGCGACGAGGCCCTGTTCCATCGCCTGGAGGCGCTCGGCGAGCGCGCCGTGCAGGTGCACGACCAGCCCGACGCCGGACTGTGGGAACTGCGCGGCACGGCGCGGGTGCACACCTTTTCCAGCGTCATGTGCTGGGCTGCCTGCGACCGCCTGGCGAAGATCGCCGCGCGGCTCGGCCTGGCCCAGCGCCACGACTACTGGCAGGCCCAGGCCGAGCGCATCCACCGCGTCGTCAGCCAGCGCGCCTGGAACGACAAGCTCAACAGCTTCGTTGCCACGCTCGACGGCAACGCGATGGACGCCAGCCTGCTGCTGCTCAACGAGGTCGGCTTCCTGCAGGCCGACGATCCGCGCTTTGCCGGCACGGTGGCCGCCGTCGAGCGCGAGCTGCGCCACGGCGACTTCATCTTCCGCTACGTCGAGAAGGACGACTTCGGCACGCCCGAGAACGCCTTCCTGATCTGCACCTTCTGGTACATTAACGCGCTCTCCGCGCTGGGGCGCCGCGACGAGGCGCGGGCGCTGTTCGAGCGCCTGCTCGCCAGCCGCAACCGCCACGGCCTGCTCGCCGAGCACATCGACCCGCGCACGGGCGAGCAGTGGGGCAACTTCGTGCAGACCTACAGCATGGTCGGCCTGATCAACTCGGCGATCCGCCTGAGCGTGCGCTGGGACCAGGCCTTTTAGGACGGAATAATTCCCGATGAGACAGACCCTCGACGCCTTCGTCGCGAGCTTGCCCGCCTATCTGGCCACGCCGGCGCGCGTGCTGCTGATCCTCCTGCTGGCCGGCCTGGCCCTGCGCTTCACCCCGCGCCTCATATCGCGCCTGCGCCGCACCCTGCAGGAACGCCAGGACAGCGCCGAGGACGCGCGCCGCATCCACACCCTGTCGCGGGTCATCCGCTACGTCGTCACGGTGGCAGTGACGGTGGTGACCGGCATCGTCATCCTAGGCGAGTTCGGCATCTCGGTGGCGCCGATCCTCGGCGCTGCCGGCGTCGTTGGCATCGCGCTCGGCTTCGGCGCGCAGAGCCTGGTGAAGGACTATTTCACCGGCTTCTTCCTGCTGCTGGAAAACCAGATCCGCATCGGCGACATCGTCGAGGCCGGCGGCAAGGCCGGCGTGGTGGAGGAACTGACTTTGCGCTACCTTCGGCTGCGCGACTACGACGGCAACGTGCACTACATCCCCAACGGCACCGTCTCGGTGGTCACCAACAAGAGCCTCGGCTACGCCTTTGCCGTGATCGACGCCGGCGTCGCCTACGGCGAGGACGTCGATCGCGTCATGGCGGTGATGCGCGCGGTCGGCGAGGCACTGCGGCAGGATGCCGGCTTCGCGCCGAAGATCCTCGAACCGCTGGAGATCGCCGGCGTCGACCGGTGGGCCGACTCCGCCGTGGTGATCCGCTGCCGCTTCAAGGTGATGCCGCTCGAGCAGTGGAACGTGCGCCGCGAATATCTGCGCCGGCTGAAGGCGGCCTTCGACCGCGAGGGCATCGAGATTCCCTTCCCGCACGTCAAACTGGTTGCCAGTCCGCCGGCGGAGGTGCGCTGATGCCCGAAATCGTCGTCGCCGTGCTGGGCGAGATCGCCTGGCCCTTCGCCCTCGTGCTGGCCTGGCTGGCGGGCGAGCTCGGCCACCGCTGGCTGTCCCTGCCGCGCATCAGCAGCTACGGCATCGTCGGCTTCCTGCTCGCCGCCGGCCAGGCCGGCGTGCTGCCGGAAGTGCGCGGCGGCACCATGGCGCTGCTCGCCAACGTCGCCTTCGGCCTGATCCTGTTCGAGCTGGGCTACCGCATCAACCTGGCCTGGCTGCGCGCCAATCCCTGGCTCGGCGTTACCAGCCTGGTCGAGTCCGGCTGCACCTTCTATGCCGTGTTCGCCGTCGCCCAGGTATTCTCCGTGCCGACCGTTACCGCCCTGCTGCTTGCCTCGCTCGCCATGTCGACTTCCCCCGCCGCCGTGCTGCGGGTGGTGAACGAGGCGCGCAGCTCCGGCCAGGTCACCGAGCGCACGCTGCACCTGTCCGCCTTCAATTGCGTGCTGGCACTGCTGGCGTTCAAGGCGGTGGTCGGCTACGGCGTGCTGGCCAGCGCCGGCAGCGTCTTCCAGGCGGTCTGGAGCAGCCTGGTGGTGGTGCTGGTCTCCGCCGGGCTGGGCGCGCTATTCGGCGTCGCCGTGCCGGGCCTGCTGCGGCGGCTCGGCGCGCTGGCGCGCAACGGCACGGTGGTCTTCGCCCTGGCCGTGCTGCTGCTCACCGCGCTCACCGTCGCGCTGAAGTTCTCGCCGCTGCTGGCGGCGCTGGCCTTCGGCCTGGTGGCACGGCACCGGCGCGTCGTGCTGTCGCAGGTGCAACGCAACTTCGGCGCGCTGGGCGACCTGCTCACGGTGCTGTTGTTCGTCTTCGTCGGCGCCTCGCTGGACTGGCGCCAGGCGCTCGCCGGCATCGAGCTGGCGCTCGCCGTGGTGGCCGTGCGGCTGCTGGCGAAGACGCTGGCGACGACGCTGTTCGCGCGGGTGAGCGGCATCAGCTGGCGCAAGGGGGCGCTGACCGGCCTCGCCCTGATGCCGCTGTCGGCCTTCGCCATCCTGTTGCTGGAGCAGACGCGCCACCTGCAGCTCGACCTGCTCGACCAGGTGGCCGGCGTGATGGCCATCGCCCTGCTGCTCGAGATCGCCGGCCCGCTGCTGACGCGCTGGGCGCTGGTGTGGGCCGGCGAAGCGCAGCCCAAAGGGGAGGCCTGAGCATGCCGCTGGAACCGTTCAAGGCCGCCGTGGCCCTCACCATGGGGGTGGAGCTGGAACTGCAACTGGTCAATCCGACCGACTTCGACCTCTCTTCCTCGTCGAGCGACATGCTGCACCTGCTCGCGCGCGGGCGCTTTCCCGGCGACGTCAAGCCGGAGATGACGGAGAGCATGATCGAGGTGTCCACCGACGTGCACACCCGCCACGACGCGCTGCTGGCGCAGCTGCGGCAGATGCGCGACGCGCTGGTGGCGGCGGGCGACCGCCTCAACGTCGGCCTGTGCGGCGGCGGCACGCACCCCTTCCAGCGCTGGTTCCGCCAGCGCATCTTCGCCAAGCCGCGCTTCCACGAGCTGTCGGAGCTGTACGGCTACCTCGCCAAGCAGTTCACCGTGTTCGGCCAGCACGTGCACATCGGCTGCGGCTCGGCCGACGAGGGTCTCTACCTGCTGCACGCGCTCAACCGCTACCTGCCGCACTTCATCGCACTGTCGGCCTCGTCGCCCTTCTTCCAGGGCGTCGACACCCTGTTCGACTCGGCGCGGCTGAACTCGGTCTTCGCCTTTCCGCTCTCCGGGCGGGCGCCCTTCCTGCTCGAATGGGAGGCGTTCGAGCGCGACTACTTCGCCAAGATGGAGAAGACCGGCGTGGTGAAGAGCATGAAGGACTTCTACTGGGACATCCGCCCCAAGCCGGAGTACGGCACCATCGAGCTGCGCGTCTGCGACACGCCGCTCACGGTGGAGCGCGCCGCGGCGCTGGCCTGCTACCTGCAGGCGCTGTGCCGCATGCTGCTCGAGCGCGCCGAGGCGCCGCCGGCCGAGGACGACTACCTGGTCTACAACTACAACCGCTTCCAGGCCTGCCGCTTCGGCCTCGACGGCACGCTGGTGCACCCGAAGACCAACGCATCGCTCTCACTGCGCGAGGACATCCTGGCGACGCTGCAGCGGCTCGAGCCGCATGCCGATGCGCTGGCGAGCCGCGCCGCCCTCGACGAGCTCCGCCGGGCCGCCGGCGAAGGCAACCACGCGGGCTTCCTGCGGCGCCAGCATGCCGAGGAGGGCAGCGTCGAGGGCATGGTTGAGGCGGCGGTGCGCCGCTTCCGCAGCGACGAAAGGACAGTCTCATGAGCCGCAACAAGCCCGCGCGCATCGGCCTCTCTGCGCGCATCTTCCATCCCGAACCGGACGCCCAGGGCATCCGCAGCAAGACCCTGCAGGTGCTCGAGCAGTCGGTCGCGCAGTGGGTGACGCAGCGCGAAGTGCTGCTGCTGATGGTGCCCTCGGTGGTGCAGGACGGCATCCTCATGCGCAGCAACATCCGCCTGCGCGACTACGCCGAGCACCTCGACGGCCTCATCCTGCAGGGCGGCGCCGACGTCAGCCCGCGCGCCTACGGGGAGGAACCGCTGCGCGAGGAATGGGCCGGCGACGCCGTGCGCGACACCTACGAAATGGAACTGCTGCACGAGTTCCTCGAGGCCGGCAAGCCGGTCTTCGGCATCTGCCGCGGCATGCAGCTCATCAATGTCGCCCTCGGCGGCACGCTCTGGCAGGACATACCCACGCAGATGCCGGAGGCGGCGGCGCACCAGACCGGCGACTACGACCGCCACGTGCACGAGCTGCGCTTCGCCGAGGGCGGCCTGCTCGCGCGCCTGTTCGCCGGCCGTGCCGGCGGCGGCGCGGTCTCCATCCACCACCAGGCGGTGCGCGTGCTCGGCCGCGAGCTGGAGGTCGATGCGGTGAGCGCGACCGACGGCCTCATCGAGGCGATTCGCGGCAAGGGCCGCAACTTCCTCTACGGCGTGCAGTGGCATCCCGAGTTCCATCGGCCGGGGGACGAGGCCGTGCTCGACTGCACGCCGCTGCTCGACGAATTCCTCGCCGCCGCGCGCAAGCGCCGCTGGTGAAAGTCAGTCGCCGCAGGACGGCGATGTCAGGACGGCGCGGCCCCGGCGAAGCGCGTGCGCGCCGACTCGGCGATGGCCAGCACGCAGGGGTGCGTGACGCGGCGCTCGGCGGAAATGGCGAAGTATTCCGTGCGCGCCTCGGCGCTGCGGCCGAGCACCTTCACGCCGTAGGCGGCAACGGTCTCCGCCTCGACGACGGTGGGCACCGGAAAGACGCCGACGCCGGCCTGGCCGAAGGCCGTCATCAGCGCGCTGTCGTCGAACTCGCCGACGATCTTCGCCCGGATGCGCGTCTTCTCCAGCCAGCGCATCAGCTTCTGCCGCGCCGAGGAATCCTCGCCCGGCACCAGCAGCGGCAGCTCGGCCAGGCAGCCGGGGAATTTTTTCGCGCAGCGCGCCGCCAGCATCGGCGCGGCGAGGAAACTCATGCCCGACTCCGCCAGGCGATGGCTGTAGGCGCGCACGTCGAGCGTGGCCGGCAGCGGCGTGTCGGCGATGACGAGATCGAGCCGGTGCACCGCCAGCTCGGTGAGCAGGCGCTCGAGCCGGCCCTCGCGGCAGACGATGCGCAGCGGTTCGCCCACCGCGACGGCCGGCTCGAGCAGGCGATAGGCAAGCGACTTCGGCAGCGCGTCGGAAACGCCGACGCGGAAGGTGGCGGGGCGGCCCTTCGGGTAGTGGCGGATCGCCTGCTCGAGTTCCGCGCCGAGGGAGAAAATTTCGTCGGCATAGCCCAGCGCAAGCCGGCCGGCGTCGGTCAGCTCCAGCGCACGGCCCTGGCGCGAAAACAGTTCCACGCCCAGACTGTCCTCCAGCTGGCCGATCTGGCCGCTGATGGTCTGCGGGGTAACGTGCAACGCTTCTCCGGCCCGCGCCACGCCGCCTTCCTTGGCTGTTTTCCAGAAATAAAACAAATGCTTGAGGTTCATGGCCGGGCTCCTGGAAACTTCGTAAAAAACGAATGGTCAATGCAATAAAATCGACTTTATTTGATTGCAGCAAAGACGTAAACTTGCCACGCTTTCTTACACAGGAGGAATCCGCCATGAGAAACGAACGTCCCACCGCCATCGCCATCCCGGCCGATCGCTACGCCGGCACGGCGCCTTCGCTGCTCGCCACCCACAAGGTGCTGCGCAACACCTACGCGCTGCTCGCCATGACGCTGCTGTTCTCCGCCGTCACCGCCGGCGCCGCCGCCGCGCTCAAGCTGCCGCACCCCGGCATCGTGCTGACGCTGGTCGGCTACTTCGGCCTGCTGTTCCTCACGACCAAGCTGCGCAACAGCGGCTGGGGCGTGCTCTCGGTGTTCGGCCTGACCGGCTTCATGGGCTACACGCTCGGCCCGATCCTCAACGCCTACCTGTCGCTGCCGAACGGCCACGAGACCGTCATGCTGGCGCTCGGCGGCACCGGCGCGGTGTTCCTCGGCCTGTCCGCCTACGCCGTTGTCAGCCGCAAGGACTTCGGCTTCATGGGCGGCTTCCTCGCCGTCGGCATCCTGGTCGCCTTCCTCGCCGGCCTGGCGGCGATCTTCTTCCAGATCCCGGCGATGTCGCTGGCCGTTTCCGCCGCCTTCATGCTGCTCGCCTCGGGCCTGATCCTGTTCGAGACCTCGCAGATCATCCACGGCGGCGAGACCAACTACGTGATGGCCACGGTCAGCCTCTACGTTTCCATCTACAACCTGTTCGTCAGCCTGCTCTCGCTGCTGGGCTTCGCCAACAACGACTGAGGCCGGAGAAGGCAGACCCAGATCCGCGGAGGCCGCCATGAAGCGCATCGTCCTGTTCCTCGCCACCAACCTGGCGATCCTGTTCGTGCTCAGCATCGTCGTCCAGCTGCTCGGGCTGGAGCCGGTGCTGGCCGATGGCGGGCTGAACCTTGGCAGCCTTCTGGTCTTCGCGGCCATCATGGGCATGGGCGGCGCCTTCATCTCGCTGGCCATGTCGAAGTGGAGCGCCAAGCGCATGGTCGGCGCCCATGTCATCGAGCAGCCGTCCTCGGAGGTTGAGCGCTGGCTGGTGGAGACGGTGCGCCGCCAGGCCCAGGCCGCCGGCATCGGCATGCCGGAGGTGGCGATCTACGAGGCGCCCGAGGTCAACGCCTTCGCCACCGGCATGAGCCGCAACAACGCGCTGGTGGCGGTGTCGACGGGGCTGCTGCGTGCCATGAGCCGCGACGAGGCGGAAGCGGTGCTGGCACACGAGGTCTCCCACGTCGCCAACGGCGACATGGTGACCCTGGCGCTGATCCAGGGCGTGGTGAACACCTTCGTCATCTTCCTCTCGCGGGTGATCGGCCACGTCGTCGACCGCGTCGTCTTCAAGACCGAGCGCGGCCA
>WYAY01000115.1 GCA_011526165.1 Sulfuritalea sp.
CTCTACATCGCCATGGTGGCGCTGGCGCGCTACCTGATCCTCGACATCAAGGAGCTCACCGAGCTGCGCGTGATGGCGACGGCGGGCGCCATCCTGCTGCTCACCCTCGCCGTGCTGGCGATCCGCTTCGGCCACGTCAAGTTCCCCTACCGCGAGGACCAGTCAAGCAGGGACCGGCCGTATGTCCGCGAATAGCGCCGCCTTGCAGGCACTGATTTTCGATGTAGACGGCACCCTCGCCGACACCGAGCGCGACGGCCACCGGCCGGCCTTCAACGCCGCCTTCCGCGAGGCCGGCCTCGACTGGCACTGGGACGAGGCGCTCTACGGGGAGCTCCTCGCCGTCACCGGCGGCAAGGAGCGCATCGCCCATTTCGTCAGCCGCCACCGGCCGGCGTTTGCGCAGTTGCCGGATTACGCCGAACGCGTCGCCGCCCTGCACAAGGCAAAGACACGGCACTACACGCAGCTGGCCGCCTCCGGGGCGATTCCCCTGCGCCCCGGCGTGGCACGGCTGCTCCATGAAGCCCGCTCGGCCGGCCTGCGCCTGGCCGTCGCCACCACCACCACACCGGAGAATGTTTCCGCACTGCTGGTGCCGGCCCTTGGGCCGGAGGCCATGGCCGGGTTCGAGGTGATCGGCGCCGGCGACGTGGTGCCGGCCAAGAAGCCGGCGCCGGACATCTACCGGTGGGTGCTGGAACGGCTCGAACTGCCCGCCTCGGCCTGCCTGGCCTTCGAGGACTCGGAAAACGGCCTGAAGGCCTCGCTGGGCGCCGGGCTGGCCACGATAGTCACCCCCTGCGACTACACCCGCGGCCAGGATTTCAGCGGCGCCGCGGCCGTCCTCGACAGCCTGGAGGAGCTGGCCTTATCCGACCTCCGGGCATGGTTGTCCGGTGCCGCGGTGTCCGTATAATCACGTCCTTTCTCCACCCAGTCCCAGCCATGAGCCAGACCGTCTACGAATCCCGCATCGCCAGCCTGCCCCTCCTCGCCCGCGGCAAGGTGCGCGACATCTACGCCGTCGGCGACCAGCAGATGCTGATCGTCACCACCGACCGCCTGTCGGCCTTCGACGTCATCCTGCCCGACCCGATCCCGGACAAGGGGCGCGTGCTGACGGCCGTCTCCGGCTTCTGGTTCGAGCGCCTCGCCCACATCGTTCCCAACCACCTGACCGGCATCGACCCGGAGTCGGTGGTCAAGGGAGAGGAGGAGCGCGCCCAGGTGCGCGGCCGCGCGGTGGTGGTGAAGCGCCTGAAGCCCCTGCCGGTCGAGGCGGTGGTGCGCGGCTACATCATCGGCAGCGGCTGGAAGGACTACCAGAAGAGCGGCGCCGTCTGCGGCATCCCGTTGCCGGCCGGCCTGAAGATGGCGCAGAAGTTGCCGCAGCCGCTGTTCACGCCGTCGACCAAGGCCGAGCAGGGCGCCCACGACGAGAACATCGACTTCGCCACCGTCGAGAAGCTGCTCGGCAAGGCGCTGGCCGAACAGGTGCGCGACGTCACCCTGCGCTTCTACGGCGAGGCCTCCGACTATGCGCTCACCCGCGGCATCATCATCGCCGACACCAAGTTCGAGTTCGGCCTCGACGGCACGGGCCGGCTGCACCTCATCGACGAGGCGCTGACGCCCGACTCCTCGCGCTTCTGGCCGGCCGACGAGTACCAGGAGGGCATCAGCCCGCCGAGCTTCGACAAGCAGATCGTGCGCGACTACCTGGAAACCCTGGACTGGAACAAGCGGGCGCCGGGGCCGAAACTTCCGGCCGAGATCATTGCCAAAACGACGGCGAAGTACCGCGAGGCCTACGAGCGCCTCAGCGGACGCAAGCTTGATTGACCGCCCTGCCATCCCCATCTATGAAGGGCGCGCTTCGCGCCCTTCGCTTTTGAAAAGACCATGACGACAACCAACCCTTTGCTCGACTTCTCCGGCCTGCCGCGCTTCGACGCGGTACGCCCCGAACACGTCACGCCGGCGATCGCGGAACTGCTGGCGGAAAACCGCGCCCTGCTGACGCGCCTGGAGAAGGCGCCGGCCACCTGGACGGACTTCGCCGCGCCCTTCTTCGACGGCAGCGAGCGCCTGTCGCGGGCCTGGGGCGTCGTCGGCCACCTGCACGCAGTGATGGACGTGCCGGAATGGCGCGAGGCCTACAACGCCAACCTGCCGGAGGTGACGCGCTTCTTCGCCGAGCTCGGGCAGAACCAGCACCTGTTCGCGCAGTTCAAGGCGCTCAGGGCCGGGCCCGGCTACGAAACACTGACTGCCGCACAGAAGCGCATCGTCGAACACGAGATCCGCGACTTCCGCCTCTCCGGCGCCGAGCTGCCGGAAGACGCCAAGCCGCGCTTCCAGGCCATCCAGGAGGAACTGGCTTCGTTGCAGGCGAAATTCTCCGAGAACCTGCTCGATGCCACCAATGCCTTCGCCGAGATCGTCACCGACGAGGCGGAACTGGCCGGCATTCCCGCCGATGCCGTCGAGGCGGCGCGCACCGCCGCTGCCAAGGACGCTGCGACGGGGTGGAAGTTCACCCTGCACATGCCCTCCTACCTGCCGGTGATGCAATACGCCGAGTCCCGCCGCCTGCGCGAGACGCTGTACCGCGCCTACGCCACGCGTGCCGCGGAATTCCACGAGCTTTACGGCAAGCCGGAGTGGGACAACATGCCGCTGATCCGGCGCATCCTCGAATTGCGCGCCGAGGAGGCCGGCCACCTCGGCTACGGCAACTTCGCCGAAGTCTCGCTGGTGCCGAAGATGGCCGAGTCCCCGGCCGACGTGCTGGCCTTCCTGCGCGAGCTGGCCGTCAAGTCGAAGCCGTCGGCCTTGCGCGACATGGCCGAGCTGCGCGAATTCGCCGTCTCGCAGGGACTGACTTCTTTGGAACCCTGGGACATCGGTTGGGCTTCGGAGAAGCTCAAACAGGAGCGCTACAGCTTCTCCGACGAGGAGTTGCGCCAGTACTTTCCCGAGCCCAAGGTGCTGGAGGGCCTGTTCCGCGTCATCGAGACGCTGTTCGCCGTGCGCATCCGGCCCGACGCGGCGCCAGCCTGGCACGAGGACGTGCGCTTCTTCCGCATCGAGGATGCCGCGGGCGGATTCGTCGGGCAGTTCTACCTTGACCTCTACGCGCGCGACACCAAGCGCGGCGGCGCCTGGATGGACGACGCCATCACGCGCCGCCAAACCGAGGCGTGCATCCAGACCCCGGTGGCCTACCTCAACTGCAATTTCTCGCGCCCCGTCGGCAACAAGCCTGCCTTGTTTACCCACGACGAGGTCATCACGCTTTTCCACGAGACCGGCCACGGCCTGCACCACCTGCTCACCCGCGTCGAGGAACTCGGCGTCTCCGGCATCAACGGCGTCGAATGGGACGCGGTCGAACTGCCCAGCCAGTTCATGGAGAATTTCTGCTGGGAGTGGGAAGTGCTGAGCGGCATGACCGCGCATGTCGACACGGGCAAACCGCTGCCGCGCGCGCTCTTCGAGCGCATGACCGCAGCGAAGAACTTCCAGGGCGGCATGCAGATCGTGCGCCAGCTCGAGTTCAGCCTGTTCGACCTGCTGCTGCACAGCGACTTCGAGTCGGCCGGGCAAAAGAGCGTGCTCGACCTGATCGAGGAGGTGCGCCAGGAAGTGGCGGTGGTCTTCCCGCCGCCGTGGCACCGCTTCCCCAACAGCTTCTCGCACATCTTCGCCGGCGGCTACGCGGCCGGCTACTACAGCTACAAGTGGGCCGAGGTGCTTTCCGCCGACGCCTTCGCCGCCTTCGAGGAAGAACGCAAGGACGGCAGCGTGCTCAACCCGGCCACCGGCGCCCGCTTCCGCGACGAGATCCTCGCCGTCGGCGGCAGCCGCCCGGCGCTGGACTCCTTCAGGGCCTTCCGCGGCCGCGCACCCAGCGTCGATGCCCTGCTGCGGCACAGTGGTATGATTCTGGCGTGATCCGACTGCGGAGGTACGTCATGTCGCTCGTTCGAATCTGCCTGCTCGCCATGCTGGCCCTGCCGCTCTCCGCTGGCGCCCAGCCCCTCTACAAATGGGTCGGCAAGGACGGCAAGGTGCACTATTCCGACCAGCCGCCGCCGAAGGAAATCAAGAAGGTCGAGCAGCCGCGACTGAAAACCAGCAGCATCGACACCAGCGGCCTGCCCTATGAGACACAGCAGGCGGCGCAGAACTTTCCGGTGATCCTCTTCGTCTCGGACGATTGCAAGCGCGAATGCGACAATGCGCGCGCCTTCCTGCGCAAGCGCGGCGCGCCCTTCAGCGAGAGCGTCATCGGCACCCCGGAACAGGCCGAGGCCTACAAGAAACGCTTCGGCAGCGACAACATTCTCCTGCCATCCATCACCGTCGGCAGCCAGAAACAGCAGGGATTCGAGGAAGGGGCCTGGAACGGCATGCTGGACAATGCCGGCTACGCGCGCACGGCCATCCCCGGCGCCGCCCCTGCGCCCGCGCCCGCGGCGCAATGAAGCTCGCCACCTGGAACGTCAACTCGCTCAAGGTCCGCCTGCCGCAGTTGCTGGAGTGGCTCGCCGCCCGCCAGCCCGACATCGTCTGCCTGCAGGAAACCAAGCTGGAGGACAAGGCCTTCCCGCGCATAGAACTGGAAGCCGCCGGCTATCAGTGCGCCTTCGCCGGGCAGAAGACCTACAACGGGGTGGCCATCCTGTCGCGGCAGCCGCTCACTGACGTGGGCATCGGCATTCCCGGCTTCGCCGACGAACAGCAACGGCTGATCGCCGCCACCATCGGCAACGTGCGCGTCGTCTGCGCCTACTTCCCCAATGGCCAGAGCGTCGGTTCAGACAAATACGCCTACAAGCTGAGATGGATCGAAGCGCTGACGAACTGGTTGCGCGATGAGGTCGTGCGCCATCCGCGCCTGGCGCTCCTCGGCGATTACAACATCGCGCCCGAGGAGCGGGATGTGTACGATCCGAAGGCCTGGGAGGGCCAGGTGCTGTTCTCCGAACCGGAGCGCGCCGCCTTCCGCGCCCTGCTCGACCTGGGGTTGAAGGACGCCTTCCGCCTCTTCGAGCAGCCGGAAAAGATTTATTCCTGGTGGGACTACCGCATGATGGCCTTCCGCCGCAACGCGGGCCTGCGCATCGACCACATCCTGCTGTCGTCGGGCATTGCCGGAGAGTGCACGGCCTGCACGGTGGACAAGGATGCGCGCCGGGCCGAGCGTCCTTCCGACCATGCGCCGGTCGTCGCGGAGTTGAAATGAGCGTGCCGTTGGCACAGTTGGCGGCGCACTACCCGGTGCTGGCGGAGCTGCCGCCGAAGCTGCGCGAGGACATCGCCGCAGCGGCGCAGGCGGTGACCGTGCCGCCCGGCGCCACGCTGTTCGACGAGCGCCAGCCCTGTCAGGGCTTTCCCTTCGTCCTCGCCGGCGCCATCCGCGTGGCGAAAGTGGCCGCCAACGGGCGCGAACTGCCCCTCTACCGCGTCACGCCGGGCGAGACCTGCATCATCACTTCCAGCTGCCTGCTCGGCAACGTGCCCTACAACGCCCGCGGCACGACGGAAAGCGAGACGGTGCTGGTGCTGCTGCCGCAAGGCCTGTTCAACGAGCTGCTGGCCCAGACACCCTTCCGCAACTTCATCTTCAACCTCTTCGCCGAGCGCATGGCCGACCTGATGCGCCTCGTCGAGGAAGTGGCCTTCCGCAAGCTCGACCAGCGCCTCGCCGCCCTGCTGCTCGGCCGGGGCCGTGTCGTGCGTGCCACCCACCAGCAGCTGGCAGACGAGTTGGGCAGCGTGCGCGAGATGGTCAGCCGGCTGCTGAAGGGCTTCGCCGAGCAGGGGCTGGTGGCGCTGGGGCGCGAGCAGATCGAGATCCGCGACGCCGCCGGCCTGCGGCGCCTCGCCGAAGCTGTGTGATCTTGGTTACAGACGGCGCTGTCCGGGCGGGCGTCTAATGGGCCCTGCAATCCCAACCCGCAACAGGAGGCAGCAATGAAAAGCAACGTCGGCGGCATCGACCGCACTCTTCGCATCGTGGTCGGCCTGGCGCTCGTCGCCTGGGCCGTGATGGGTGGCCCGGTGTGGGCCTGGATCGGCCTGCTGCCGATCGCCACCGGAGCCATCGGCTGGTGCCCGGCCTATCTGCCCTTCGGCATCAAGACCTGCTCGACGAAGAAGTAATACCGGCTTCGGCCAGGCGGTTGGCGATGCGCACGTAGTCGCCGACCGCCAGTTCCTCCGCACGCCGCGTCGGCGCGATCCCGAGCGCCGCCCAGTCCTCCTCCGACAGATACTCCCGCAGCGTGTTGCGCAGCATCTTGCGCCGTTGCGCGAAGGCTGACTTTACGATTTCCCCAAGCAGGGTTTCATCGGTCGCAACCAGCGTTGCGCAGGGGCGCGGAATCATGCGCACCACCGCCGATTCCACCTTCGGCGCCGGATTGAAGGCGCCCGGCGGCACCAGGAACAGGCGCTCCATCTCGAAGCGGTACTGCAGCATCACCGAGAGCCGGCCGAACTCGGATCCGCCCGGCGCCGCCACCATGCGCTCGACCACTTCCCGCTGCAGCATGAAGTGCATGTCGCGCACGCCGCCGGCGCAGGCGGCCAGATGGAACAGCAGCGGCGTGGAAATGTTGTAGGGCAGGTTGCCGACCACGCGCAGATCAGGTCCCAGCGCCGAGAAGTCGAACTTCAGTGCGTCGCCCTCGTGGATCGTCAGCCGCTCAGGCGGGAAACGGCCGCGCAATCGGTCGATCAGGTCGCGGTCGATCTCGACGACGTGCAGACGGTCCAGCCGCGCCAGCAGCGGTTCGGTGAGGGCGCCGAGGCCCGGGCCGATCTCGACGAGGGTGTCTCCCGCCTGCGGGCGGATCGCCTCGACGATCTTGGCGACGATGCCGGGGGAGACGAGAAAGTTTTGTCCGAATCGCTTGCGTGCAACGTGCGGCTTCATCGGCGCTGCGCCAGGTCCACGGCAAGATCCATTGCGGCGAACAGGCTGCGCGGGCTGGCGCGGCCCGAGCCGGCCAGGTCGAGCGCGGTGCCATGATCGACCGAGGTGCGGATGATCGGCAGGCCGAGCGTGATATTGATGCCGTCCTCGAAGGCGGCGTACTTGAGGACGGCGAGGCCCTGGTCGTGGTACATGGCGAGTTGGGCGTCGGAGCCGGCCAGCACACCGCGCGTAAACAGCGTGTCCGCCGGCAGCGGGCCGGCAAGGTCCATGCCCTCGCCGCGCAGCTTGTCGAGAACCGGCGTGATCACCTCGATCTCCTCGCGGCCCATGTGCCCCCCCTCGCCGGCATGCGGATTCAGCCCCGCCACGAGGATGCGCGGCCGCGCAATGCCGAACTTTCCCGCCAGGTCGGCGTGCATGATGCGGATCGTCGTTTCCAGCTCGGTCCGCGTGATGGCCGCCGGGACCTCCTTCAGCGGCAGATGGGTCGTCGCCAGCGCCACCCGCAGCCCGGCGCCGGCCAGCATCATCACGACGCGGGGCGCGCCGGTCTTCTCGGCAAGGTATTCGGTGTGACCGGTGAACGGGATGCCCGCCTCGTTGATGACACCCTTGTGCACCGGTGCGGTGACCATCGCGGCGAACTCGCCCGAACGGCAGCCGGCGAGGGCGCGGTCCAGCAGTTCAAGCACGTAAGCGGCGTTGCCGGCATCGAGACGGCCGGCTTGCACCGGCTGGCGCAGGGGGACGTGCAGGATGTCGAGGCCGTCGAGCGAGCAGCCGAGCCGGGCCGCGCGCGCCGTCATCAGGTCGCGATCGCCGAGAACGACGATGCGGGCAGCGCTCTCTCGCCCGGCCAGGGCGAGGCAGATGTCCGGTCCGATGCCGGCCGGCTCGCCGCTGGTGACGGCTATGACGGGATGGCGCTCCATGCCGCTCCGCCGCCTCCAGGCTAGCGGTTGTCTTCCAGTCGGTACTCGACGTAGGCGCGGTCGCGCAGCTGGCGCAGCCAGTCCTGGTAGGCCTCGTCCGCCTTGCGCTCGCGCAAGGCCATGCGCGCGCTCTGTCGTACCCGCTCCTGCGAAACGTCGGTGCGGCGCTCCAGCACCTGGATGAGGTGCCAGCCGAAGGGCGACTTCACTGGCTCGCCGACTTCGCCCGGCTTGAGGCGGTTCATCGCCTGCTCGAAGTCCGGCACGGTGTCGCCCGGGTTCAGCCAGCCGAGGTCGCCCCCTTTCGAGGCGGACAGGTCGTTCGAATGCAGCCGGGCCAGTTCGGCGAAGTCGCCGCCATGGGCAAGGCGATCCTTCAGGTCGGCCAGGCGCCGCCTGGCCTCGGCCTCCGACACCAGCTCGCTGGTCTTGATCAGGATGTGGCGGGCGCGCGTCTGCTCCACCGGCTGCGCCTTGATGGCGCCGCCGCGCCGGTCGAGCAGCTTGAGGATGTGATAGCCTGCGGGGCTCCTCAGCACGTCCGATATCTCGCCCGGCTTGAGCTTCGCCACCGCCTCGGCGAACAGGGTGGGCAGGCGCTCGACGGATCGCCAGCCCATCAGGCCGCCGGACAGACCGTCCGGCGCATCGGAATGGCTCGCCGCCAGCTGGCCGAAGTCGGCGCCCCGCCTGAGCTGGGCAATGATCTCCTCGGCGCGCGCCTGCAGGCGCGCCAGCTGCTCCGGCTTCGCCTGTTCGGGCACGCGCAGCAGGATGTGCGCCAGGTTGAATTCCTCGCTGCCCATGGCGCCGGCCGTCTGCAGGAAGTTGTCGATCTCGCCTTCCGTGACGACGATCTTGCTATCGACTTCGCGCTCGCGCAGCCGGCCGATGACCATCTCGTCGCGGATGTCCTCGCGGAATTTCGACCACGCAATGCCGTCGCGCTCGAGGGACGCGCGAAACTGCGCCAGTCCCATGCGGTTGCCCTCGGCGATGCGCGCCAGGGTCTGGTCGAGCTGGGCGTCGTCGATCTGCAGGCCGGTTTCCTTGGCGAACTGCAACTGTGCCCGGTCGACGATCAGCCGTTCGAGGACGTGCTTCTCGAGAACGTCGCGCGGCGGCATCTGCGTCCCCTGCTGGCGCAGTTGCCGCTCGACGGTGGCTACCCGGGCCCTCAGTTCATGCGCGGTGACCACTTCGTTGTTGACGACGGCGATGATGCGGTCCGCCTCGATCACCCGCGCCGCTGGACGTCCCTGTGCCAGCACCGCACTGGCGGAGAGACTGCCCAGCCACGCGGCGACAGCAATCCCTGCGCAATAGGAAAGGCGGCTCACTCAGATATCCTTTTAATCGTAACCGAACACCGGGCTGGAGACCGACTGGTTGATGCGGCCGTAGCCCGGCACCCTCCGTGCCAGCAGTTCGAGCGGGTTGGAGCCGATCTTGGAGAAATCGTTCAGCTCGAGCTGGACGAACAGCGCCGTGTTGGTGTCTCCGGTGGCCGTGGCGTAACGCTGCACCACCAGGCGGCCGACCCAGCAGCCGCCGTTGTATTCCAGTCCGCCGATGGTCTCGATGACCTTCTTCTCCTTCAGCGAATAATTGAAGCGGCCGACGCCGTACCAGCCGCGCCCCAGCGGCCACTGGCCGGAGAAATCCACCTGGCGGATGCCAGCCGTGCCGCCGGTCAGCGTATGGTCGCGCGTATAACGGTAGCTGGCGTTCAGCACCTTGGCGAAGTCCGGCTGCCAGCGCGCCCCGATGACGAAGCGCTCGGTCTCGCCATCGCGCGGATCGTACTGCCAGGCAGCATCCCCATAGGTGCGCGGCATGATACGGCCGGACAGCGCCGCGAGGAAGTCCGAGGCGCCGCCCGGACGCGCCGATTCGCCCGGCAGCGTGACATGCTGCTTGGCGAAGTAATAGCGCTGCCCAACCATGCCGCGCACGTACTCCTCTCCGCTCTGCGGATCGATCAGCCGAGAGGTCAGCGCGGCGGTCAGCTGGTTGGCGTCGGCGATGCGATCGACGCCGGCATAGATGTTGTCGGAAAAGATGGTGCCGAAATTGAAATCCATCAGGCCCGAATCGAAAACGGGAATCTGGTTTTGCGTACGCTGCGGCACCAGCAAATAGAACAGCCTCGGCTCCAGCGTCTGGGTCAGCCCCTTGCCGAACCAGTCGAAGCCGCGTTCGAAGGCGAGCCCGGCATCGACGCTGAAAACAGGCAGGTTGCGCACGATGGTGTCGGGGCCGACGGTGGTCTTCCGCTCGAGATCGTAGCGCGTCGAGTGCAGGCCGATTTTCGGCGTGAAATGCCAGGCCGGCGACTGCAGCGGCAGCGACAGTTGCGGATACAGCGTCAGGCGGCGACCGATGTCGAGCGTGGGGTGATCGAAGTTCACGTATTCGCCGGTGAAGGCGAAGGCCGTCCCGCCGAGGAACTCAGGCCTGTTCGAAACCACGGTGATCTGCGGCAGGCGCTGATAGGGCTTGACCACGGGCGGCAGGGCCGGGTCCTGCAGCGTCTGGTAGGTCTGCACGTTCACCGAGGCAGAGCCCCACCAGCCGCCGTAGTTCAGCACGCCCTGGCGCAGCAGGTTGCCTTGCGAGGCCTCGGTGATGCGCGTGCTGAGGTCGCGCAGGTAGGTGCTGTCCGAAACGCCGCTGAGATTCAGCAGGCCGCTGAAGCCATGCCCGAGGTTGGGATGCAAGTGCAGGATCGAATAGCCGTAGCGATTGCGGTCTTTCAGGCGGTCGTCCGGCAGCCACTCGACGCGCGCCTGCCCCTGATATCCATAGTTCAGGTAGCGGAACTCGCTATTGATCTGCAGGCCCCGCTTGGTCATCAGGCGCGGCGCAATGGTCATGTCCATGTTCGGCGCAATGTCCCAGTAGTAGGGCAACGTGAACTCGATGCCTGATTTGGAACTGGTGCCGAATGTCGGCGCGAGGAAGCCGGATTTGCGCCGGTTATTGAGCGAGAAGCTGAGCCAGGGGCTGTAGAACAGGGGGACGTCCTTGAAAATCACCGTGGCATCGCGCCCCTCGCCGACCTCGCGATCGTAATCCAGATCGAGTTGCGCAACGCGTGCATACCAGTCGGGGTCCTCCGCCGAGCAGGTGCTGTAGGTGGCATTCGTCAGCCGCATGAGGTTGTCGCCGAGAAAATCGAGCCGGTCCGCCTTGCCCGAGGCGACCGTCAGGTTCTGCTCGGCATCCACCACCTCGCCGGCGATGGTGGCGACCGCGGCTTTCTCCTTCTTCTCGCGCGGCAGGAAGGACGGCAGCTTCTTGACGGGCTGCATGGCCGCGCCGAGCGCCGGGGAATAGGCCTGGCTGTCCTTGTCTTCCTTCCTGGGGCGGACCACCGAATAGCTGGGCTGATCGAAATAGCCGGTGTTGTCGGTCAGGTTGAGGCGCAGCTTCGGCCCCGACATGCGGTCGGCCTCCTTGGCGTAGCGCACGTTGCCCGCCGCCTCCATCTCGTCCTCGACCTTCCAGTAGGTCAGGCGATCCGCAGTGAGCGAGGTATTGGTCCGGCGCAGCTCGGCCTCGCCTTCGGCGACGACCTCGTTGTCGTTGCGGCCATCGATGCGGGAAGCGGCGATGAAAGTGGGATAAACGGCGCCCTTGTCTTCCTTGAGCGGCGAGATGCGCTCGGTCGGCTTAAGGGAAGGAACGAGGCCGGCCTCGGCATGGGCCGAATACAGGGGCGGCAGCGCAGGCCGCTCCTCCACCTGCGGCGGCTGCGCGATCTGCACCGGGGCAACCGGCTGCGGCACGGCCGGCTCCTCCGTTCTGGCCGCCGGGCGCGGCGCTTCCGCCTTGGCCGGCGGGACGGGCTGCCTGGGTGGAGCGGCCTTTTCCTCCGTCATCGGCGCAGCGGTGACCGGCGACTTTCTGTCCTGCACCGCCATAGTAGAAGGCTCGACCTTCTCTGTTTTCGGTTGCTCCTGCGCAGGCGCCGGTTTCGCCCCGGCGAGAGGCGCTGCGGCCTGGCGCGCCGGCCTTGCCGGGGCGGCACCGCCCAGCAGCGCCGGATCGACGCGCAGCGGCGGCAAATTCTCGGCCGCCGACAGTCCGCCGGTCAGGCCGAGAGCGAAAGCCAGAGCTAGCCGCGCCGAAGCGTGCATGGTTGGGTTGCTTTTCTTGTTCGCCGCTGCGCAACCGGGAAGGGCGTCGCGGCACCAATGATAGAATCGCGTAGTTTATCATCAAGCGCATCCTGCCAAACCTTCGCGGAAGCGGTCATGCAACGCCTCGAACTGGTCCACGACTGGCTCGCCGGGCTGTTTCCCGGACGCCCCCATTCGGTCACCCCGGCCTCAGCCGACGCCAGCTTCCGGCGCTACTTCCGCGTCAGTTTCGGCGACGGCACGACGCACATCGTCATGGACGCCCCGCCGGAGCACGAGGACTGCCGTCCCTTTGTGCGCGTCGCCGGCCTGCTCCAGCGCGCCGGTGTGCATGCGCCGGAAATCCTCGCCGAGGACCTTGCGCGCGGACTGCTCCTGCTCACCGACCTGGGCAACACCACCTACCTGGATGCGCTCGATGCATCGAACGCCGACGCCCTCTTCCGCGACGCCATCGACGCGCTCGTCAAGTGGCAGCTGGCCAGCCGGCCCGATGCGCTGCCGCCCTACGACGAAGCCCTGCTGCGGCGCGAGCTGAGCCTGTTTCCGGACTGGTACGTCGCCCGCCACCTCGGCGCGCCGCTGACGGCCGCGCAGCAGGAAGCGCTCGAAGGCGTGCAGCGGCTGTTGCTGCAAAACCTCCTCGCCCAGCCGCGGGTGTTCGTGCACCGCGACTACATGCCGCGCAACCTGATGGTGAGCGAACCGAACCCCGGCGTGCTGGATTTCCAGGATGCGGTGATCGGCCCCGTCACCTACGACGTCGCCTCGTTGTTCCGCGACGCCTTCATCAGCTGGGAGGAGGAGCGGGTGCTCGACTGGGCGGTGCGCTACTGGGAGAGAGCCCGGCGCGCCGGCCTGCCGGTGGATGCCGACTTCGCCAGCTTCTACCGCGACATGGAATGGATGGGCCTGCAGCGCCATCTCAAGGTGCTGGGCATCTTCGCCCGCATCAACTACCGCGACGGCAAGCCGAAATACCTGGCCGACACGCCGCGTTTCGTGGGCTACGTGCGCCACGCCGCGACGCGCTACGCCCCGCTCGCCCCGCTCGCGCGCCTCTTCGACGAGTTGGAAGAACGCAAGCCGCAGGTCGGCTATACCTTCTGATGCGCGCGATGATCCTCGCCGCCGGCCGCGGCGAACGCATGCGGCCGCTCACCGACGCAACGCCGAAACCGCTGCTGGCGGCGGGCGGCAAGCCGCTCATCGTCCGGCACATCGAGGCGCTGGTGCGCGCCGGCATCCGCGACATCGTCATCAACCACGCCCACCTGGGCGGCATGATCGAGGCCGCGCTCGGCGACGGCGGCCGCTTCGGCGCCGCCATCCGCTACTCGCCAGAGGTTGAAGCGCTGGAGACCGCCGGCGGCATCGCCCGGGCGCTGCCGCTGCTCGGCGACGCGCCCTTCGCCGTCATCAACGGCGACATCGCCTGCGACTTCGACTATGCGCGGATGCCCGCATTGGCCGACGCCATGCCCGACCGCCATCTGCAGGCCCACTTGGTGCTGGTGCCCAATCCGCCTCACCACCCTCACGGCGACTTTGCGCTGCACGACGGCAATGTATCCGACGCGGGAGACCCGAAGCTGACCTTCTCCGGCATCGGCCTCTACGATCCGCGGCTCTTCGCCGGCATCGCCCGCGGCGCCAAGGCCCGGCTGGCACCGCTGCTGCGCGCGGCCATGGCCGAAGGCGCCGTCAGCGGCGAACTGCACGCCGGTCTCTGGATCGATGTCGGCACGCCCGAGCGCCTGGCCGAACTCGACCGCCTGCTCTCGGCGCTATAATCGTCCCGACCCCAACGACACCCGAAGCCCGTGGACATCCAAGTCTTCACCGACCGCCGCGCGCGCCTGCTCAAGGCCATGGGGCGCGGCATCGCCGTGATCCCCACCGCGCCCGAGCGCGTGCGCAACCGCGACTCGCATTACCCCTACCGCCACGACAGCTACTTCTACTATCTCTCCGGCTTTGCGGAACCCGAAGCCTGCGTCGTGCTGGTCGCCGGCGACGCGCCGCGCTCCCTGCTCTTCTGTCGCGAGAAGGATGCCGAGAGGGAAGTCTGGGATGGCTTCCGCCATGGGCCCGCGGCGGCGCGCGAGGCGTTCCGCTTCGACGAGGCTTTCCCCATCGGCAGCCTGGATGCAATACTTGCCGAACTGCTCGCCGGCCAGCCCGTGCTGCACTACTCGATGGGGCACGACACGGATTGGGACGACCGCCTCGTCGCCGCGTTGAACTCCGTGCGCGCCAACGTGCGCAACGGCGCCCGCGCGCCGGCGGAAATCCGCGACGTGCGCGTCGAGCTCGACGAGATGCGCCTGATCAAGGACGCGTACGAGATCGCCGACATGCGCCGCGCCGCGGCGATCTCGGCGGCGGCGCATTGCCGCGCCATGCGCGCCGCCGCACCGGGGCGATTCGAATACGAGATCGAGGCGGAGCTGATGCACGAGTTCCGCCGCTGCGGCGCGCAGGCGCCGGCCTATGCGCCCATCGTCGCCGGCGGCGCCAACGCCTGCATCCTGCACTACGTCGGCAATAGTCAGTCCCTGCGGGACGGCGACCTGCTGCTCATCGACGCCGGCTGCGAGGTGGACTCCTACGCGGCGGACATCACGCGCACCTTCCCGGTGAACGGGAAATTCTCGCCGGCGCAGCGCGACGTTTACGAACTGGTGCTGGCCGCGCAGCGCGCGGCGATCGCCGAGATCGCGCCGGGCAAGCCCTGGGATGCGCCGCACGAGGCGGCGGTGCGCGTGCTGGCGCAGGGCATGCTCGACCTGAAGCTCCTTTCCGGCAGCCTGGACGGCGTCGTCGAGTCCGGCGCCTACCGCCGCTTCTACATGCACCGCACCGGGCACTGGCTCGGCATGGACGTGCACGACGCCGGCGAATACAAGATCGGCGGCGCCTGGCGCCCGCTCACCCCCGGCATGACCCTAACCGTCGAACCGGGCTGCTACATCCGCGCCGCCGCCGACGTGCCGCGTGCGCTGTGGAACATCGGCGTGCGCATCGAGGACAACGCCCTTGTCACAACCGGCGGCTGCGAGATCCTCACCGACGCCGCACCCATATCCATCGACGACATCGAAGCGCTGATGGCACAGCGCGGCTGATGCTCCCCGTTGCCATCGTTGGAGGCGGTCCGGTCGGTCTCTCGCTGGCGCTTCTCCTGCGACAGGCGGGCATCGGCTGCGAAGTGTTCGACGCGCGGCCCGCCGGCGCCGGCTTCGGCGACCGCCGCGTGCTGGCGCTCTCGCACGGCACGCGTCAGATCTTCCAGCGCCTCGACACCTGGACGGAAATCGGCGCCGCCCCCATCACGACCATCCACGTCTCGCAGCACGGGCATCTCGGCCGAACATTGATCCATGCCGCTGAGACCGGCGTGCCTGCGCTCGGCTACGTCGCCGAGGCCGGACGGGTGGCTAGGGCGCTTGCGCAAACCTGCGCTGCCACCGGCGTGAAGTTGCGGAATGGGATCCGCGTAACGGGCAGCGAAGCCGGCTCGGGCCGCGCGCTGCTGCGCTTCGCCGCGCCACCGGGTGACGAAACCGTCCCGGCCCAGCTGATCGCCTGGGCGGAAGGCGCCGTCAGCGCCGAGCACGGCGGCGTGCGCCGCGATTATGCCCAGCAGGCGATCGTCGCAGCCGTGCAGACGCGCACGCCGCCGGCCGGCATCGCCTACGAGCGCTTCACCGGGAGCGGCCCCGTCGCGCTGCTGCCGCTGGCTGGCCGCTACGCCCTGGTGTGGACCGTTCCCGACGACGCGGCCGCCGACCTGTCGGAGCTCGACGACCGGGCCTTCCTGGCGCGCCTGTCGGCCGTCTTCGGCGGCCGTCACGATTTCATTTCCGTCGACGCGCGCGCCGCCTTTCCGCTGGGACTGCGCTACCGCGAGACGCCGGTCGGCGAGCGGGCCGTCTGGCTGGGCAATGCCGCGCAGACGCTGCACCCGGTCGCCGGCCAGGGCTTCAACCTCGCCCTGCGCGACGCTTGCGAACTGGCGCGTCAGTTGCGGGACGAGCCTGCCGATTGCGGCAGTCCCGCACTGCTGGCGCGCCATGCGGCGGCGCGTCATCTCGACCGTCGCGCTGCCATTGGCTTCACCGATGGCCTGGTACGCCTGTTCGGCTTGCGCGACCCCTTTTCAGCGCATGCCCGCGGCGCCGGATTGCTGGCGCTCGACCTGATGTCTGCGGCGCGCCGCTTCCTGGCGCGGCGCATGATTTTCGGCGCCCGCGGCTGGTAGTCCGCAGCGATAAAATCTGCCGCCGCCGGCTTCACGACAGTTGATGCCGGCATGGCGTGAATTGGGTTACAATTCGCGCCTTCCCCAAGACCCCCGAACGCACAGCGCCCGATGCAATTCGCCGGCTACACGCTACGCAACAACCTGTTCGTCGCGCCCATGGCCGGGGTCACCGACCGCCCCTTCCGCCAGCTCTGCAAGCGGATGGGCGCCGGACTGGCCGTCTCCGAGATGGTCACCTCGAATTCCCTGCTCTACGGCAGCGCCAAGACGAAACGCCGCGCCAACCACGAGGGCGAGGTGCAGCCTGTCTCGGTGCAGATCGCCGGCGCCGATCCCGCCATGATGGCGCAGGCCGCCCGCTACAACGTCGACCAGGGCGCGCAGATCATCGACATCAACATGGGCTGCCCGGCGAAGAAGGTCTGCAACGTCATGGCCGGCTCCGCGCTGCTGCAGAACGAGCCGCTCGTGGGACGCATTCTCGACGCCGTCGTCGGCGCCGTCGACGTCCCCGTCACGCTGAAGATCCGCACCGGCTGGGACAAGGCGCACAGGAATGCGCTGTCGATCCTGAAGGTCGCCGAGAGCGCCGGCATCCGCGCGCTGGCCATCCACGGCCGCACGCGCGCCTGCGGCTACACCGGGGAAGCCGAGTACGAAACCATCGCCGCGGTGAAGGCCGAGGCGCGCATTCCCATCATCGCCAACGGCGACATCACTTCGCCGGAAAAGGCGAGGCGGGTACTCGACGCCACCGGCGCCGATGCCGTGATGATCGGCCGCGCCGCCCAGGGCCGGCCGTGGATCTTCCGCGAGATCGAGCACTACCTCGCCACCGGCGAAAAGCTGCCGCCGCCGCGCGTCGACGAGATCCACCAGGTGCTGCGCGGCCACCTCGCCGAGCTCTATGCCTTCTACGGCCTGGATACCGGCGTGCGCGTCGCGCGCAAGCACATCTCCTGGTACACCAAGGGCCTGGCCGGTTCCGCCCAGTTCCGCCACGCCATGAACCAGCTACCGACGGTCGACGCGCAACTCGCTGCGGTCGACGCGTTCTTCCTCGGCCTCGCCGCGCAGAACGACCGTCTCTATTATCTCGAGGAACTCGCGGCATGAGTCGAGCCAGTCAACCCAGCCGCAGCGAAATCGCCGAATGCGTTCGGCGCTCGCTCGACCGCTATTTCAAGGACCTCGACGGCGAGAAGCCCTGCGCCATCTACGACATGGTCCTGCGCAACATCGAGCGCCCGATGCTGGAGGTGGTGATGCGCGAAGCCGACGGTAACCAGACAACCGCGGCGGAGATGCTCGGCATCAACCGCAACACCCTGCGGCGCAAGCTCGTCGAGCACAAGCTTTTGTAGTCCGTATCGCCGCAGAGCGGATTATCCGCCCTGCGTTGCCCGTGCAATCCGTCGTCAACGCCATTTCTACCGACATGAAAATCACCCAGGCCCTCATCAGCGTCTCCGACAAGCGCGGCATCGTCGATTTCGCCCGCGCTCTCGCCGAGCTCGGCGTCACCCTCCTGTCCACCGGCGGCAGCGCCAAGCTGCTGCGCGAGGCCGGCGTAGCCGTCAAGGAGGTCTCCGACTACACCGGCTTCCCCGAAATGCTCGACGGCCGCGTCAAGACCCTGCATCCCAAGGTGCACGGCGGCATTCTCGGCATCCGCGGCAACGCCGAGCACGCGGCGACCATGCAGAAGCACGACATCCCGCCGATCGACCTGGTGGTGGTGAACCTCTATCCCTTCGCCCAGACGGTGGCGAAGAAGGACTGCACGCTGGAAGACGCCATCGAGAACATCGACATCGGCGGCCCGACCATGGTGCGCGCGGCGGCCAAGAACCACGGCAACGCGGCCGGCGGCGTCGGCATCGTCACCGACCCCGAGGACTACGCCGCCATCGTCGAGGAACTGAGGGCCAACGGCGGCGCGCTCTCATACCAGACTCGCTTCGCACTCGCCAAGAAAGCCTTCACGCACACGGCGCGCTACGACGCGGCGATCGCCAACTGGCTGACCAGCCTCGATGCGGGCAACAAGCCGGGCGCCTTCCCCGAGCGCCTGCAGCTCGCCTTCGACAAGGTCGACACCATGCGCTACGGCGAGAACCCGCACCAGCAGGCGGCTTTCTACCGCGAGCCGGTTGCGGTGCCGGGCAGCATCGCCAACTACGAACAACTGCAGGGCAAGGAGCTCTCCTACAACAATATCGCCGACGCCGATGCGGCCTGGGAATGCGTCAAGGCGTTCGACTCAGTTAACAACGTGGCGACCTGCGTCATCGTCAAGCACGCCAACCCCTGCGGCGTCGCTATCGCGCCGACGGCGCTGGATGCGTATCAAAAGGCCTTCAAGACCGACCCAACCTCCGCCTTCGGCGGCATCATCGCCTTCAACTGCACCATCGACAAAACGACGGCCGAGGCCGTTTCCGGCCAGTTCGCCGAGGTGATCATCGCCCCGGAGATCACCGCCGACGCACGCGCCGTCTTCGCCGCCAAGCAGAACCTGCGCGTGCTGGTCGTTCCTCTCGGTCGCGCCGAAAACGTGTTCGACTACAAGCGCGTCGGCGGCGGCCTGCTGGTGCAGACGGCGGACATGGCGCGCATCAGCGAATCCGACATCAAGGTGGTAACCAAGCGCGCACCGACGGCACAGGAGATGACCGACCTCCTCTTCGCCTGGCGCGTCGCCAAGTACGTCAAGTCGAACGCCATCGTGTACTGCAAGGACGGCATGACCATGGGCGTCGGCGCCGGCCAGATGAGCCGCGTCGACTCCGCCCGCATCGCCGCCATCAAGGCCGAAAACAACGGCCTGACGGTGGCCGGCTCGGTGGTCGCTTCGGACGCCTTCTTCCCCTTCCGCGACGGCCTCGACGTGCTGGCCAAGGCCGGCGCCACGGCGGTGATCCAGCCGGGCGGCTCGGTGCGCGACGCGGAGGTGATCGCCGCGGCGGACGAGCAGGACGTCGCCATGGTGTTCACCGGCTACCGCCACTTCCGGCATTGACCATGACGACCTTTCCCCCGTCCCCCTTCCCAAGGAAGGGGGTGACAAAGGTTCGCTTCGCTCCACATACATTGGCTGCGCCTCCTTGGGGCGGCCCGGCGGAGGCGAGATGAAGCTACTGGTCATCGGCTCCGGCGGCCGCGAGCACGCGCTGGCCTGGCGCCTGGCGCAATCGCCGCGCATCCAGAAGGTCTACGTCGCACCGGGGAACGCCGGCACGGCGCGCGAGAACGGACTGGAGAATGTCTCCATCACGGCCATCGACGAACTGGTCGCCTTCGCCGAGCGCGAGCAGATCTACCTCACCGTCGTCGGCCCCGAGGCGCCGCTCGCCGCCGGCGTGGTGGACGCCTTCCGCGCGAAGAACCTGCCCATCTTCGGGCCGACGCGCGAGGCGGCGCAGCTCGAATCCTCCAAGGATTTCGCCAAGCGCTTCATGCAGCGCCACAAGATCCCCACCGCCGCCTTCGCCACCTTCTCCAACGCCGAGGAGGCGCACGCCTACGTCGACGCCCAGGGCGCGCCGATCGTCATCAAGGCCGACGGCCTGGCCGCCGGCAAGGGCGTGGTGGTGGCCATGGATTCCGCCGAGGCGCACGCCGCCATCGACATGATGCTCACCGACAACCGGATGGGCAATGCCGGCGCGCGCGTGGTGATCGAGGAGTTCCTCGAGGGCGAGGAGGCCAGCTTCATCGTCATGTGCGACGGCACGCACGCCCTGCCGCTCGCCACCAGCCAGGACCCCAAGCGCCTGAAGGACGGCGACGAGGGCCCCAACACCGGCGGCATGGGCGCCTATTCGCCGGCGCCGGTGGTGACGCCTGCCGTGCACGCCCGCGCCATGCGCGAAATCATCATGCCGACGCTGAACGGCATGGCGCAGGACGGCATCCCCTACACCGGCTTCCTCTACGCCGGCCTGATGATCGCCCCGGACGGCAGCGTCAAGACGCTGGAATTCAACTGCCGCATGGGCGACCCGGAAACCCAGCCGATCATGCTGCGCCTGAAGAGCGACCTGGTCGACCTGGTCGAAGCGGCCATTCACTGCCGGCTCAAGGACACCGAGGCGGAATGGGACCGCCGCGTCGCCCTCGGCATCGTCATGGCGGCGGCCGGCTACCCGGAATCCCCGCGCAAGGGCGACGCCATCCACGGCCTGCCCCCCCATGTCGGCGAAAGCGACGACTACCACGTCTTCCACGCCGGCACCGCCCTCTCGAACAAGGACGTCGTCACCGCCGGCGGGCGCGTGCTCTGCGTCACCGCGCTGGGCGACAATGTCAGGGCGGCGCAGATGCGCGCCTACGAGATTGCCGAACAGATCGAGTTCGCCGGCATGCAGATGCGGCGCGACATAGGCCATCGCGCCATCCGCCGCTAGTCGCCATGGACGCCGCGCCGGTTCTGGCGTATTTCAGGGGGCTGCAGAGGCGCATCGTCGATGCCCTCGCCGCTTTCGACGGCCAGCCCTTTCTCACCGACAGCTGGGACCGGCCCGAGGGCGGCGGCGGCCTCACCCGCCTGGTCGAGGAGGGCGGCTTCTTCGAGCGCGGCGGCGTCAACTTCTCCCATGTCACGGGCAACCGCCTGCCGCCCTCCGCCAGCGCCGCGCGTCCCGCACTCGCCGGACGCGCCTGGGAGGCGATGGGCGTCTCGCTGGTGCTGCATCCGCGCAACCCCTACTGCCCGACGGCGCACATGAACGTGCGCTGCTTCGTCGCCCGCAAGGACGGCGAGGATGCGATCTGGTGGTTCGGCGGCGGCATGGACCTCACGCCCTACTACGGCTTCGAGGAAGACGCGCGGCACTTCCACGCAACCTGCAAGCGGGCGCTGGCGCCCTTCGGGGCCGACGTCCACGCCCGCTACAA
>WYAY01000116.1 GCA_011526165.1 Sulfuritalea sp.
GCCGACGGCGACCGCTACATCGAGATCTGGAACCTGGTCTTCATGCAGTTCAACCGCGACGAGGCGGGCGTGCTGCATCCGCTGCCCAAGCCCAGCGTCGATACCGGCATGGGCCTCGAGCGTCTGGCTGCGGTGCTGCAGCACGTGCACAGCAACTACGAGATCGACCTGTTCCAGGAACTTATCCGCGCTGCAGCGCGGGAAACCGGCGCGAAGGACCTGGCCAATCCCAGCCTGCGCGTCATCGCCGACCACATCCGCGCCTGCTCCTTCCTGGTGGTAGACGGCGTGATTCCCGGCTCGGACGGCCGCGGCTACGTGCTCCGCCGCATCATCCGCCGCGCCATCCGCCACGGCTACAAGCTGGGCCGGAAGCAGCCCTTCTTCCACCGCCTGGTGGCCGACCTGGCGCACGCCATGGGCAAGGCCTATCCGGAACTGCCGCAGGCCGCAGAGCGCGTCGCAGAGGTTTTGCGCGCCGAGGAGGAGCGCTTCGCCGAGACGCTCGAGCACGGCATGGCCCTGCTCGAGGCGGCGCTGGCCTCGCCCACGAAGACGCTCGACGGCGAGACCGCCTTCAAGCTCTACGACACCTTCGGCTTCCCGCTCGACCTCACCGCCGACATGTGCCGCGAGCGCGGCTTCACGCTCGACCAGGGCGGCTTCGACGCCGCCATGGCGCGCCAGCGCGAGCAGGCGCGCGCCGCCTCGAAGTTCGTCATGAAGGGCGCGCTGGAGTATTCCGGCGTGGCCACCGCCTTCCACGGCTACGACACCCTGGTGCACGAGGGCACCATCGTCGCGCTCTACAAGGACGGCGCCGAGGTGAACGAACTGGCGGCGGGCGATGCCGGCGTGGTGGTGCTCGACCACACGCCGTTCTACGCCGAGTCCGGCGGCCAGGTTGGCGACCGCGGCCTGCTCGAATCCGCCCACGGTGCCTTCGCCGTCGACGACACGCAGAAGATCCAGGCCGACGTCTTCGGCCACCAGGGCACGGTGAAGCTCGGCAAGCTCACCGTCGGCAACACCGTGCAGGCGAAAGTGGATCTCGCCTCGCGCACCGCCACGGTGCGCAACCACTCCGCCACCCACCTCATGCACAAGGCCCTGCGCGAAGTGCTCGGCAGCCACGTGCAGCAGAAGGGCTCGCTGGTTAACCCTGCCCGCACGCGCTTCGACTTCGCCCACCAGGCACCGATGACCGACGACGAGATCCGCCGCGTCGAGCAGATCGTCAACCGTGAGATCCTCGCCAACGCCGAGGCGCGCGCCCGCGTCATGGCCTTCGACGACGCGGTGAAGTCCGGCGCCATGGCGCTGTTCGGCGAAAAATACGGCGACAGCGTGCGCGTGCTGGACATTGGCAGCTCGCGCGAGCTGTGCGGCGGCACCCACGTCTCGCGCACCGGCGACATCGGCTTCTTCAAGATACTCTCGGAAGGCGGCGTCGCCGCCGGCATCCGCCGCGTCGAAGCCGTCACCGGCGAGAATGCGCTGGAAGTCGTGCAGCAACAGGAGCGCGAACTCGCCGAGGTGGCTGCCGCCGTCAAGGCGCAGCCGCAGGAGATCGCCGCCCGCGTCGGACAGGTGCTCGACCACGTCAAGGCACTGGAGAAGGAATTGGCGCGGCTGAAGTCGAAAGCGGCGGCCAGCCAGGGCGACGACCTCGCCGCCCTGGCCACTGAGGTGAAGGGCGCCCGGGTGCTTGCCGCCGTGCTGGAGGGCGCCGATGCGAAGGCGCTGCGCGAGACGCTGGACAAGCTCAAGGACAAGCTGAAGTCCTGCGTCGTCGTGCTCGGCGCCGCGGCAGACGGCAAGGCTGCCCTCATCGCCGGCGTCAGCGCTGACCTCACCGGCAAGGTGAAGGCCGGCGAACTGGTGAACTTCGTCGCCCAGCAGGTCGGCGGCAAGGGCGGCGGCCGGCCCGACATGGCGCAGGCCGGCGGCACCCAGCCGGAGCACCTCGGCAAGGCACTGGCCTCGGTGCAGGCCTGGGTCGAAGCCAAACTCTGATGCGCTTCTGCCCGCGCTGCGCCGCCCCGCTCGACGGACGCGAGATCGCAGGGCGCGCGCGGCTGTCCTGCCCGGATGCCGCCTGCGGCTTCGTCTTCTGGGACAACCCGCTGCCGGTGCTGGCCGGCCTGGTCGAGCGCGACGGGCTGGTCGTGCTGGCGCGCAACCACGCCTGGCCGGAGAAGATGTTCGGCCTCGTCACCGGCTTCATGGAGCGCGACGAGACGCCGGAAGAGGGCGTGGCGCGCGAGGTGCAGGAGGAACTCGGCCTGACGACGACTTCCGCCAGCCTGATCGGCGTCTATCCCTTCCAGCGCAAGAACGAGATCATCCTCGCCTACCATGTCGTCGCGGAGGGCGAGATAACGCTCAACGAGGAACTGGCCGAATTCCGCCTGATTCCGCCGGAGAAACTGCGCCCCTGGGATTTCGGCACGGGGCTGGCGATTCGCGACTGGCTGGCAAGGAGAACTTCATGACGGCAGATCGAAAACGCTTCGACGCCACCATCGCGGCCTTCGACGCCGC
>WYAY01000117.1 GCA_011526165.1 Sulfuritalea sp.
CAGGCCCTGCCGCTGGTGCGCATCGTCGCGCCGGGCGGCAACTACGACTGGCAGAACAAGTATTTCAGCGACGAGACGCAGTATTTCTGCCCGAGCGGCCTGCCCGAGTCGGCCGAGGAGACGATCCAGGACCTGGTGCTGGAGGCGGCGCAGCTGCTCGACTGCCGCGGCTGGGGCCGCGCCGACCTGATCCTCGACGCCGCCGGCAAGCCCTGGCTGCTGGAAATGAACACCTCGCCGGGCATGACCGGGCACTCGCTGGTGCCGATGGCGGCGCGCGCCGTCGGCATCGAATTCGAAACGCTGTGCCTGAGGATTCTGGAGCAGGCGACGCTTGGCTAAGGCAAGGAAAAAATCGCATGACAACGCCGGATTCTGGGACAGGCCGCCGCTGATGAACCTGATCGCCGACCTGCTGTTCTTCGCCGCCGCGCTGGGGCTGGGCTATGCCGCCACGCTGGCCGTCGCGCGCCTGCCCTTCTTCCCGCTGCGCGAGGTCGTCGTCGCCAACCCGCTGCGGGAGGTGACGCCGACACAGATCGAGTATGCCGCGCGCAACGCGGTGGCCGGCAATTTCTTCACCGTGAATCTCGACGCGGTGCGCGCCGCCTTCGAGAAGCTGCCCTGGGTGCGCAAGGCGCAAGTGCGGCGGCGCTGGCCCGACGGCATCGAGCTGGCCATCGAGGAGCATGTCGCCGCGGCGCGCTGGAAACAGGCCGAGGGCGCCGAGGCGCGCCTGGTGAACAGCGAGGGCGAGGTGTTCGCCGCCGCCAGCAACGCCGAGCTGCCGCTGCTGGTCGGCCCGGAGGGCTCGGCGCCGGAGGTGCTGGCGCGCTATCGCGAGCTGGCGCCGCTGCTGGCGCCGATCGGCCGGCAGCCGAAGAGCCTGGCGCTCAATGCACGCCAGGCCTGGCAGCTGCGGCTGGACGACGGCCTGCTGCTGGAACTGGGGCGCGACCAGGCGAGGTCGCGCATGGGCGAGCGCCTGCAGCGCTTCACCGCGGCGCATCGCCAGGCAACGGAGCGTCTGAGGGTGCGCGCGGACGTCATCGATTTGCGCTACCCGAACGGCTATGCCATGCGGCTGGCGCGGGCAGGGGACCAGAAGAAATGAGCAAGGAAACGAAGAATCTCATCGTCGGGCTCGACATCGGCACCTCGAAGATCGTCTCCATCGTGGCAGAGCTCACTCCCGAGGGGCGTCTGGAAATCCTCGGCATCGGCAGCCACCAGGAGTCGCGCGGCCTGAAGAAGGGCGTGGTGGTGAACATCGAGGCGACGGTGAATGCCATCTCGCGCGTCATCCAGGAAGTCGAGCTGATGGCCGACTGCAAGGTGAAGGAGGTCTACACCGGCATCGCCGGCAGCCACATCCGCAGCTTCAACTCCAACGGCATGGTGGCGATCAAGGACAAGGAGGTCTCGCCGATGGACGTCGAGCGCGTCATCGAGACGGCGCGCGCCATGCCGATCCCCTCCGACCAGCAGATCCTGCACATCCTGACGCAGGAGTTCATCGTCGACGGCCAGGACGGCGTGCGCGAGCCGATCGGCATGAGCGGGGTGCGGCTGGAAGTGAAGACGCACATCGTCACCGGCGCCGTGTCGGCGGCGCAGAACATCGTCAAGTGCGTGCGCCGCTGCGGTCTCGAGGTGATCGACCTGGTGCTGCAGCCGCTCGCCTCCAGCTACGCCGTATTGGCCGACGACGAGAAGGAACTCGGCGTCTGCCTGGTCGACATCGGCGGCGGCACCACCGACATCGCGGTGTTCACCCAGGGCGCCATCCGCCACACGGCGGTGATCCCGATCGCCGGCGACCAGATCACCAACGACATCGCGCACGCCCTGCGCACGCCGACCACCGAGGCGGAGGAGATCAAGCAGCAGTACGGCGTCGCCCTGCACCAGTTGGCCGACGACGACGAGCTGTTCGAGGTGCCCGGCATCGGCGAGCGCGGCCCGCGCCGCCTCTCGAAGCTGGCGCTGGCCGACGTCATCGAGCCGCGCGTGACCGAGCTCTACGAGCTGATCCAGGCCGAGCTGCGCCGCAGCGGCTACCAGGAGCTGCTGTCCTCGGGCATCGTGCTCACCGGCGGCAGTTCGGTGATGCTCGGCATGGTGGAGCTGGGCGAGGACATCTTCCACATGCCGGTGCGGCTGGGCATCCCGAGGTACGCGGGCAGCCTGGCCGAGGTGGTGCAGCACCCGCGCTACGCCACCGCCATGGGGCTGCTGCTGGAAGGCATGGCGCAGAAGAAGCGGGGCATCCAGGCGCACCGCACGCGCACCTTCAAGCAGGTGCTGGGCAACATGAAGTCGTGGTTCGAGAAGAATTTTTGAGGTCGTTTTTGTTGTCGTTCTTACAAGGAGGCGAGCATGTTTGAAATCATCGACAAGGAACCGAGCGGCACGGTCATCAAGGTGGTGGGCGTGGGGGGCGCCGGCGGCAACGCCGTCGACCACATGATCCGCGAGGGGGTGCAGGGCGTGGAATTCATCTGCGCCAACACCGACGCCCAGGCGCTCAACCGCAGCAATGCGCACCGGAAGCTGCAGTTCGGCCCGGGGCTGGGCGCCGGCGGCAAGCCGGAAAAGGCCCGCGCGCTGGCCGACGTGGAGCGCGAACGCATCGCCGAGGCCCTGCAGGGCGCCCACATGGCCTTCATCACCGCCGGCATGGGCGGCGGCACCGGCACCGGTGCCGCGCCGATCGTCGCCGAGGTGGCGCGCGAGCTGGGTATCCTCACCGTTGCTGTGGTGACCAAGCCCTTCGAGTTCGAGAACACCAAGCGCATGAAGGTGGCCGAGGAGGGGCTGGCCGAGCTGTCCCGCCACGTCGATTCCCTCATCGTCATCCTCAACGAGCGCCTGACCGACGTGCTCGGCGAGGACATCAGCATGATCGCCGCCTTCAAGACGGCCGACAACGTGCTGAGGAACGCGGTGGGCGGCATTGCCGAGATCATCAACGTGCCGGGCCTGGTCAACGTCGACTTCGAGGACGTGCGCACGGTGATGGGCGAGATGGGCAAGGCCATGATGGGCTCCGCGGCCGCCTCCGGCATGGACCGCGCGCGGCTCGCCGCCGAGCAGGCGGTGGCCAGCCCGCTGCTCGAGGGCATCGAGCTCTCGGGTGCGCGCGGCGTACTGGTGAACATCTCGGCCAACAGCGCGCTCGGCATGAAGGAAGTGCGCGAGGTGATGAACACCATCCGCGCCTACGCCGCCGAGGACGCCCACATCATTTTCGGCACGGTGTTCGACGACGCCATGGAGGACAACCTGCGCGTCACGGTGGTCGCCACCGGCCTCGGCGCGGCAGCGGCGGCGCAGCAGTTCCGCCCGCGCATGGAGGTGGTGGCGCAGAAGACCGGCACGGATAACGCGCCGATCGTCGAGACCATCAACTACGGCGAGCTGGAGGTGCCGGCGGTGATACGCAGCGGCCGCCGCAGCGCCACGGTGGAAGCCATGGCGGCGAGCGGGGTGGACAAGTACGACATTCCCGCCTTCCTCAGAAAGCAGGCCGACTGATGCGCGGCGGATCGGTGCAGCAGCGTTCGCGGGGCGGCGGGCTGTCACGCTATGGTAAACTTCGCCTCTTTGTCATAGCGCCGTCATCATGCTGCAACAGCGCACGCTGAAATCGCTGATCCGCGCCACCGGCGTCGGGCTGCATTCCGGAGTCAAGGTCACCATGACCTTGCGTCCGGCGGCACCCGACACCGGCATCGTCTTCCGCCGCGTGGACCTCGATCCGCCGGTGGAACTGCGCGCCGACCCCTTCGCCGTCGGCGACACGCGGCTGGCCTCCTGCCTGGAAAAGGACGGCATCAAGGTCGCCACGGTGGAGCACCTCATGTCGGCCCTCTCCGGCCTGGGGATAGACAATGCCTGGGTGGACGTCGATGCCGCCGAGATCCCCATCATGGACGGCAGCGCCGCACCCTTCGTCTTCCTCATCCAGTCGGCCGGCATCGAGGAGCAGAAGGCCGCCAAGAAGTTCATCCGGGTCAAGCGGACGGTGCGCGTCGAGGAGGGCGACAAGTGGGCGGAACTCGCGCCCTACGACGGCTTCCGCCTGACCTTCTCCATCGTCTTCAGCCACCCCGTGTTCGACAAGTCGAAGCCGAGCGTCACGGTGGATTTCGCCGAGCATTCCTATGTGCGCGAGGTGGCCCGCGCCCGCACCTTCGGCTTCATGCAGGACGTCGAGCACATGCGCGCGCAGGGCCTGGCGCTCGGCGGCAGCCTGGAGAACGCCATCGTGATGGACGAGTACCGCGTGCTCAATGCCGACGGCCTGCGCTACGGCGACGAGTTCGTCAAGCACAAGGTGCTCGATGCGGTGGGCGACCTCTACCTGCTCGGCCATCCCCTGCTGGGCGCCTTCTCCGCGCACAAGTCCGGCCACGCGCTCAACAACCGGCTGCTGCGCGCCCTGCTGGCCGACCGGTCGGCCTGGGAGATGGTCAGCTTCGAACGTATCGAGGACGCCCCCGCCTCGGTGGCCAGGCTGTTCGCCCAGCCGGCTTGACCTTTCATGCTCCTGCTGAGGATTCTCGGCGTCCTGGTGGCCATTACCATCGGTGCCGGCATCGTCGCCTTCCTGCTTACCCGCGACCGGCGCTACCTGCGGATTTCCTGGCAGGTCGCCAAATACGCCGGACTGTTCGCCCTGATCGTCCTGGCGCTGATGTTCCTCGAGCGGGTGATCGTGCTGTAGCGAGCGTCAGCGGCTGTTCCTGACCAGGCGGCCGAGTGCCTCCTTCAGCGGCGAATCCTCCGGCAAGTCCGTCGCCAGTTGCTCCAGCCCGGCCTTCGCCGGCGCGCTGACGGCGGGACGGCCCCCCCTGGGCTTTTGTTGCAGCGCAGCATGGGTTGGTTGCACTTTGACCTGTATTTCGGTAACCTCTGCCCCCTCTAAAGAGAATTCGCCGAGCAGGCTTGGCAGCATCTGCCTCAGCTTTGCGGCGACCGCGCCGGAATCGGCGTGGATAACAACCTTCCCTAGCTTGAAATTGGCCACGCGGCTCGACGCGGCCAGATAGGAAGGCGCGATTTTCTCGAAAACGCGCTGCAATTTGACCAGCCGCCCGGCATGCGCGGACAACCGCGCCAGGCCGCCGGCGGAATTCAGGTAAGCGTCGAGAGAACGCGCTGCCATGTGTAATCGATAGGAGGGACGGCGTGCATATTATTCTCGTCTCCGACCGCCTGGCAACTGCCAGGACCATCACGATCACTGCCCGCCACCTGGTGCTGGCGGCGTTCATCCTGTTGCTGACCGTGCTGGCCGTTTCCACCCTGTTTTCTTACGTCACCGTTCGCCACGCGGCGGAAGTGCGCCTGCCCTTTCTGCAGAGCCTGCTGGTGAGCGTGCGCGAGCAGGAGACCCAGAAGACGCAGGACTTTCTGCGCGAGAACCTGAATGCCATGGCGGTCCGCCTCGGCCAAATGCAGGCCCAACTGATGCGGCTGGACACCCTCGGCGAGCGCGTTGCCCAGTTGTCCGGCATCAAGCCGCCCGAGGCCAAGCCGGTCAGCCAGGCGGGACAGGGCGGCCCCCTGCTGGTGCCGGCCCGGCCGCAGTCGGCGGAAGAACTGCAGCGCCAGATCGACCAGCTCTCGCAGCGCCTGGAGACGAAGAGCGATTATCTCGGCCTGATCGAATCCGAACTGATGGACGAGCGGGTGAAGAAGAACCAGTTGCCGACTGCCCTGCCAGTGGAGGCGCAGTGGAATGCCTCCGGCTACGGCTGGCGCATCGACCCCTTCACCGGCGAGCAGGCCTTGCACGAAGGCATCGACTTCATCGCCGAGACCGGCACGCCGATCGTTGCTGCCGCCGCCGGCATCGTCGTCACCGCGGAGTTCCATCCGGCCTACGGCAACATGGTCGAGATCGACCATGGCAACGACCTCATCACGCGCTACGCCCACGCCTCGAAACTGCTCGTCAAGCCGGGTGCGTTGGTCAAGCGCAGCCAGAAGATCGCCGAGGTCGGTTCCACCGGCCGTTCGACCGGCCCGCACCTGCATTTCGAGGTGCGCTACAAGGGCGCGTCGCAGAACCCCAACCGCTTCCTGCAGAACGCCCAGCAGCAGAAAGTCGCGCTCAGCAAGCGCCGCTAGCCTTCCCGCGCAGTCCCGCCGGGCCGTCCGGGCGTGGGCGGCATGGTAAAATTCACATTTTTCCAGACGCCCGCAGCGTTCCCGCATGATCTCCGGCCTCCTCAAGAAGATATTCGGCAGCCGCAACGACCGGCTGATTCGCCAGTACGGGCATGCCGTGCGCGCCATCAACGCGCTCGAATCCGCCGTCAGCGCCCTCTCCGACGAGCAACTGCGCGGCAAGACCGACGAATTCCGCCAGCAACTGGCCGCCCGCAAGCCGCTCGACGAGCTGCTGCCGGAAGCCTTCGCCGTGGTGCGCGAGGCGGGCAAGCGTGCCCTCGGCATGCGCCACTTCGACGTGCAGCTGATCGGCGGCATGGTGCTGCACGACGGCAAGATCGCCGAGATGCGCACCGGCGAGGGCAAGACCCTGATGGCCACGCTGCCGGCCTACCTGAACGCGCTCGCCGGCAAGGGCGTGCACATCGTCACGGTGAACGACTACCTGGCCTCGCGCGACGCCGAGTGGATGGGCAAGCTCTACCGTTTCCTCGGCATGACGGTCGGCGTCAACCTGTCGCAGATGCCGCACGAGGAGAAACAGGCCGCCTACGCCGCCGACATCACCTACGGCACCAACAACGAGTTCGGCTTCGACTACCTGCGCGACAACATGGTCTATGCGGCGAAGGACCGCGTGCAGAAGAAGCTCGCCTATGCCATCGTCGACGAGGTCGACTCGATCCTCATCGACGAGGCGAGGACGCCGCTGATCATCTCCGGCCAGGCCGAGGACCACACCGACCTCTACGTGCGCATGAACCAGGTGGCGCCGCTGCTCACGCGGCAGAAGGAGGAGAAGGGCGAGGGCGACTTCTGGGTGGACGAGAAGGCCCACACCGTGCTGCTGTCGGAGGTCGGCCACGAGCATGCCGAGGAGATCCTCGTCCGCCTCGGCCTGCTGCGCGAAGGCAGCAGCCTCTACGAGCCGGGCAACATCCTGCTCATGCACCACCTCTACGCCGCCCTGCGCGCGCACAACCTGTTCCACCGCGACCAGCACTACGTCTCGCAGAACGGCGAGATCGTCATCGTCGACGAGTTCACCGGCCGCCTCATGCCGGGCCGGCGCTGGTCCGACGGCCTGCACCAGGCCGTCGAGGCGAAGGAGGGCGTGGCGATCCAGAACGAGAACCAGACGCTCGCCTCGATCACCTTCCAGAACTACTTCCGCATGTACGGCAAGCTGTCCGGCATGACCGGCACCGCCGACACCGAAGCCTACGAGTTCCACCAGATCTACAGCCTGGAGACGGTGGTCATCCCGACCAACCAGCCGATGATCCGCGACGACCGCATGGACCAGGTCTATCGCACCGCGCCGGAGAAGTACCGGGCGATCCTGGCCGACATCCGCGACTGCCACCAGCGCGGCCAGCCGGTGCTGGTCGGCACCACCTCCATCGAGAACTCCGAGCTGCTTTCCGGCATGCTGGAAAAGGAGAAGCTGCCGCACCAGGTGCTCAACGCCAAGCAGCATGCCCGCGAGGCGCTCATCGTCGCCCAGGCCGGCCGCCCCGGCATGATCACCATCGCCACCAACATGGCCGGCCGCGGCACCGACATCGTGCTCGGCGGCAACGCCGAGAAGCAGGTCGACGTCCTGCTCGCCGAGGGCGAGCTGGCCGAGTCCGAGCGCGAGGCGCGCGTCGCCCAGCTGCGCGGCGAATGGCAGGTGCTGCACCAGCAGGTGGTGGCCGCCGGCGGGCTGCACATCATCGGCTCCGAGCGGCACGAGTCGCGCCGCATCGACAACCAGCTGCGCGGCCGCGCCGGCCGCCAGGGCGATCCGGGCTCCAGCCGCTTCTACCTCTCGCTGGACGACCCGCTGCTGCGCATCTTCGCCGGCGAGCGGCTCAACGCCATCATGGTGCGCCTGAAGATGCCCGAGGGCGAGGCCATCGAGCACCCGCTGGTGACCCGCTCGCTGGAGTCCGCCCAGCGCAAGGTCGAGCAGCGCAACTTCGACATCCGCAAGCAGCTGCTCGAGTACGACGACGTCGCCAACGACCAGCGCAAGGTCATCTACCAGCAGCGCAACGACCTGCTCGAGACCGACGACATTTCGGAGACCATCACGGCCATGCGCCAGGGCGTGCTGCACGACGCCTTCCGCACCTACGTGCCGGCGGAAAGCGTCGAGGAGCAGTGGGACATCCCCGGCGCGGAAACCGCGCTCGCCGCCGACTACCAGCTGCAGCTGCCGATCGGCGAATGGATCAAGGCCGAGCCGAACCTCGGCGACGGCGACATCGTCCGCCGCATCCTGGAAGAGGCCGACAAGCGCTACGCCGCCAAGGTGGAGCTGGTCGGCACCGAAGCCTTCCACCACTTCGAGCGCAACATCATGCTGCAGAGCCTGGACACGCACTGGCGCGAGCACCTGTCGGCGCTCGACCACCTGCGCCAGGGCATCCACCTGCGCGGCTATGCGCAAAAGAACCCGAAGCAGGAGTACAAGCGCGAGGCCTTCGAACTGTTCGAGGAGTTGCTGCAGACGGTGCGCAACGAGGTCACCAAGCTGCTGATGACCGTCGAGATCCGCTCGCAGGAGGAGGTCGCGCAGAGCGAGCCGCATGCCGCCGTGGAGAACGTGCAGTATCACCACGCCGACTATGACGAGGCGCTCGGCGCCTCGTCCGAGGCGGAGAAGCCGGTGCAGCCCCTGGTGCGCCAGGGCGAGAAGATCGGCCGCAACGACCCCTGTCCCTGCGGCTCGGGCAAGAAGTACAAGCACTGCCACGGCAAGCTCAGCTGACCCGGAGCCGACGCCCATGCCGGTCAATCTGAAGCCGCCCGTCGCCGCCGAACTGCTGCCCGTTGCCGGACTCGCCCTCGGCATCGCCCAGGCCGGCATCCGCAAGGCCAACCGCCGCGACCTGCTGCTGGTCCGCCTCGACGCCGGTGCCGCCGTCGCCGGCGTGTTCACGCAGAACCGCTTCTGCGCTGCGCCGGTGCTGGTCTGCCGGGAACATCTCGCTGCCGCACCCAAGGCCGGCGGCATCCGCGCGCTGGTCGTCAACACCGGCATCGCCAACGCCGGCACCGGCGAGCCTGGCCTGCTGGCTGCGCGCCGTACTTGCGAGGCGGCGGCGCGCCAGCTCGGCTGCTCGCCCTGGCAGGTGCTGCCGTTTTCCACCGGCGTCATCATGGAGCCGCTGCCGGTCGAGCGCATCGAGGCGGGCCTGCCCGCCTCCGCCGCCGACCTGCGCGAGGACAACTGGGCCGCGGCGGCGGAAGCCATCATGACCACCGACACCGTGCCCAAGGCGGCGTCCCGAAAAGTCAGTCTCGGCGGCACGGCGGTCACCGTCACCGGCATCGCCAAGGGCGCCGGCATGATCCGTCCCAACATGGCCACCATGCTCGGCTTCGTCGCCACCGATGCCGCCGTGACGCAGCCGCTATTGGAACAACTGGTGCGCGAGGCGGCCGACGCCTCCTTCAACTGCATCACCGTCGACGGCGACACCTCCACCAACGATTCCTTCGTGCTGGTCGCCACCGGCAGGGCCGGCAATGCGCCGATTGCCGATGCGACCTCGCCCGGCTATGCGGCACTGAAGGAAGCCGTCACCGCCGTCGCGGCGGAACTCGCCCAGGCCATCGTGCGCGACGGCGAGGGCGCCACCAAATTCATGTCAATCCGCGTCGAAGGCGGCCGCGACGCCGCCGAGTGCAAGGCGGTCGGCTACGCCATCGCCCACTCGCCGCTGGTGAAGACCGCCTTCTTCGCCTCCGATCCCAACCTCGGCCGCATCCTCGCCGCCATCGGCAACGCCGGCGTCAA
>WYAY01000118.1 GCA_011526165.1 Sulfuritalea sp.
CCTGCCTGATGCTGCTGGTTGGCGGGCGCACGTTCCCCGGGCCTTTGAAGGAGATTTTCCAGATGTCTTCACAGGCGATTGCGAGCCACCTGTATCACTTCGCCATGGGCGGACTGGGGGCGATAGCCCGGGAGTACGCTGAACAGGCAAAAAGCTGAGGAAAACCGCGCTGGCGCGGTAGGGCTGCCCCTACCGCAATTGATCCACGAAATTCACAGGGAACACGATCCGCGTTGCGCTTCACCTGCTCGTCGCTCTTTGTCAAAACTGACCACCGATCAGGCATCGAACGTCAAATTGAGGCTCGCGCACCAGCCCGTCTTGTGCTATCATGAAACATCAAGATAAATCATGATGGGGATTGACATGACCGCTGCCGTCCGCGAAAAATTCTCCTCCCAGGCCGCACCCGATGTACTGGCGGCATTGCGCCAGATTGCAGAAAGCCAAGGGCGTCAGTTCCAGGCGGTGCTGGATGAGGCCCTGCGCGACTACATCGACCGGCAACAGAAGGAACGCCCCCGCCGCCACGTGATGGCCGCGTTTGCATCCAGCCTGGACGAGTTCGACAGCCTCTACCGCGAATTGGCCAAGTAAGCCGTGGTGCACGATTACCTGACCGTTGCCGACGTGCTCGGGATACACACGGTGTTGATCCAACGATACGGCGGTGCGCCAGGCGTTCGTGACCCCGGTGCACTTGAGTCGGCATTGTTCCGCCCGCAGACGGGCTATTACGAGGACATCGTGGCCGAAGCTGCGGCGCTGCTGGAGAGCCTGGCGATCAACCATCCCTTCGTGGACGGCGACAAGCGCATCGCCTTTGCCGCCGCCGACGTGTTCCTGCGCATCAATGGCTGGCGCTTGCAGCGGTCACCGGTGCAGATCCACGCCGAGATGATCCAGATGTTCGAGGCCGGAACCTTTGATATCGCCCACCTCGATCCCTGGCTGCGGGCATTCGCGGTCGCTGCAAAATGATCCATTAACACCCTCCCTGGCTTGAAGGGTGGGGATTCCCACTTCACGGAACCCTGCCGTGTAATTCATAAAATACAGTCGATCAAGAAAAAACCCGGCCGGAGCCGGGCTGATGTCACTTGAATTCGCGGGTCAGGCCGGGCTTGGCTCTTCATGGAATCCTGTTGGGCATGGTTGGCGGTTGCTTGCATATTCTAATGTGCGGCTTTAGGATTGGCACATGAAACCCCGCCACCTTTTGCCCCATCTGCAACGGCTGCTCGGACATTTTCCGTGCGTGGCCGTGTTCGGCGCGCGGCAGTGCGGCAAGACGACGCTGCTGGGCGCCTTGTCCGGTGAGTGGCTGCGGCTCGACATGGAAAGCGCGGCGGACCGTTCCCAGCTGCTTGCCGAGCCCGATACGTTTTTTCGCCTGCATCCGCAGGCTGTCATCATCGACGAGGCGCAACTGGCGCCGGCGGTCTTCCCGGCCTTGCGGGTCGCCATCGACCGCGACCGGGCCCGCAAGGGGCGCTTCGTGCTCTCCGGTTCCAGTTCGCCCGAACTGGTGCGGCGCATCGCCGAATCGCTGGCGGGGCGTATCGGCCTGGCCGAACTGTCGCCGTTTTCACTGGGCGAAGCCTGGCAGTGCGGGCCATCGCCAGTCTTCGCGGCACTGGGCGCAAGGGCCGGGCCGCCGGCCCTGATGGCCGCCGCCGCGCCACGCGTCGATCTGCGCCAGTTGCGAGACCACTGGTTCGATGGCGGCTATCCGGAGCCCTGGCTCGACGCGGATGCCGAATTCCGCCGTCTCTGGCACCGCAATTATTTCGACACCTATCTGCTGCGCGACATCGGCGCGCTGTTTCCGCAGCTCAACCGCGACCGTTTTCGCCAGTTCATCCAGATGCTGGCGCATGTGTCGGGCAGCATTCTCAACAATGCCGAAATCGCCCGCAGCCTCGGCGTTTCCGAACCCACGGTGCGCGACTGGCTGGGCATCGCCACGGGCACCTATCTGTGGCGGCATCTGCCAGCCTGGGATCGTTCGCCGCACAAGCAGCTGGTGCGCCACCCCAAGGGTTTCATGCGCGACAGCGGCATGTTGCATCGCCTGCTGCGCATCGAGTGCGCCGACGACCTGGCGACCCACCCCGCCGCCGGTCGTTCCTGGGAAGCCTATGTCGCCGAGATGCTGCTGCGGGGTTTCGCCGAGGCCGGTATGGCGGCGACGCCTTTTCACTATCGCACGCGCGGCGGCGCCGAGATCGACCTGATCATCGAGGGCGATTGCGGCGTGCTGCCGGTCGAAATCAAGCTCGGCGCGACGGTGCCGCCGCGCAGCCTGCGTTCGCTGGAAGAGTTCATCGCCATGCACGATTGCCCGCTCGGCCTGGTGGTCTGCAACGACGAGAAGCCGCGCCGCCTGAGCGAGCGCATCGTGGCCATTCCGGCGGCCAGCCTTTGAGCGTCTGGCGAGGTCGCGGCTCCCGGCCGTCAGGGGGCGCATGGGTTGGGCACATATCACCCACGACCGGAAGTTTTACCCAAGTCCTCCCGAGCGCCAGACGTCAGGCTTTCGCCTATCCTTGTACGGACGGGCCGATTTGGGTTTGCCAGCAAGGGAAGCGCTGCGTCCTTACTGCATGGCGGATGTGACTGTGGTGTGTGTTCTGGCCGCTGGGGCGCGATGGCGGGGTTGATGTGGCGCAGACCTGGAAGCGAAGCGCCGTCCGGGGGCATTTTTCGGAAAACCAGTCGTTTTCTGCCGCACTGAAAAATGCAACTTGCCGATACCGCTGCCAATCGCTCAGCTGCATCGGGGTAGCGCTCGACGAGTTTCCCGTCCTGCCTATTTTCCCCTCGACTTGCTTCTTGCCGGCGGTGCGGCCGAGCGCCGTTGCATCGCCGGGCGGGGCGGCTTGCCGGTGCCCGCCGGCTGGAACGATGGCACCAGGTGGCGGTGGCCGTTGCCGATCAGGTCGGCGCGGCCCATGCGACGCAGGGCCTCGCGCAGCAGCGGCCAGTTCTCCGGGTCGTGCCAGCGCAGGAAGGCCTTGTGCAGCTTGCGCACGCGGCCGCTGCGCACCACCTCGACGCCCTCCGCGGCGGCGGTCACCTTGCGCAGGGGATTCTTCCCGGTGTGGTACATCGCGGTGGCGAGCGCCAGCGGCGTCGGCAGGAAGGTCTGCACCTGGTCGAGGCGGAAGCCGTTGCGCTTCAGCCACAGGGCGAGCGCCAGCATGTCCTCGTCGGTGGTGCCGGGATGCGCGGCGATGAAGTAGGGGATGAGGTACTGCTCCTTGCCGGCTTCCGCCGAGAACTTCTCGAACATCGCCTTGAAGCGGTCGTAGGCGCCGATGCCCGGCTTCATCATCTTGGAGAGCGGCCCCGCTTCGGTGTGCTCCGGCGCGATCTTCAGGTAGCCGCCGACGTGGTGCGTGATCAGCTCCTTGACGTACTCCGGCGATTTCACGGCGAGGTCGTAGCGCAGGCCGGAGCCGATCAGCACCTTCTTGATGCCGGGCAGGGCGCGCGCCTTGCGATAGAGCTGCACCAGCGGGCCGTGGTCGGTGCCCATGTTCGGGCAGATGTCCGGATAGACGCATGACAGGCGCCGGCAGGATTCCTCGATCTTCGCATCCTTGCAGGCGAGGCGGTACATGTTGGCGGTCGGCCCGCCGAGGTCGGAGACGACGCCGGTGAAGCCGGGCGTCTTGTCGCGGATTTCCCCGATCTCGTGCAGGATGGACTGCTCGGAGCGGCTCTGGATGATGCGGCCCTCGTGCTCGGTGATCGAGCAGAAGGTGCAGCCGCCGAAGCAGCCGCGCATGATGTTGATGGAGAAGCGGATCATTTCCCAGGCCGGGATTTTCGCGCCGCCGTAGGACGGGTGCGGCGCGCGGGCGAAGGGCATGCCGTACACGTAGTCCATCTCCGGCGTGGTGAGCGGCACCGGCGGCGGATTCAGCCAGACGTCGCGTTCGCCGTGCGCCTGCACCAGGGCGCGCGCGTTGCCCGGGTTGGATTCGAGGTGGAAGGTGCGCGAGGCGTGGGCATACAGCACCGGGTCGTCCTTCACCTGCTCGTAGGACGGCAGGCGGATCACGGTATGGGCGCGCGCGGCGCGGCGCGCCTCGGCCTTCATGAAGCGGACCGGCACGCCCGACGCCGTGTCCTGGGGACTGACTTTTGTTTCCTGCATCGCGTAGGGATCGGGATGCGCATGCACGGCACCGGGCGTGTCGACCTCGGTCGAGTCGGTTTCCGTCCATTCCTCCCCCGGCCGCCAGCCGCGCGGCACCATGAAGGCGCTGCCGCGCAGGTCGCGGATCTCCTGCATCGGCACGCCCTTGGCCAGGCGGTGGGCGAGTTCGACGAGGGCGCGCTCGGCGTTGCCGAAGAGCAGCAGGTCGGCCTTCGAGTCCGCCAGCACGGAGCGGCGCACCGTGTCGGACCAGTAGTCGTAGTGGGCGATGCGGCGCAGGCTGGCCTCGATGCTGCCGATCACCACCGGCGTGCCGGGAAACGCCTCGCGGCAGCGCTGGGCATACACCGTCACCGCGCGGTCGGGGCGCCGGCCCGGCTCGGCGTTCGGCGTGTAGGCGTCGTCGGAGCGGATCTTGCGGTCGGCGGTGTAGCGGTTAACCATCGAATCCATGTTGCCGGCGGTGACGCCGTAGAACAGCGCCGGCTTGCCCAGTGCGCGGAAGGGCTCGGCCGAATGCCAGTCGGGCTGGCTGAGGATGCCGACGCGGAAGCCCTGCGCCTCGAGCAGCCGTCCGATCAGCGCCATGCCGAAGCTGGGATGGTCGATGTAGGCGTCGCCGGTGACGAGGACGATGTCGCACTCGTCCCAGCCGCGCGCGTCCATTTCGGCGCGCGACACGGGCAGGAAGGGCGAGGTGCCGAAGCGGTGGGCCCAGTGCTTGCGGTAGGCGGTGAGGAGCTTGGTGTCGGGCGGCAGGCGCATGCGCCTATTCTACAGGCGCGGGTTCCTCC
>WYAY01000119.1 GCA_011526165.1 Sulfuritalea sp.
AAGAGCGTGGACCAGAGCAAGCTGGCGGTGGAGGGGCGCGCCTATCCGCTGTTCCGCTTCAATCCGGATGCCGGCACCACCTTCTCGGAGTGCGTCAGCCTGGAGGGCAACCCGGCGCTCGAGCTGGACTGGCCGACCTACACCCTGAAGTACGTCGACGAGCAGGGCGCCGAGCAGAAGATGGAGCTGCCGATGACCTTCGCCGACTTCGCGGCGACGGAAGGCCGCTTCGGCAAGCAGTTCAAGAAGGCGCCGCCGGAGACCTGGAACGACGACATGGTGCCGGTGGCGGAATTCTTGAAACTTGCCAAGGACGAGCGCGAGGGCAAGTTCCCCTTCATCTGGGCGACCGACCAGAAGAACCGCCTGACGCGCCTGCTGGTGACCGAAGACCTGGTGCGCGCCTGCGAGGAGCGCCTCAACTTCTGGAAACAGCTGAAGGACGTCGCCGGCCTCAATCGGGCCGAGGTGGACACCGAGATGCTGGCCGACCAGGTGCGCGCCGAACTGCTGGCGAAGATCACCGCCAGCCTGGGCGTCGGCGGCATGGACATGCCGGCCGCCAACGCGCCGCAGCCGCTGGCTGCGCAGCCCGCGGCCCCGGCGGCCGACGGCTACGAGCCGGTGTGGGTCGAGTCGCCGGAGTGCACCGCCTGCGACGAATGCACCAGCATCGCGCCGAAGGTCTTCGTCTACAACGACCAGAAGCAGGCCATCGTGGTGAACCCGAAGGGCGCCAGGTACGCCGACATCGTCAAGGCGGCGGAGAAGTGCACCGCCGGCTGCCTGCACCCCGGCACGCCGTGGAACATGAGCGAGCCTGGCATCGAGAAGCTGATGGCGCGCGCCGCCAAGTACAACTGAAAACCATTAACCACAGAGGCACAGAGACACAGAGAGCAGCAAAATGAGACGACCCGCTTTTCTCTGTGCCTCTGTGTCTCTGCGGTGAAGGGTTCTTACTGACGTGAAACTGCTTTCCTACTTCCGCGGCGAGGCCTTCCAGCGCGGCGTGCATCCGCCGGGCTGCAAGCACACTGCCGACACGCCGATCCGCCGGCTGCCCTTCGCGCCGCGGCTGGTCGTGCCGCTGTCGCAGCACATCGGCAAGCCGTCGCGGCCGATCGTGCGCGTCGGCGAGGAGGTGCTGCGCGGCCAGCCGATCGCCGAAGCCGACGGCTGGCTGTCGGTGCCGCAGCACGCGCCGGCCACCGGCGTGGTCGAGGCCATCGAGCTGCGGCCGAGCGCGCGCGGGCCGTGGACCGAGTGCATCGTCATCCGCGTCTATGAGGCTTCGACGCAGGAGGTGCTGTGGGGCACGCCGCAGGATCTGGACGCCTTCCCGCCGCAGGACATCGTGCTCGCCGTGCAGCGCACCGGCATGGTCGGGCTGGGCGGCGCCGCCTTCCCCAGCCACGCCAAGCTGACGGTGCCGGAAGGTGCCAGGGTGGAGACGCTGGTGGTGAACGGCTGCGAATGCGAGCCGTACCTCACCTGCGACCACCGCGTCATGGTGGAGCAGGCGCGCGACCTGATGACCGGCATCCGCCACGCCATGCGCGCCACCGGCGCGCTGCGGGCCATCATCGGCGTCGAGGACAACAAGCCGGCGGCGGCCGAGGCCATGCGCCGGGCGCTGCCGCCGGGGAGCGAGATCTTCGTCGAGGAGGTGCCGACCAAGTACCCGCAGGGCTCGGAGAAGATGCTCGTCACGGCGCTGTTCGGCGTCGAGGTACCCTCGGGCAAGCTGCCGCTGTCGCTCGGCATGGTGGTGAACAACGTCGGCACCCTGGCGGCGCTGGGCCGGCTGCTGCCGGCGGGGCAGGGCCTGATCGAGCGCGTCGTCACCGTCACCGGTCCCGGCGTGGCGCGGCCGGGCGACTACCGCGTGCCGCTCGGCACGCCAATCTCCTTCGTGCTCGACTACGCCGGCGCACCTGCGCAGGCCAGGCAGGTGATCCTCGGCGGGCCGATGATGGGCCAGTCGGTGGCATCCCTCGACGTACCGGTGACCAAGGGCGTCTCCGGCGTGCTGGTGTTCCGCGGCGAGGACATGGCGGGCCGGGAAGGGCGCAAGACCTTTCCCTGCATCAAGTGCGGCGAGTGCGTCGAGTCCTGCCCGATGGGCCTGAATCCCTCCATGCTGGGCATGCTCGCCGCGCGGCGCGAATACGACGCGATGGGCGAGCAGTACCACCTCGGCGACTGCTTCGAGTGCGGCTGCTGCACCTACACCTGCCCGTCCAACATCCCGCTGGTGCAGCAGTTCCGCGTCGCCAAGCAGATCCTGCGGGAGAAAGCGGCAGCGTGACAGCTCCAACCCGCACCGAAATCCGCAGCGCCCCGCACATCAAGGGGCCGCGCAGCGTCGAGCAGATCATGGCGAACGTGGTGTATTCGCTGCTGCCGATCTGCGCCTTCTTCGTGTACCAGTACGGCATCTCGGCGGCGGCCTCGATCCTCGTCGTCACTGCCGCCTGCCTGCTGGCCGAGCGGGCCTTCGTGCGCACCGGCACCCAGGCCGGCAGCCTGTCGGACTTTTCCGCCACCATCACCGGCCTGTTGCTGGCGCTGACCCTGCCGCCGGGCTTTCCACTGTGGATGGGCGCCGTCGCCGGCATCTCCGCCATCGCGCTGGGCAAGGCCCTCTTCGGCGGCATCGGCTTCAACGTCTTCAACCCGGCGCTGGTCGGCCGCGCCTTCGTGCAGGCGGCCTTCCCGGCGGCGATCGCCACCTATACGCCGTCCTTCCTGCCCGGGCGCTTCACGCAATTCATCCCGTCCTCGCTGGCCTGGCCGCTGATGGCGCCGGCCGACACCGCCGCCTGGCTGAAGGCCATGCAGTTCGATGCGCTGGCGAGCGCGACGCCGCTCGCCAAGTGGAAGTTCGAGGGCACGCTGACCGCCGCCGGCGACCTGCTGACCTCGCTGGCCGGCCACATGGCGGTGGGCCCGTCGCCGGTGCTGATCCTCACCTGCGGCGCCTACCTCGCTCTGCGCCGCTTCATGGACTGGCGCATTCCGGCCGCGGTGCTCGGCAGCGCCGGCCTGACCGCCTGGCTGATCTTCGCCCTCGGCGGCACGAAATACCCCGATCCCTTCTTCATGCTGTTCTCCGGCGGCCTGATCCTCGGCGCGGTGTACATGGCGACCGACATGGCCACCTCGCCGGTGACGCCGCGCGGCATGTGGGTGTATGGCGGACTGATCGGCGTGCTGACGGTGGTGATCCGCTACTACAGCGGCCTGCCGGAAGGGGTCATGTACGCCATCCTCATCGGCAACGCGGCGACGCCGCTGATCGAGCGCATCACCCAGCCGACGCCGTTCGGCAAGGGCGCCTCGATCCGGACGCGCAAATCGGCCTCCTACACGCTGCATCCCGACTACATCTCGCGCGAGGAAGCCTCGGCGAAGACGCCGAAGAAGCGCTTCTTCAAGAACAAGCCGAAAAAGTCATGAACGCGCCTGCCCACCCGCCGCAACCCCAGGCCACGCCGGCGACCTCGCTGCTGAAGACGCTCGGCCTCGTGTCAACGGTCTGCGGCCTGATCATCGTCGGCGCCTACCAGGGCACCTACGACGCGGCCGCGGCGAACCGCCGCCTGGCGCTGGAGCGCACGGTGTTCAAGGTCATTCCGGCGGCCAAATCAATGGCCGAGTGGCAGGCGACGCCGCAGGGCATCCGGCCGGCCGGCGGCGAGGCCGTGGCGGGCGCGGTGAAGTTCTACGTCGCCTACGATGCGGCGGGCGTTCTGGCCGGCATCGCCGCCGAAGGCGCGGCCAAGGGCTACGCCGACACGGTGCGCATCCTCTACGGCTATTCGCCCGCCTGCCAGTGCATCACCGGCTTCGGTCTGGTGGCGTCGAAGGAGACGCCGGGCATCGGCGACAAGATCGTCACCGACAAGGCCTTCCTCGCCAACTTCGAGGCGCTCGACGTCAAGCTCAACGCCGAGCTGTCGGCGCTGGCCAACGAGGTGAAGGCGGTCAAGCACGGCACGAAGGCGAACCCCTGGCAGATCGACGCCATCGCCGGCGCCACGGTGACTTCGCGCGCCGTCGGCAAGGCCATCAACGACAGCGCCCAGCAACTGCTGCCGAAGCTGCTGCCCGAGATGGAAAAACTGCAGAAGAAGGAATCATGAGCGACTTGGCGCAGGCGCGGACGTTTGATGAGTTCATGGAAGGCATCTGGCGCCAGAATCCGGTGTTCGTCATGGTGCTCGGCATGTGCCCGACCCTGGCGGTGACGGTGTCGGCCGTCAACGCCCTGTCGATGGGCCTGGCGACGATGTTCGTGCTGGTGTGCTCCTGCGGCCTGGTGTCGCTGATGCGCAGGATCGTGCCGAAGGAGGTGAGGATCGCCACCTACATCGTCATCATCGCCACCTTCGTCACGGTGGTCGATTACGTCATCCAGGCGGTCAGCCTGGCGGTGTACGACGCGCTGGGCGCCTTCATCCAGCTGATCGTGGTGAACTGCATCATCCTCGGCCGCGCCGAGGCGCACGCCTCGAAGCACCCGCCGGTCACGGCGATGGTGAACGCGCTCGGCATGAGCATCGGCTTCGTCATCGGCCTGTTCGCCCTCGGCGCGGTGCGCGAGGTGCTCGGTGCCGGCACGCTGTTCGGTTTTTCTCTCTTCGGCGCGAACTTCCAGCCCTGGGTGGTGATGGTGCTGCCGCCCGGCGGCTTCATCGTGCTGGGCGCCTGGCTGCTGCTGTTCTCGGCGCTGAAGCGCCGCAAGGAAGCGCGCCTGGCGGCGCAGGGAGGCGGCCATGGCGCCTGAGTCCCTCGGCCAGATCTTCCTCGCCGCGGTGCTGGCCAACAACTTCGTGCTGGCGATGTTCCTCGGCCTGTGCCCCTTCCTCGGCGTCTCGGCGCGGCTCGAGACGGCCTTCCCGATGGGCATCGCGACGACCTTCGTCATGCTGGTGGCCTCGCTCTGCGCCTTCGGCCTGAACCTGCTGCTGACGATGTTCCAGCTGGAGTTCCTGCGCCTGATCTCCTACATCGTGGTGATCGCCTCGGCGGTGCAGCTGGTGGAGATGTTCCTCAAGAAGACCAGCCCGGGCCTGTTCCGCGCGCTGGGCATCTACCTGCCGCTGATCACCACCAACTGCGCGGTGCTCGGCGTGGCGCTGTTCCAGACGGCGCGCGAGTACAGCTTTGCCCAGGCCATGGTGTTCAGCTTCGGCGGCGGCGCCGGCTTCACCCTGGCCCTGGTGCTGATGGCCAGCGTGCGCGAGCGCCTGCAGCTCTCCAGCGTGCCCGGCGTGGCGCAGGGCACGGCACTGTCGCTGATGCTGGCCGGGCTGCTGTCGATGGCCTTCATGGGCTTTGCCGGGCTGGGCGGCTGATGACGAAGTACCTCGTCGCCATCGTCCTCATCTTCGCCATGCTGGCGGGCGGCATCGCCGTGCAGGCCCTCTACCGGCGCTTCGCCGCGCGCCATCCCGATCTGGGTCCCTTTCGCGAGGAAAAGGGCTGCGGCAGTTGCTCGGCCGGCAGCGGCTGCAGTCCCTCAGGTTGCGCGCCGTCCCGCCGGGACTGACTTTTCCCGTCGTGTCCGGGCGACACTCGCCCTTGATTCAATACAAGAATAGAATGGCTTCGGCCGGTCGCCGGGGGAATGTGCTGCGCGGGAGCTGGGGATGTGAAGGAGGGGTGGCTCCCCGACCTGGGCTCGAACCAGGGACACACGGATTAACAGTCCGTTGCTCTACCGACTGAGCTATCGGGGATCAGCCGAGGCGCGAATGTTAGACATTTCGCCGCGGTGCGTCAAGCCATTTGAGCGCCACTTGAGCGCCATTTGCCCCCGATTTTGCGAGTAGAATCGCCGCATCCATCTTGATGGCATAACAACAATGGACCAGAGCACGGTTTTCGTGAAAACCAGCGAGGGGGAGGAGGCGATGCGTCAGCGCACCCGCCTTGTCCAGCGCAATCTGCGCAACATCCTCATCATGGTCGATGGCCGGGCTACCGTGGCGGATCTCGTCAAGCGCTTCGGCGACGAGAATGCGGCCATGACGGCCCTGAACGAGTTGTTGGCCGGCGGTTACATTGCCAACCAGACCGACCAGCTCGATTTCACCACGCCGCTGCCCGCCGACGACGTGCCCGTCCTCACCAGCCAGGTGGCGTTGCCCGAGCCGGCGCCGGCCGCGCCATCCATGCCGGCGCCTGCGCCGGCGGCAGCCCATTCCCAGCCGCCGGTGATCGAGGAGATCGATCTGCCTTCGATGGAGTACGAGTCCCTGCCGCCACCATCGTCGAAGACATCGCCGCCCAACCAGTCCGTCCCAACGCCACCCGGCTGGATCGAGAAGATCCGGGCGATCTTCGCCGGCAAGCCGACCACGGAAGCAAAGCAGGGTCGTTCGAAAAAACCGGAAGCGCCATTCGAGGAGGCCGCTTTCGGCGGCGCCGAGCTGGAGCCGGTGCGGCGCGGACGCGAATTCAACTGGCCCTTGCTGGCCGGGTTCGCCCTCGGCGGACTCGCCGTCCTGGCGGGACTGACTTTTCTGCTGTATCCCTACGGCCGTCACCTGCCGGACATCGAGCGAAATGCCTCGGCCATGTTGCAGGACAGCGTCAAGGTCGGCGACATCGGCTTTTCCCTCCTGCCGCGTCCGCACCTCGTCCTGCGCAACGTTTCCGTCGGCAAGGAGGATGCGCAGCTGCGCATCGGCTCGGTGCAGGCGGTGCCGGACTTCCTCTCGCTGCTGGGCGACAGGAAGGTGTTTCGCGAGCTGACGCTCGCTAATGTCGCCGTCAAGGATACCGGGCTGGGGCGGCTGGCCAGGGCCACTGCCGGCACGCCTTCGGTGACCCTCCAGCGCATCGCGCTGAGCGGCGTGAGCCTGTCGGCGGGCGGTGCGCAGTTCAGCGGCTTCGAGGGCGAACTGAAGCTGGCCGGCGCGGGCAATGTGGAGGCTATCGAGCTGCGCAATGCCGAAGGCACGTTCAGAATCCAGTTGCAGCCGCAAGGAGAGGGGCATCGCGTCGCCGCCTCCGCCAATGCCTGGAAATCGCCTTTCACGCCCGCCCTGACCTTCCAGACGCTGGAGGCGCAGGGGCAGCTGCGGCCGGGACGGCTAGAGCTGGACAAACTCGAAGGGCGGGCCTACGAGGGGCTGCTTGCCGGCAGGCTTTCGCTGGACTGGACGGACGGGGCGAAACTGGCCGGCGATCTGGAACTCAAGCACATGAGCGCGACCAGGCTGCTGGCGGCAATCGGTTCCGACCTGACCGCCGAAGGTGATCTGGACGCCCGCCTGAAGCTCTCCGCCCAGGCCGGCGATTTCGGCAAGCTGGCCAAGGCGTTGCGCGCCGGGGGCAGCTTCGAGATGGGACGCGGCGCGGTCAAGGGCCTCGATCTGGTCGAGGCGGCGCGAACGCGCGGGCCGACCCGCGGCGGCGAGACGAAATTCGAGCAACTCAGCGGTTCGCTCGACTGCGACCCGAAGGAGTGCCGCCTGGGCAATCTGCGCCTGGCCTCGGGCCTGCTGAAGTCCGACGGCAATATCGGCATCGCCCGCAGCGGCGCGTTGAAGGGTGCCTTGACGGTGGAACTGAAAAGCTCGGCCGGCAGTGTGAGAATGCCGCTGGCCGTCGGCGGCACGGCGAAGGATCCGCAACTGGCCGCCGGGCGCCGCTGACACCGGCCGGGATTCGGCAAAAAAACGGGCGCCTTGGGCGCCCGTTCTGTTTGCGGCCTGCCGCCGGCTACCGGATGACGGCGGCGATGGCGTCGGCGGTGTAATCGAGATTGCGCGAATTCAGGGCGGCCAGGCAGATGCGGCCGGTGCTGACGGCGTAGATGCCGTATTCGGCCTTCAGGCGTTCGACCTGCACCGCCGTGAGGCCGGTGTAGGAGAACATGCCGCGCTGCTTTGCCACGAAGGAGAAGTCCTGCGCCACGCCGTGCGCCTTGAGCTTGTCCACCAGGCCGCTGCGCATGGCGCGGATGCGCTCGCGCATGCCGGCCAGTTCGTCTTCCCACATCCTGCGCAGCTCCGGGCTGGACAGCACCGCCGCGACGATGGCGCCGCCATGCGTCGGCGGGTTGGAATAGTTGGTGCGGACGACGCGCTTCACCTGGGAGAGGACGCGGGCGGATTCTTCCTTGCCCGCCGTGACGATAGACAGCGCGCCGACCCGCTCGCCATACAGCGAGAAGGACTTGGAGAAGGAACTGGAGACGAAGAACTGCAGGCCGGAGGCGGCGAACAGCTTGAGTGCCAGGGCGTCCGGCTCGATGCCGTCGGCGAAGCCCTGATAGGCCATGTCGATGAAGGCGACGAGTCCCTTCGCGCGGATGGTCTCGACGACTTCCTTCCATTGCGCTTCCGAGAGGTCGGCGCCGGTCGGATTGTGGCAGCAGGCGTGCAGGACGACGATGGTGCCGGCCGGCAGCCCGGCGAGGCTGGCCTGCATGCCGGCGAAGTTCACGCCCTTCGTGGCGGCGTCGTAGTAGGGGTAGTTCTCGACCGCGAAGCCGGCCGATTCGAAGAGGGCGCGGTGGTTCTCCCAGCTCGGATCGCTGATGAGCACCTTCGCCGTCGGCAGCAGGCGCTTGAGGTAGTCGGCGCCGACCTTCAGCGCCCCGGTGCCGCCGAGCGCCTCGACGGTGACGACGCGGCCGTCCCTGGTCAGCGTGGAATCGGCGCCGAACAGCAGGTTCTGCACGGCCTGGTTGTAGCTGGCCGGGCCCTCGATGGGCTGGTAGCCGCGCGCCGGCATGGCTTCCAGACGGGCCTTCTCGGCAGCGCGAACGGCGGCAAGCAGGGGAATCTTGCCATTGTCGTCGCAATACACGCCGACGCCGAGGTTGACCTTGGTCGGGCGGGCGTCGGCGTTGAAGGCTTCGTTCAGGCCGAGGATGGGGTCGCGGGGAGCCATCTCCACCGCAGCGAAAATCGAGGATGTCATGACGGGTAGCAGACCGTGAAAGAAAAGGCGGCCGTATTGTACCTGCGCGGCGCTGCCGGCCCAAGAGGAGACGCTTATGTCCTCATCACGGGCGCCGGCCAATCCGATTACAATCCGGCCATGCCAAGCTACTTCGCCTTGGTGCCGGCCGCCGGGACGGGCGCCCGCATGGGCGGCGACCAGCCCAAGCAATATCGTCTTCTCGCCGGTCAGCCCATGCTCCGGCATGCCCTCGACACGTTGTGCGCCTCGCCCCGCATCCAGCGCGTGTTCGTCGTGCTGGCCGAAACGGACGCGGTCTGGGAGCGCTTCGACTGGAGCGGGCTGGGCGTCAAGCTGGCGGTCCTGCGCTGCGGCGGCGCGACCCGGGCCGAGAGCGTGCTGAACGGGCTGCAGGCTGTTGCGGAGGCGGTCCGGGCGGACGACTGGGTGCTGGTGCACGACGCCGCGCGGCCCTGTCTGGCGCCGGCCCAGCTCGACGGCCTGATCGACCAGGTCGGCGACGACCCGGTGGGTGGCATCCTCGCCGTGCCGGTGGCCGACACGCTGAAGCGGGCGGCGCCCGACCGGCGCATCGAGGCGACCGTGCCGCGCGAGCATTTGTGGCAGGCGCAGACGCCGCAGATGTTCCGCTGCGGCCTGCTGCGCGAGGCGCTGTCGCGCAGCCGCGCCGTCACCGACGAGGCGGGCGCGGTGGAAGCACTCGGCCAGCGGCCGCTGCTGGTGGCGGCCGACCCGAGCAATCTCAAGGTCACCTACCCGTCGGACCTCGCCCTGGCGGAGAGGCTCCTGCTGGACAGAAAGGAAACGTGATGCGCATCGGCCAAGGCTTTGACGTGCATGCCCTGGTGCCGGGGAGAAAACTGATCATCGGCGGCGTGGAGATTCCCTTCGAGCGCGGCCTGCTCGGCCATTCCGACGCCGACGTGCTGCTGCACGCCGTCACCGATGCCCTGCTCGGCGCCGCCGGCCTCGGCGACATCGGGCGGCATTTCCCCGACAGCGATGCGCGCTTCAAGGACGCCGACAGCCGGCAGTTGCTGCGCGAGGCGGCGCGGCTGATCGACCGGGCCGGCTATCGCGTGGTGAACGTGGATGCCACGGTGATCGCGCGCGCGCCGCGCATGGCGCCGCACGTGGCGGCGATGGCGGCGAACATCGCGGCGGACCTCGGCATCGAGGCGGGCTGCGTCAACATCAAGGCAAAGACCACGGAAAGCCTCGGCTTCACCGGCCGCGGCGAGGGCATCGCCGCCCAGGCGGTGGCGCTGATCGAGCGTGCCGGATAGGCGCCGGGTTTTCTTTGCGCTCTGGCCCGAGGCGGACCTGGCGCGCCGCTTCGACGCGGCCGGACACCGGGCGCATGCGGCGTTCGGCGGGCGGCGCATGCGTCGCGAAACCCTGCACCTGACACTGGCCTTCGTCGGCGGCGTGGCGGCCGACCGCCTGCCGGCACTGCGCGACATCGCCGGCGCGATCCGCCTGCCGTCTTTCGCGCTGCGCTTCGAGCGGCTCGAATGCGTACGCCGCAAGCGGATCGCCTGGGCCGCCGGCGACATTCCTCAAGGCCTGCGCGACCTCGTCGATGCGCTGGCGGCGGGCCTGGAGGCGGCGCGATTCCCTGTCGAGGAACGGCCTTTTGCCGCCCATGTGACGCTGCTGCGGCATGCCGACTGCACTTCGCCGCCGCCGGCGGAAGAACTGCGCATCGAATGGCCGGTGAAGGATTTCGTGCTGGTCGAATCGGAACTGCGGCCGGGGGGCGCCAGCTACCGCATCCTGCAGCGCTGGCCGCTGGATCAGACCTGAAGCCTTTCCAACAACTCCGTTTCCAGTCGCAGCAGCGTGGCGGTTTTCGCCAGTTCCGCGCCGCTGACGAGGAAGGTGTCCTCGACGCGCTCGCCGAGCGTGGCGATCTTGGCGGTGTGCACGTTGAGGCCATGCTCGTCCAGCGTGCTGGCAACGGTAAACAGCAGGCCGGGACGGTCGGCGGCAACGATCGTCAAGAGGCACTGGCCGGTCTTCTCCGTCGGGCGGATCTGCACCTCGGGCGTGATGGGGAAGTGACGAACCTGGCGCGAAAGGCGTCCGCCCGCCTGCTTGTCGGGCGGGGCGTCGGAGGCCAGGCGGGCGGCGAGCTCGTGTTCGATCAGGCTGATCATGTCGCGGTAGGCCAGCGTGCCGTCCGGGTCGAGCAGCATGAAGCTGTCCAGCGCATAGCCGTGGCGGGTGGTGTGGATCTTCGCCTCGGCGATGCTGTAGCCGAGGCGGCTGAAGAAGCCGCACAGGCGGGCGAAGAGGTGCGGCCGGTCCTGCACGTAGACCATCACCTGCAGGCCTTCGTCGCCGATGTGCGGCAGGCGCGCCTTCACCACGGGCTGCTCCGGCGCCGGCCGGTGGTAGAGGCTGCGGGTGTGCCAGGCGATCTCCTCGGCGTCGTGGCGCAGGAAATACACCGTGTCGAGCTCCTTCCAGAAGGCGCCCTCGACGCCCTGGCGCAGGCCGAAGTAGCGCAGCAGGCGGCGCGCATCCTCCTGGCGTTCGGCGATGCCCATGGCCTGCTGGGGCGTGGCCCCGCGCAGCAGGCGGAGGGCGGCGTTGTAGAGGTCTTCCAGCAGCTTGCCCTTCCAGCCGTTCCATACCTTCGGACTGGTGCCGCGGATGTCGGCGACGGTGAGCAGATAGAGGGCGGCCAGCCGGTATTCGTCTCCGACGAGGCCGGCGAAGGCGCGCACCACTTCGGGATCGGCCAGATCCTGCTTCTGCGCCACGTTCGACATCGACAGGTGGTGCTCGACCAGCCAGACCACCAGCGCCGTGTCCGCCTCGGCGAGGCCGTGCTCGCGGCAGAAGCGGCGCGCGTCGGCCATGCCCAGCTTCGAGTGGTCGCCGCCGCGCCCCTTGGCGATGTCGTGGAAGAGCGCCGCGACGTAGAGCAGCCAGGGCTTCTCCAGTTCGGCGAAGAGTCTGCTGCAGAAAGGGTATTCGTGGGCGAATTCGGGCAGGGCGAAGCGGCGCAGGTTGCGCACCACCATGAGGATGTGCTGGTCGACCGTGTAGACATGGAACAGGTCGTGCTGCATCTGGCAGACGATGCGGCGGAAGGCCGGGATGTAGCGGCCGAGGATGCCGTACTGGTTCATGCGCCGCAGCTCGTGCAGCAGGCCGCGTTTCTGCTGGAAGAGCTTGAGGAAGGCGGCCCGGTTGGCCGCATCGCGGCGAAAGTCGGGCCCGACGAGGCGGCGCGCCCGCCACAGGGCGCGCAGGGTGCGCGCCGTCATGCCCTTCAGCTCGGGGCGCTGCGCCATGAGCAGGAAGCTTTCCAGGATGGCGGCGGGCGTGCGTTCGAACACCTCGCCGTCGCGCACGTCGAGCAGTTCGTGGTCCATCTGAAAGCGCTCGTTGATGACGATCGGCACCTTGTTCGGCTCCGGGAAGATGTCCGCGCCGAGGTTCTGCAGCAGGATGGTGTTGAGCTGGGTGACGGACTTTGCCGCCCGGTAGTAGCGCTGCATGAGCAGTTCGGCGGCGCGCCGCGTGCGGCCGGCCGCTATGCCGAACTGGCGGGCGATAGCCTCCTGGTGGTCGAACAGCAGGCGATCCTCGCGCCGCCCGGTCAAGTGATGCAGGCGGATGCGGAGATGGCGCAGAAAGGTTTCCAGCCCCTTCAGCTGGCGGGCCTCGCCGCGGGTGATGAAGCCGCGCCGGGCGAGGTCGCTCCAGGAGTCGCCCAACCCCGCGGTGCGGCTGATCCACAGGATGACCTGCAGGTCGCGCAGGCCGCCGGGGCTTTCCTTGCAGTTGGGTTCCAGCGCATAAGGGGTTTCCTGGTAGCGGACATGGCGCTCGTCCTGCTCCAGACGCTTGCCCTTGTAGAAGGCGCCGGGATCGAGCCGGGCGCGCATCTGCCTGCCGAATTCGGCGTACAGGTTGCGGCTACCGCAGACGAGTCGGGCTTCCAGCAGGTTGGTCTGCACCGTGATGTCGCGCGCGGCTTCGTCCACGCATTGCCAGACCGTGCGAACGCTGTGGCCGATGTCCAGGCCGATGTCCCACAGCAGGCCGATCAGTTCCTCGAGCTGGCGCTCGGTTTCGCCCGCCACGTTATCGGGCAGCAGGAAGAGGAGGTCGACGTCCGACGCGGGGAAGAGCTCGCGTCGCCCATAACCGCCGACGGCCACCAGCGACAGGCCGAGCGGCAGGCGTGCTTCCAGCCAGAGCGCCTTGAGCACGTCGTCGACCAGCTGGCAGCGGCCGCGCAGCAGGCGGGCTGCGTCGCCCCCGGCCTCATAGGCCGCCTTCAGCGCGGCCTGGCCGCGGACCAGCTCCTCCCTGAGACGGCTGGCGCGCTGGCGCAGGGGGGGCAGGCCGTCGCCGGATGTGGCCGGCCGCATGCTCAACCCAGCTTGGCGGGTTTGGCGGGCATGCCGGGCGAAACCGTGAGGACTTCGGCGCCGGCCTCGCTCACCAGCACGGTGTGCTCCCACTGGGCCGACAGGCTGCGGTCCCTGGTGACGATGGTCCAGCCGTCCGGCAGTTCGGAGATCGCCGCCTTGCCGGCGTTGATCATCGGCTCGATGGTGAAGATCATGCCCGGGCGCAGTTCCGCCCCGTTGCCCGGCTTGCCGTAGTGCAGCACCTGGGGCTCTTCGTGGAACTGCCGGCCGATGCCGTGGCCGCAGAATTCGCGCACGACGGAAAAGCCGTTCGCTTCGGCATGGCGCTGGATGGCATGGCCGATGTCGCCCAGGTGGGCGCCCGGGCGCACCTGGGCGATGCCCAGCCAGAGGCATTCGTAGGTCACCGCACACAAGCGTTTGGCCAGGATGGAGGCGTCGCCGACGATGAACATGCGCGAGGTGTCGCCGTGCCAGCCGTCCTTGATGACGGTGATGTCGAGGTTGACGATATCGCCCTTCTTCAAGGCCTTGTCGCCGGGAACGCCGTGGCAGACCTGATGGTTCACCGAGGCGCAGATCGACTTGGGGTAGGGCTGGTAGCCCGCCGGGGCGTAGTTCAGCGGAGCCGGGACGGTGCCCTGCACGTTGACCATGTAGTCATGGCACAGGCGGTCGAGTTCTGCGGTGGTGACGCCGGGCCTGACATGCGGTTCGATGTAATCGAGGACTTCCGCGGCCAGGCGGCCGGCGACCCGCATCTTCTCGATTTCATTGGGGGTCTTGATGGCGATGCTCATCTCGCTGGGGGATCGGTACATGGGGTGTTCAAAACAGAATTATGCTTGAGAAACGCAGCTTCAGAGAAGGCTAACCTGCGCATGCAGGTTAAGCGCAGCGACCATGGCTAAATCAGTGGAAAACCCGCTATAATGCGCGACTTGCCGGTCCCTGGACAGGCAAAATTCGCACGCCCGGCGCCGAAAGGGTGCCTGAAGGTTCAGTTGCACGGCCGGGCGGAGGCCAACCCTTATCGGAGAATCTGATGTCTACGACCATGCGTCAAATGCTGGAGGCGGGTGTCCATTTCGGCCACCAGACCCGCTTCTGGAACCCCAAGATGGCCCCCTTCA
>WYAY01000120.1 GCA_011526165.1 Sulfuritalea sp.
GGTGCACGAGTACTACCGCGCCGCGCCGGGCGGCGTGCCGACGCAGACGGCCTTCTCGCAGAGCCGCCGGTTTCCTTCGCTCGACCTCGACCGCGCCCACGGCTGCATCCGCGACAAGGCGCACGCCTACTCGCAGGACGGCGGCCTGGCGGTGCTGTTCGGCAACATCGCCGAGAAGGGCTGCATCGTGAAGACGGCAGGGGTGGACGACTCCATCCTGAAGTTCACCGGCCGCGCCCGCGTCTGCGAATCGCAGGAAGAGGCGGTGGAGAAGATCCTCGCCGGCCAGATCGTCGCCGGCGACGTCGTCGTCGTGCGCTACGAGGGCCCGAAGGGCGGCCCCGGCATGCAGGAGATGCTCTACCCGACCTCGTACATCAAGTCGATGGGGCTGGGAAAGGAATGCGCGCTGCTCACCGACGGCCGCTTCTCCGGCGGCACCTCGGGCCTCTCGATCGGCCACGCCTCGCCCGAGGCGGCAGCCGGCGGCGCGATCGGCCTGGTGGAAGAGGGCGACACCATCGAGATCGACATTCCCCACCGGCGCATCCACCTCGCCGTGGAAAAGTCAGTCCTGGCGGCACGGCGCAAGGCGATGGAAGCGAAGGGCGACGCGGCCTGGAAGCCGGCCAAGCGCGAGCGCACCGTCTCGGCGGCACTGCAGGCCTACGCCGCCATGACCACCAGCGCCGACACCGGTGCGGTGCGGGACGTGAAGCAGCTTGGCGGACGCTGAGACCTTCGAGCAGCTCTACAGCGGCCGGCTGTGGAGCCTGCTGTCCTGGCAGCAGCTGACGGACTTCTGGGCGCGCATCGACCGCGGCGCCGGCTGGTATCTCTATGCCGTGGGCGAACCCCTGCCGTCGGCGCCCGCCGCGGCGGCCGAAGTAGAGCGCTTCATCGCCGAGACCGACGCGCTGCTGCGCAAGGAACACCATCACGACTACTGCGGCATCGTCTACGCCGACGACCTCGCCTCGCCGCGCATGGTGAAGATCTACGATCCCAACAACCTCGGCTCGTCCTGCGGCACCGGCAAGCACCCGCATCCGCCGGGCTGGATCATGAGCCGCGTTGCGCCGGTCGCGCTGGAGCGCCCTGGCCCGCTGCCGGAATCGCGCAGGCGCTGGTGGCGGACGCTTCTCGGCCAATACTGACGCACCGTTGTTCTTGCGGAACCCCCACTGCAGGTCTAGGATGAAGGCATAAGAAGGCAGGCGGCGCGACAAGCGCAGCCGCCCGCGGGCAGGGCTCACCCGGACACCGCACAGTGGAGGGGTCGTGAATCCGGATTCGCGCAGGATGGGGGCAGCCGCAACTCCGGCCTTGGACGGCCGCGTGCTGTTTTGCGCGCTGATCGCCGCCACCCCCGCCGCCGCCCCGCTTGCCGCCGATCGCCTCGAAGACAATGCCGCCGTGCTGGCCCAGTTCGCCCAGGCCTCGGGCGGACCCGCACCCGAACTCGTGCAGGGCGAGGACGGCGCCACGAAGATCGAATGGCATGGCGCCGCCTCGGTCGACTTCTACTCGCGCAGCGCCAGCGGCGGCGCGATGCTGACGCCCTATTCGGGCGGGCACTACCACCGCATCGGCATGCAGAGTGACCTGCGCGGCGCGGCCCCCGAGGGCGACGTCGCCTGGATGCAGCTCGCCCTCACCCAGACGGACGACCCCGCCGCCATTCCGCTGGGCAACGTCCAGATCAACACCCTGAGCGCGGGGCGCGCCGGACAGGGCTATCGGTTCGCTTTCGGCGACGTGGCCGTCAATCATTCCTCCCTGGGCGCCAACCTGCCGTTGCGCGGCCTCATGGCGCAGCGCTATTTCGGGCAAACGCTGGTGTCGGCCTCGGCCGGCGTCGTCAGCGAGAGCTGGGAAGCCCTGTCCCACCCGGGCTGGCGGCGCATGTACCTGAAGAACGCCTACGCCCTCAAGGCGGAGACTCCGTTCGGCGCCAACCTGCAGGCCTTTGCCACGCTGCAGGGCTACAGCGAGGATGGCGGCTCGGTCGGCGCCAATGCACTGGCGCTGGTACCTTCGTCGGGCAGCAGCGCCACCGCCGGCCTGAGCTGGCGCGAGGGCCGCTATTTCCTGCAGGCCGAGGGCGGCCTCAGCCGCTATGGCGAAAAGGGGCTGGAAGGACACCGCGACCGCGCCCTGATCGTCGATGGCGGCTGGCAGGGCGACAAGCTGGGCCTGCGCCTGGGCCACCACGACCTGGGGCGCTACTACGCCAGCCTCTCGGGGCTGGCCGGCGCCGGCATCCGCGAGACCTATGCCAACGCCAGCTGGCAGGCCATGCAGTGGCTGACCCTGACGGGGGACGTGCGCCATTCGGAGAACCAGATGGCGGCCCCGCCCATTCCGCCCCCGCCGCCGACCATTCCGCCGACGCCGGTGACGCCCTACACGCCCTTCGTCGGCAAGACCGATGCGGCCAATGTGCGCGCCCAGTTCACCTTCCCGAGCGTGCCGGGACTGGGCCTCGCCCTGAATGCCGGCGAATCTCAAGGCAAAAGCAGCGGCGGGGGCAGCAACCGCAACGCCAACCAGGGCGCCAACCTGAGCTATGTGCAAGCGGCCTGGAACGCCTCGCTCGGTTACCAGAACAGCACGCTGAAGAGCAGCCTCGCCACCGGCATCGACAGCCGCACCGACACCTGGACGGCGTCCTACGGGCGCAACTGGAGCGATGCCACCGATGTGGCACCGGCCTCCTGGATGCTGAATGCCACCCTCTACGGCAATGCCCAGCGCCAGCATCTGGAGAACGGCACGACGTCCACCCTCAACACGCTCAACCTGGCCGTGTCGGGAGAGCGCAGCGGCTGGGGGCGCCTCTCCGCTATCCTCGGCGGCAGCCGCGGCCACGACGCCACCGGCGGCGAGCTGCGCCAGCACTGGTACCAGCTCGATGCGGGGCGGGCGCTGGGGCAGCGCGGCGGCATCCGGCTCTATGTGCGCGCCATGAGCAGCTTCCAGGATCAAGCGGCGATCGCCTATCGGGACAAGACGGCAGGAGTGCAACTGAGCTATGCGTTCTGATTTCCTTCTGCTCCTGATCGCCTGCCTGGCCATCGTCGCACCGGCCAGGGCACAAGCGCCCGCTGCCGAGCAAAAGCCGGCCGTCGCCGGCTTCGAGGACATGAAGGCCGCGCGCACGGCCCTCGACGAGATCATCCGCGCCTACGAGACCGGCGACATCGGCGCCATCCAGGCGCGCCTCGACCCGGCCATGATCGGCTACCAGCGCTTCCTCGACGGCATACGCCGCGACACGGCCAACCTGAAGCAGATCCGCCTGCATCTGTTCGAGGCCAATGTCAGCGCCGGGCCCGACGTGGCCATGATCCAGGCCGCCTGGGAGAAGCGCTTCTTCGGCGTCGCCGACTTCACGCCCGGGCTGTTCAGCGGACGCAGCACTTTCCTGATGCACCGCGCGAAGGACGGCTGGCGGCTGGCGGCCGTCTCGGGCGACAACCCGTTCGCCAGCGAGTCGGGCGTGCTGGCGACGCTGACGGTGATGCCTGGCAGCCTTCCCCTGGTAGCCCTGGCGCCCTGCGGAGGCGGGCTGGTGCCCGTCGGCATCGATCTGGTCGACCCGGATCTGGCCGGACTGCAAAGCGTGACGATCGAAGCTTTCACCAGCCAGGGCGACCGCGAAGGCGTCGTGCTGACGGCAATCTCGCCCGGACGCTTCCGTCGCGCCAGCTTGCCGATCTGCCAGGAATTCATTCCGCCCATCCCGGGCAACGGCACCTTCGAAATCAATGCCGCCGCCGTTCCCGCCACACTGACTTTCCGCTACGTCGACGCCAACCCCGGCGCCAACCGGCCGCCGGCGACGTTGATGCGAAGCGTAACCATCCGATAGCCGGACAAGCCATGCGCCGCAGCCTTCTCTTGACGATCGCGATGGCCGTCAGTCTGAACGTGCTCGGGCGCGACACCGCCGCGCCGAATGAAGCCCGCACGGCAACCGAGCGCGGCATTCCGGCCGCGCAACCGCCCAGCCGCGCTCCTGCGGCGCCGCAGCCTCGCGGCACGGCAACCGCACCGGCCTCTTCCACCACGGTTGCGCCTGCGCCCGGTCCGATGCCGATGCTCCGGATGCCGCCCCCGGCAATGCAGGCGCCAGTGCCGGCTGCAGCCCCGTCGCGTGCCGTTCCCGCCCCGCTGGGTGCGGGCGCCGGAGCGCCGGCCAAACCTCCCGTCAGCATCGCGACGCCCGCGCTCGTCGTCGTCGGCGCCGCCGGTGCCGTCCCCACGTTGCCCGCCTCGATCGACACGGGCGCGCTTACGGCAACCGGCCTGGGAGACAAACCGGTTCCGCAGTTTCCCGCATCCATCGCCACGCCCGGACTTCACGTTTCCGGGACTTCCCCCTGACCTTTCTGCGTGGAGGTAACCATGGCCCGCCTGCTTTATGCGTCAATTGTCATCGCCGCAATGCTCACGCCCCCGGCCGCGCTTGCCGAGCAGACGATCACCTTCAAGGTTCCGGTCCAGCTCTCCAACCTCCACTCGGACGTCAAGAAGTTTTCCGTCCAGTGTCATCTGCGCAACAAGAACAGCCCGGCGGCAAGCGCTGCCTTCGACAGGACTGACCTGGAAGTAAACAAGAATTTCAGCGGCACCGTGTCCGTAAACATGAAGGTGCCGGACAGCGTCGCCACCGAAGTGAATGCCTGGGATTGCACAGTCCTTCTCTTCCATGCCGGCGGAGGATGCGCGCCGGCACCCGACAGCCCGATTGCCGCCTGCAAGACCAAGGCCGGCGCGCCATCGGTTACCAAAGTGCAGGGGACGTTATGAGCAGCCGGCCGCAATGCCGGGCATGACCTCGCCCGACGAATCGGCGCCGTCTTGCAGGAACTGACTTTTCCGAACGGACGCCCCCATGCCGATGCGAAACACCACGATTCGCTGAGCCCCAGGAGGTCGCGATGTCCTGCCGTTTGCCCAGGTGCCATGCCTTCACGATTGCCTCGATGCTCATCCTGCTGTCGGAGCTTCTGCTCGCGCTGCCTTCGTACGCGCAAGCCACGCGAAACGCGCCGCCCGCGCCCGCGGTTCTCGACCCCTTGCCAGCCCGGCCGGCGGCCGGTCTGGCGCCATCGGTGCAATCCATCTCGCCTTCGGTTCTTTCCGCCGGAAGCACCTACGAAATTCTCATCGCCGGCAGCAACCTGAATCCGCGAGCCGTTTTCTCTTTGGGTGACGGCATCGAGGCAATCGGCGCGCCCCAGGCGGCTGGCGGGGGGCAGTTGCGACTGGCCGTGCGCGTGCTGCCGAGCGCCATGCCCGGCGTGCGCGTCGTGCGGGTCACGACAGGAAATCTTTCCGGCCAGGGGCCCGCCACCTTGAGCATCGTGGCGGCACAGGAACGTCGAAGCGCTGCACCGCCCGCCGCGATTGGCCCCTCGACCGGCACAGGCACGATGCTGCCTCCGCCGCCCCCACTGCTGCATCCCGGAATGGACAGGCAGGCCGCAACGCCGCCCAAACCGGCGCAACCCATTCAGGCCGGCGCGCAGCCCGCCCTCGGCCAGTTGCCACCCTCCGCGGCCGCCGCCACCCAGCCGTTCCAGTCCGCTGCCGTCAAGCTCGCCTTCGGCAAGATCTTGCCCGACACCACCAAGCCTGCCTGGGGGGAAACGGAAAGGGATTTCAACGAATTGTCCACCCAGGTCGTGCTGGTCTGGGAAACGTCGAATCCCGCCGCCTACCAGTGGCGCTGGCAAATCGCCGACAAGGCTTTCCCGTCGGGCTTCAATCCGCAGCCTGCCGGCCTGCTCGATGAAGGGGATGCCTATTTCGATCATTTCAAGCTGAATCTTGCTGCCCACATTCCCGCCTGGGCGAAAGCGGCACAGCCTGCGACCGGCGAGAAGAAAAAGATCTTCAAGAAGAAAGGGCCACCCGCCCAGCCTGACCCGGTCATCGCCGGGAAGGAAATGCCGCCTGCCGTCATCGACAGCAGCCAGCCGCTGCCGCTGCCTGCCGCCCAGGCCAAGCTGCACATCCGCCTGGTGGCCTTCAAGGATGGCAAGCCGACCGGTACGGTTTCGAATGCGGTCGTGGCGCATTACGTCCCGCCCAAGCCCCTGGAGGAAGAGTTCGCGCCGCTGGCCGAGGCCTCGAAGAACAA
>WYAY01000121.1 GCA_011526165.1 Sulfuritalea sp.
CCGAGCAGGAGTTCGGCGATCGGCGTCAGGCGCGCCTCGGTGTAGCGCATCGCCGCGGCGGCGTCGCCGTCGCGCGAGCCGAAGTTGCCCTGGCCGTCGATGAGCGGGTAGCGCAGCGAGAAGTCCTGCGCCACACGCACCATGGCGTCGTACACGCTCTGGTCGCCGTGCGGATGGAACTTGCCGATGACGTCGCCGACGACGCGCGCACTCTTCACCGGCTTGGCGCCGGCCTTCAGGCCCATCTCGTGCATGGCGTAAAGGATGCGCCGCTGCACCGGCTTCTGGCCGTCCTCGACGTGCGGCAGAGCGCGGCCGGTGACCACGCTCATGGCGTAGGTCAGGTAGGCGCGCTCGGCGTAGAGATCGAGCGGCAGGGCGTCGTCGGGCATGGCCAGACCCGCGGGTGGCGGCGCAGAAGGCGGCAGATGCGCCGTGCCGCCGGGACTGACTTTTCCGTCCTGGAAAAGGTCCAAAGTTTCGTCACCCATCAGACATCCGCCTCCACTTCGTTGCCCTTCTCTTCCATCCAGCCGCGGCGGCCGGCGGATTCGCCCTTGGCCATCAGCAGGGTGAACATCTTCTGCGTCGCTTCCTCCGCGCCTTCGCGCAGGATCACCGGCAGCACGCGCCGTGTGGCCGGATCCATGGTGGTCTCGCGCAACTGCTCGGGGTTCATCTCGCCGAGGCCCTTGAAGCGGCCGATCTCGACGGCGTCTGGGTTGACGCCCTCCTTCTTCAGGCGGTCGCGGATCGCCTCCAGCTCGCCCTCGTCGAGCGCATACAGGCGTTTGGCCGGCCGCTTCTTGCCCGAGGCCGGCACGTCGACGCGGTAGAGCGGCGGCATGGCGATGTAGACATGGCCGCGCGCGATCAGCTTCGGGAAGTGCCGGTAGAACAGCGTCAGCAGCAGCGTCTGGATGTGGGCGCCGTCGACGTCGGCGTCCGACATGATGACGGCCTTGCCGTAGCGCAGGCGGTCGAGCACGGAATCCGGCGCGTCGGCGGGATGCGGATCAACGCCCAGCGCGACGGCGATGTCGTGGATCTCGGCGTTGGCGAAGAGGCGGTCGGCATCGACCTCGAAGGCATTGAGCACCTTGCCGCGCAGCGGCAGGATGGCCTGCGTCTCCTTGTTGCGCGCCATCTTCGCCGAGCCGCCGGCGGAGTCGCCCTCGACCAGGAACAGCTCGTTCTCGGCGATCGACTCGCTCTCGCAGTCGGAGAGCTTGCCCGGCAGCACGGCGACGCCGGAGGACTTCTTCTTCTCTACCTTCTGCGCCGTGCGCAGCCGCGCCTCGGCCTGCTTGATGGCCAACTGGGCAATGGCCTTGGCGGCGTCGACGTGGTTGTTGAGCCAGATCTCGAGCGGATCGCGGATCATCGCCGACACCAGCTTCACTGCCTCGCGCGAGTTGAGCTTCTCCTTCACCTGCCCCTGGAACTGCGGATCGAGGATGCGCGCCGAGAGGATGAAGCTCATGCGGCCGCAAACGTCTTCCTGCTGCAGCTTGATGCCGCGCGGCAGCAGGGCGTGGTGCTCGATGAAGGACTTCACCGCCTCGAATATGCCGGCGCGCAGGCCGGACTCGTGCGTGCCGCCCAGCGCAGTGGGGATGAGGTTGACGTAGGATTCGGCGCAGACCGGCTCGGCGAACCAGCCCACCGCCCAGGCCGCGCCCTCGCCCTCGGCGAAGGACTCGTCGTCGAGCGGCGCATACTTCTCGCCGGTGTAGACGGGCGACACGGCCTCGACGCCTGCGCCGGCTTCTTCCAGATAGCCTTGAAGGCCGAGCGGGTAGCGCCAGGTCTTGCTCGCCCCGCCCTGCTCGTTCTCCAGCGTCACGGCGAGGCCTGGCAGCAGTACCGCCTTCGAGCGCAGCAGTCGCTCCAGTTCGGCCACCGGCAGTTTGGCGGATTCGAAATATTTGGCATCCGGCCAGGCGCGCACGCGCGTGCCGGTCTGGCGGCCGCAGGACTCGCCGATTTGCAGATCGGAGACCTTCTCGCCGTTCTCTGAAAAGGCGACATGGTGCGCCTTGCTGTCACGGCGCACCTCGACCTCGACGCGCGTCGACAGCGCGTTGGTGACGGCGACGCCGACGCCGTGCAGGCCGCCGGAAAAGGCGTAGGCGGACTGGCCCGATTTTTTGTCGAACTTGCCGCCGGCGTGCAGGCGCGTGAAGGCCAGCACCACCACCGGCACCTGCTCCTCGGGATGCGGGCCGACGGGAATGCCGCGACCATCGTCGGCCACCGTGACGGAGCCGTCAGAATGTAGGGTAACGTGAATGTTCTTCGCGAAGCCGGCGAGCGCCTCGTCGGCGGCGTTGTCGATGACCTCCTGGACGATGTGCATCGGCGAGTCGGTGCGGGTGTACATCCCCGGACGCTCGCGCACCGGCTCGAGGCCTTTCAGCACGCGGAAGGAGGATTCGTCGTAGGCGGCGTTCTTCTTGCTCATCTCAGCAATTCGGTTGTTCGAAGCGCGGCATCATGCCGCACAGCCTGGCTCAGGGGATGAGCCAAGCAGGCATTGTATAGGGAGGGAATGGGGTGGACGACGGGACTCGAACCCGCGACAACTGGAATCACAATCCAGGACTCTACCAACTGAGCTACGTCCACCACTGATGCCTGGGGCTGGCGCGCCCGACAGGACTCGAACCTGTAACCCCCGGCTTAGAAGGC
>WYAY01000122.1 GCA_011526165.1 Sulfuritalea sp.
GCGTGTTCTGGCCGCCGGTCATGCCCACCGTGCCGTTGTCGAGCAGCAGCACGGTGACGTTGCCGCGGTTCCAGGTGATGTCGAGCAGGCCCTGCATGCCCATGTGCATGAAGGTCGAGTCGCCGATCACGGCGAGCACCTTCTTGTTCTTGTCCGCCTCGCCGCGGCCCTTGTCCATGCCGAGCGCCACGCCCATCGAGGCGCCCATGCAGATGGTCGAATCGAGCGAGTTCCACGGGTGCCCCGCGCCCAGCGTGTAGCAGCCGATGTCGCCGGAAACGGTCAGGTTCTTCAGCTGCGACAGCGTGTAGTAGATGCCCATGTGCGGACAGGAGGCGCACAGCGTGGGCGGGCGGGGGAACAGCGGCGGCAGGGCCTGGGCCTGCTCCGGCGCGGGCGCCGCCTCCTTGCGCAGCAGGCGCTCGACGGCAGGCTTGAGCACTTCCGGCGCCAGTTCCCCCATGCGCGGCAGGAAGTCCTTGCCATGCACGGCGAAGCCGGCGGCCTTCAATTCGGTTTCGAGGATCGGCTCGACCTCCTCCACCACCACCAGGGTGTCGGCCATCTGCGCCAGTGCCGCCACTTTTTCCAGCGGCCAGGGATGCGACAGGCCGAGCTTCAGCACCGGCGCATCGGGGAAGGTTTCGCGCACGTGCATGTAGGCCGGGCCGCTGGTGACGAAGGCGACGCGGCGGTCGCTGCCCGGCTCGATGACGTTGAGCGGCGTCTTGTCGGACAGGCGCTTCAGCTCCTGCTCGCGCGCCAGCATCAGCGGGATGCGGCGCTTGGCGTGGCCGGGCACCATCACCCAGCGTTCGGCGTTCTTCGAGAAGCCCTTCGACTGGTGCGCGAAGCGCTCGCCGACGGTGACCAGCCCCTTGACGTGGCAGATGCGCGAGGTCAGGCGCAGGATCACCGGCACCTGGTACTCCTCCGAGAGCTCGAAGGCGTAGCGCGCCATGTCGTAGGCTTCCTGGGAATCGGCCGGCTCGAGGATCGGCACGTGGGCGAAGCGGCCCCAGAAGCGCGAATCCTGCTCGTTCTGCGAGGAGGACATGCCGACGTCGTCGGCCACGGCGATGACCAGGCCGCCTTCGGCGCCGGTCAGGGTGCAGGTCATCAGCGGGTCGGCGGCGACGTTGAGGCCGACGTGCTTCATGGCGCAGAAGGCGCGCGAGCCCATCATGGAGGCGCCGATGGCCACTTCCAGCGACACCTTCTCGTTCACCGACCATTCGGCGTAGAGGTCGGGATAGGTGGCCAGCACCTCCAGCATCTCGGTCGCCGGCGTGCCCGGATAACCGGCGCAGACCTTCGTCCCCGCCTCCCACACCGCGCGCGCCACGGCCTCGTTGCCCGACATCAGGAGCCGGCTCGACGCCGGCGCCGGCATGACTGCTGCCATTTGCCCCACCCCTATGAATCGAAAAGAAAAAGAGAAGGGCGAAGCTACTTGGATGGCGGCCTGCGGCCCTTGATACAGGTCAAAGGTACTGCAGAGGAAGGAATGAATCAGGCGGCCGGGCTCGCCGCCTGGCGCAGCACGCCCTCGAAGCGTTCCACCACGGCGGGCCAGCCGCGCGCTTCCATGTCGAGGCGGGCGCGCAGGCCGACGGCGCGGCGCAGGGCGTCGTCGAGGGCGAGGCCGAGCGCGGCACGGCAGAAGGCGGATTCGTCGCCCGGCGGCACGGCGCGCCCGCTGAAGCCGTCGTCGATCAACTCGGCGGCGGCGGCGCTGCGGTAGGCGGTGACGGCCAGCCCGCTCGCCATCGCCTCGGCGACGACGTTGCCGTAGGTCTCGGTCAGGCTGCCGAAGAGGAACAGGTCGGCCGAAGCATAATGTGCGGCGAGATCGGCGCCGGTGCGCGTGCCGGCATAACGGTCGTCGGGGCGCTCGCGCCTGAGGCGCGCGGCGGCCGGGCCGTCGCCGACCCAGACCATGCGCGCGTCGGGCCGCACGGCGCGGATCGATTCGAAGGCGAGGCAACTCACGTCGAGGTTCTTCTCCGGTGCGAGGCGGCCGACGTACAGGCAGGCCAGCCCGCCCTCCCCCACGCCCCAGGCTTCGCGCAGTTCGCGGCTGCGCCGCTGCGGATCGAACAGTTCGGTGTCGACGCCGCGACCGACCACGCAGACGCCGGGAATGCCTTCGCCGGCGAGATCCGCCGCCAGCGCCTCGGTCGGCACCATGGTGGCGCACGTGCGCCGGTGCAGGCTGCGCAGGTAGGCCGCCACGGCGGGGCGCAGCCAGCCGATGCCGTAATGCACACTGTAGCGGTCGAAGTTGGTGTGGAAGCCGGAGGTGACGGGCAGTCCCAGGCGGCGCGCCACCGCCACCGCCGACCAGCCGAGCGGGCCTTCGGTGACGACATGCACGATGTCCGGCTGGCACGCGCGCCAGGCGCGCGCCAGGCGCGCGCCAGCGAGCCGCCGGCGGGCAGGCCGAAGCGCAGGCCGGCGTAGCCCGGCAGCGGCAGGCCGGCGAGCAGCAGGTCGCCCTCGCCGCCGCGGTCGGCCGCCGACTGGCGCGGCCGCACCACGCTGACGCGGTGGCCGCGCCGGCGCAGACCGTCGATGAGACGACCCACCGTCATCGCCACGCCGTTGACCTCCGGCGGGTGCGTCTCGGTCACCACCGCGATCGACAACTCGCTCATGGCAGCAGCACGCTCGCCCACACCGCGGCGACGTTCACCAGCGCGACCAGCACCGCCGCGCTGCCGATGTCCTTGGCGCGCTTGGCGAGGCGGTGGTCTTCCAGGCCGATGCGGTCCACCGTCGCCTCCAGCCCGGAGTTGAGCAGTTCCACCACCAGCACCAGCAGCACGCTGGCGATCATCAGGGCGCGCGCCGTGCCGCCCACCGGCAGCAGGATGGCGGCCGGCAGCAGGATGGCGGCCAGCATGACTTCCTGGCGGAAGGCGTCCTCGTGGCGGTAGGCGGCGCGCAGTCCGGCAAGGGAATAGTGGAAGGCATTCCAGACCCGGGTCAGGCCGGTCTTGCCTTTGTATGGGCTTTCCATTGGGCGATGATTTCCCGGTTGTGATAGGCGCGATACAGCTCGGCCATGCGCTGCGCCATGGCCTCGTCGGACCAGCCGCGCGCGTATTGCCAGGCCTCGCTGCCGAGCCGCGAGCGCAGCGCCGGGTCGGCAAGCACTTCGACCACGGCGGCGGCGAAGGACGCCGGATCGTCGTCCGGCACGCGGCAGCCGCGGCGCGGCGCGAGGATGTCGACGCTGCCCATGTAGGCCAGCGCCACCACCGGCAGGCCCACCGCCATGGCTTCGAGCAGCACCAGGCCCTGCGTCTCGGTGCGCGAGGCGAAGACGAAGACGTCGGCGGCGGCGTAGCAGTCGGGCAGGTCGCGGTGGCGGTCGAGATAGCCGGTGAAGCGCACCGACTCGCCGAGGCCGAGTTGCGCCGCCTGCTCGCGCAGGGCGGGCAGTGCCGGTCCCTCGCCGGCGACGATCAGCAGAAGGTCCGGGCAACGGCGCACGGCCTGCGCCGCCATCTCGAGCAGGAAGCCGATGTTCTTCTCGTGCGCGACGCGGCCGACGAAGAGCGCCACCGGGCGGCCCGGGCGGATGCCGTGGGCGGCGCGGAAGCGCGCGCGGTCGCCGCCGGCGAAGCGCGAGAGCGGAATGCCGGTGGGCAGAACATGGATGGGCTGCCTGACGCCGTAGTCCGCGAGGCGCCGGTGCATCGCCGTCGAGGGCACCACGACGCCGTCGAGGGCGTTGCACTGCCGCCGCGAGAACAGCCGCGCCGCGGCGCGCAGCCCCGCCGCCGGCAGGAAGGGCGCGTAGTGGTGCAGGTATTCCTCGAACAGGGTGTGGTAGGTGGCCAGCACCGGCACGCCGGCGCGGCGCGCCTCGCGCAGGCCGGCGTAGTGCGCGGCGAACGGCGTCTGGATGTGGATGAGGTCGCAGGCGGCGGCCTGCGCGCGCACGGCGGCGGTCATGGCGCGCCAGGCGACGAGGCGGTCCTCCGGGTCGCGCGGCACCGGCCGCCCCGGCACGCGCGCGACGTGGGGGTCGTCCGGCTCGTCGCCGTAGCGCGGCGCCACCACGCGCACCTCGACGCCCTGCCCGACGAGGGTGTGGCGGAAGGTCTCGATGGAGGTGGAGACGCCGTTGACGCGCGGGAAGAAGACGTCGGAGACCATCAGCACGCGCATCAGGCGGCGATCCTTTCCTCGGCTTCGCGCGGCAGCGCGAGCGGCGCCGTGGCGTGCCACTCGACCAGTTCGAGCCGGCCGTCGAGGTGCTCGACGATGGCGGTGCAGGAATCGACCCAGTCGCCGCAGTTGATGTAGGCGAGGCCGTCGACCTGCTTGATCGCCGCGCTGTGGATGTGGCCGCAGACGATGCCGTCGAGCCCGCGCGCGGCGGCATGGCGCACGGCGGACTCCTCGAAATCGAAGATGAAGTTGAGCGCGCGCTTGACGCGGCGCTTGGCGTAGCCGGCGAGCGACCAGTAGCCGGCCAGGCCGAGCTTGCGGCGCAGCCAGGAAATCCAGCGGTTGGCGCGCACCAGCCAGGTGTAGGAGACGTCGCCCAGCACCGCCACCCAGCGGTGGTGGCGCGTCACCTGGTCGAAGGCGTCGCCGTGCATGAGCAGGAAGCGGCGGCCGTCGCGCAGGGTGTGGATGGCCTCGTCCATGACGCGGATGTCGCCGAAGGCGGTGTCGATGTAGTCGCGCAGCGCCTCGTCGTGGTTGCCGGGGACGAACACCACGCGCTCGCCGTGGCGGGCACGGCGCAGCACCTTCTGCACCACGGTGTTCTGCGCGGCGTTCCAGTGGATGCCGCGCTTCATGGCCCAGAAATCGACGATGTCGCCGAGCAGGTACAGCTCGTCGGCCGGGTGCTCGCGCAGGAAATCGAGCAGCCGCTCGGCCTGGCAGGCGCGCGTGCCGAGGTGGATGTCGGACAGGAAGATGGTTCTGACGCGCGGCATGGGCGCAGTCTGGGCTTCGCGCGTGTTGTCTTGATGACGTCTTGATGACCGCCAGATGACGGCGCCGGGCTGCAATCAGTCCGTAATCTTCCGCGGCGACAATGCAGCCTCCGCAACGGCTCGAGAAGAAATCATGAACAGTGCCACCGGCCTGCTCGGCAAGTACCGCGATCTCGTCATCGCCATCGCCCTCTTCCTGGTGCTCGACCTGGGCGTGCTGCTATTCAACTTCTACGCTTCCGGCCGCATCGAGGCCGACACCTCGAAGATCAACGCCAGCGGCGAACTGCGCATGTACTCGCAACAGCTGGCCAAGGCCCTGCTCACCCTGGCCCAGGAGCTGCGCGACGGCATGCCGATCCAGACCAGCCAGGCGCAGATATCGGAGTCGCATGCCAACTTCCGCAAGGCGCTGGCCGAGCTGGCCCGCCGCGACGGCCGCGACGATGCGATCGCGCAGTGGCTCTCGCGCGAAGCGCTTGCCAACGAGGCCGACCTTCTGCGCCGCATCGAAACCTACTGGCAGCCCCTCGACGGCACCGTCGTCCCTCTGCTCGGGAAGGAAAATCCCGAAGCCATCGACGTCGAAATCGCCGTCACCAAGGTCGTCGCGCGCAACATCAAGCTGATGCAACTGGCCAACGACCTGACGCAGCACCTGGAAACCGAGGCCGTCGCGACCGCCGGCCGGCTGCGCTCGATCCAGATCACGGCGATCCTGCTCGCCCTGGTCAACTTCGCCTTCATCGTCTTCAAGTTCGTGCGCGCGCTGCGCCGCAGCGACCGCGTCGCCGAGGTGGCGCACGAGGAAACCGACGAAATCCTCGCCACCCTGCGCGAGGGTCTGTTCCTGCTGAATGCCGACGGCAGCATCGGCAGCCAGCGCTCGCTTTCGCTCGACAACCTGTTCGGCCGGCCGGTGCGCACCGGCGAGCGCCTGAGCGACACCCTGGCTGCCCTGGTCGAGCCGGATACGGCCGCCGTCGCGGCCGACTACGTGGAACTGCTGTTCAAGGACCGCATCAAGGCCGGCCTGCTCGACCAGCTCAACCCGCTCTCGGAGGTGGCGGTCCGCGGCGAGGGCGAGGACGGGCGCCAGAGGAGGCACTTGAGTTTCGCCTTCGACCAGGTGCGCAAGGACAACAAGGTGGCGGCGCTGCTCGTCACCGTGCACGACGTCAGCGAGCAGGTGCGGCTGCGCAGCGAGCTGGCCGGCGCCGAGGAACAGCTGCGCCGCGACGTCGACCTGCTGCTGGCGGTGCTCGACCGCGACCCCGGGCTGGTTGCCGCCTTCCTCGTCTCGGCGGAGGAAAAGATCGAACTGATGAATGCCGACCTGCAGCAGGTCGAGCCCGAGGCAAGCGCCTATGCCGGCATGATCGACCGCCTGTTCCGGCATACCCATGCGATCAAGGGCGAGGCGGCCACGCTCGGCTTCGGCACAGTCGCACGCGAGGCGCATGCCTTCGAGGATCGCCTCGTCCCGCTGCGCCGCAGCGGCAACATTTCCGGAAAGGAGTTGATTCCGCTTGCCGTCGCGCTGAGCGGGCTGCGCGAGCAGCTCGAGCGCCTGCGCGGCGTCTACGACAAGGCGAGCAATTTCGCCCGCCCGGCCCAGGGCCTCGATCCGGTGCTGCGCCAGATCGAGCGGCTGACCCGGCATGTGGCGCAGGACCTCGACAAGCAGGTGCGTTTCGAGGCGGTCGCCGCACACCTGCCCGTGCTGCCGGAAAGCCTGGCGACGCTGCTGCGCGAGGCCGTGCCTCAACTGGTAAGGAATGCCGTCGCCCACGGCATCGAGAGCGCCGAGGAGCGCCTGCGCGCCGGCAAGCCGGCCGAAGGCCGCGTGCGCGTGGAAGTGGAACGCCAGGCCGGCGACATCCTCGCCGTGTCGGTATGGGACGACGGGCGCGGCATCTGCGCCGATTCGCTGCGGCGCCAGCTGGTCGACAGCGGCCGCAAGAGCACCGAGGAGGCGGCGCGCATGAGCGAGCGCGATTTGTTCGCCCTGCTCTTCGAGCCCGGCTTCAGCACGGCGGCGACAGCCAACCCGCATGCCGGACGCGGCGTCGGCCTCGACGTGCTGCGCGAACTCGTCGCGCGCCTCGGCGCGCGCCTGAAAATCGCCACGGTGCCGAACAGCTACACGCGCTTTACCCTTCTGGTGAAAGCATGAACAGGCTGCTGATCGTAGACGACTCCCTGGTGATGCGCAGCCGCATCGCCCGTCTCTGCGCCAGCGGCGCCGTCGGCGGCATCGAGATCGCCGGGCAGGCAGCCAACGGCCTGGAAGCGATAGAAGTGGCGCGGCGGATAACGCCCGACTGCGTCACCATGGATCTCACCATGCCGGAAATGGACGGCGAGGCCTGCATCGCCGAGCTGGCCGGCCTGCTGCCCGAAGCGCGCATCCTCGTCGTTTCGGCCCTCTCCGACAAGGCCACCGCGCTGCGCGCCATCAAAAAGGGCGCGCACGGCTTCGTGCACAAGCCTTTCAGCGATGCGCAGCTGGCGGCCGCACTCAAGGAACTGATGCAATGAGCTACCGATCCCTGCGACCCGCCGACATCGAGGTGTTCTCTGAAGCCATCAGCCACTTCTTCGCCACGGCCACCAGCGATCCGGCCCAGGTACGCTCGGCCTACGTCATCGAGCGCGGCGATCCGATCCTGTGGAACGACTACAACGGCGTCATCAACGTCGATGGCGGCTTCGCCGGCTGCGTCGCCTTCTCGGCGCCGCGCTCCCTGCTCAGCCATGTCCTGCTGCGGATGGGCGAGCAGGATTTCACCGACGAGAAGCATCGCGACATCGTCGGCGAGATCGCCAACATCCTCTCCGGCCGGGCACGGCGCCACTTCGGCGAGGGACTGAGCATCTCGACGCCGGCGGCCTTCTGCGGGCGCGACAACGCCGTCACGCCGCGCGCGCGCAGCACTCCCTACGCCATCCCCTTCCGCTGGCACGGCTACGACGCCGATCTGGTCGTGCACCTGGACGTGCTCGCCTGAAGGGTCATCATCCGGTAACAGCGCGCCGCTAAGCTGGCCCGCCTATAACCGGCACAGGAGCCCCCATGCGCATTCGCCCCATCGCCCTCGCCCTCGCGGCCTTGCTGCCCGTCGTGGCCGGAGCCGCAGACCGCGTCACCCGCGTCGAGTTCACGCCGACACCGGCGCCGCGCAGCGAGGCCGAGCAGACCGCCGCCTACACCCGCTCGAACGCCATCGTGCACTATGTCGACGGCCGCAAGCGCGTCTTCCCGCTCGAATACCGCGTGCTGTTCCGCAGCGGCGAGCGCATCGGCGGCAGCGAGGCCGGCCTGATCACCGACCGCCACGGGCAGCCCTTGCTGCGCTCTCCAGCCGACGAGAAGGGCGCCGCTGCGCAGGGGCCCTTCCATTCCTACGCGCCGGACGCCAATTCGCTCATTCGCGTGCCGGACGGGCGGCGCGAGCGCCTCTTCCTCGTCACCCACTACGAGTACCACACCGAAGCGCCGCTTGCCGCGGGGCAGGGCAGCATGGAACTCTACGCACAGTTGCCCGGCGTCATGAGCCTGGCCGAGCTGCGCCAGGATCGCGCGCGCGGCACGCTCGCCGCCCGGCGCCTGACCAACATCGACATGAACGGCATCGGCGGTCTGTGGATTCCCTGCGCCGGCTCGCTGACGCCGTGGAACACGCACCTCGGCGGCGAGGAGTACGAGCCCAACGCGCGCCAGTTCGAGCACGAGCCGCTCGAGGCGATGAACCTCTATCTCGGCACGCCCGGCAGGAAGGCCGCCGAGGGCGGCGCCAACCCTTATCGCTACGGCCATGTCGTCGAGGTAAAAGTCAGTCCGCAGGGGACGGCGAGCGTGGCCAAGCGCTACGCCATGGGGCGGCTGGCCACCGAACTGGCCGAAGTGATGCCCGACGAGCGCACCGCCTACCTGGGCGACGACGGCCGCGACACCATGCTCTTCATGTTCGTCGCCGACCGCCCGCGCGATCTTTCCGCCGGCACCCTCTACGCGGCGAAATGGGAACAGCGCTCCGGCGAGCACGGCGGCAGCGCCGACCTGAAATGGATTCGACTCGGCCATGCCGACGAGGACGGGATCAGGGCGCTGGTCGATCGCGGCATCCGCTTCTCCGACATCTTCGAATCCGCCACCACCGAGGCGGTCAGGGCCGAGCCGGAGCGGCACAAGGACTTCAAGCCGGTTTTCGTCTACGAGGGCCAGGGCGGCAAACGCGCGCCCGGCTCGGGTGCCAAACAGGAAGTGGCCTGGCTCAAGGTGAAGCCGGGCATGGAGACCGCCGCCGCATTTCTCGAGTCGCGCCGCTACGGCGCCCTGCTCGGCGCCACCAGCGAATTCACCAAGATGGAGGGCGTCACCCACAACGCCACCGACCGCAAGCTCTATGTCGCCATGTCCTACATCGAGGGCGGCATGCTAGAGGGCCAGAACGGCCCGCGCCCGCAGGACCACATCCGCCTCGCGGGCGAGGCCAAGGATCTCGCCTGCGGCGCCATCTACGAAGCCCATCTGTCCGGCGCACAAAAGGACGGCGCCGGCGAACCGATCGCCAGCGACTGGGTCGCCGCCACAATGCAGGCGCGACTGCTCGGCGCCAGAAAGCCGTTCGGCCAGACCGATTACGGCGCCCTCGACCGCTGCGACACGGACCGCGTCGCCAATCCGGACAACATCAAGTATTCGCCCGAATTGCGCACCCTGTTCATCGGCGAGGATTCCGGCAACCACCTCAACAATTTCCTCTGGGCCTGGGCCGTGGACGGCGGCGCGCCGGTGCGTATCCTTTCCGCGCCCGCCGGGGCGGAGCACACCGGCCTGCAGGTGGTGCCTGCGCTCAACGGCCACGCCTACATCATGGCCAACGTGCAGCACCCCGGCGCCGCCACCGACCTGAAGCGCTACCCCGAGGATATCCGCAAGGGGCTGCGCGGCAAGATCGACCAGCGCGGCGCCATCGGCTACCTCGGCGGGCTGCCGGCCCTGCGCTGAAGCGCTCATGGAAAAAGCCCACATCATCGACGCCCTCGGCGAAGGACCGCTGCTGCTGCCGGCGCTGCTCAACGGCGCGCTCGCCGCCAACGACCGCGCCAAGTATTTCTTCACCCTGCTGCAGACGGCGCAGGGGCATGCCGACCGGCCGGACGGCGCCGCACCTGCCTTGCGCATCGAGCGCCAGGCGGCCGGCATCGATGACGAGGCGCTCGACGGCATCGTCGCCGAGAGCCGGCGCGGCGAAGGCAACCTCTACCGCATCCCCCGTGTGCAAGGCATCTGCACGGCGCTCTACCAGGACCTGCAGCGCATGCTCGAGCCGATCCAGGCCGCCGGCAGTCCCGAATGGGGCGGCTTCGCCGCGCGCCTGAAGCTGCTCGCCGCCAGGCCCTGGTGCCAGGCCGACGACCTCGTCTCCGGCGAGCAGATCGCGGCAATGACCTCGGGCGAGCGGGAGCGCGCCGACAGCCTGCACCTGCTGGTGATGGACCTGCACAAGGGGCTCAACGCGCTGCAGGCCAGGATCGCCACGGAAACCATCGACGGCGCCCAAGCCTACGACATCGCCGCCGCCGACCGCGCACTCATCGGCGCCTTCATGCGCGGCATCAACCAGACCCGCCCGCTCAAGTTCGACCATCCCGGGCTCGGCACCACGGCGACGCGCGCCGGCGACAGGCTGGTGCTGCAGAACGACATCGGCACCACCGACGCCCACGTGCTGGTGGTGCATGTCGAGGGCCTGCGCGCCCAGCTCATCTACACCGACGTGCACATGCAGCGCCTGCTGTTCTTCCAGAGCCTGTTCGAGGGCTGGCGCGTCGGCTGGGAGGACACCCGCTCGCGCGCCGACCATGCCATGGAGGACGGTGTCTATCACCTGTGCACCGGCACCTATGCGGCGCGCAAGGCAAAGGAGCTGGAGGACTACCTCGCCTTCCTCGGCTCGCGCCTGGTCTTCCTCATCGACTGGAACCGGGCGCGCAAGCGGCTGCGCCAGCTGCTGCCGAAGAAGGAATCCCTCGCCCTGCTGAAGTGGGCCGCCGACCACAACCACGGCCACATGGCCTTCCTGCGCGCCGGCGGCGAGCAGATGGTGTTCGAGGCGCTCGCCTTCGCCGCGCGGGCGCCGCTGCCGCCGGGCGCGCGCCTCGACAGCGTGCTCGGGCGGGAGGCAGCGGCCGAGTTCATGCGCTTCGTTTTCCGTGCCTGCGCGGAGGGGCTGCTCGCCGCCAAGCCGGAGGAGTTCATCCAGGACGAGGTCCGTGCCGAGCTGACCAACTACATCCACAGCACGCAGCAGGGCCTGGTCGACCTGGCCGCCGAGCAGGCCGCCTTCGCCATCGAGATCGCCTGCGGCGTGCGCGACTGCCTGCTGGAGGGTCGCGGTGAGGCGGCGGCGGCCCGCTTCGTGCGCAACGCCGAGCGGGCGAAACACTGGGAACACCAGGCCGACGAGCTGGTCAACCGCGCCCGCAACGCGGCCGGCCAGTCCGGCCGCAGCGACTTTTTCCGCGGCCTGATCGAGAGCGCCGACGACGTGGTGGACGAGCTGGAGGAAGCCGCCTTCCACCTCACCCTGCTGCCGCACGACGGCGGCGACGGCGAGCTGTACGGCCCGTTGAACGCCCTGGCGCGGCTGCTGGTCGACGGCTCGCAGGAATATCTGCGCGCACTGGAGACCCTGCGCACGCTGCGCCGCGGCGGCCCGCGCGAGGACATGCAGGATTTTCTCGAGGCCATCCACCGCATCATGGTGGTGGAGCGGCAGAGCGACGGCGCCCAGCGCAGCGTCAAGCTGGCGCTGGCGCGCGAGACGGCGGACTTCCGCCGCCTCTATGCCTTCGCCGAATGCGCGCGCAACCTGGAGGCGGCCGCCGACGCGCTGATGCATGCCGGCCTGCGATTGCGCGACCAGGTGCTCGCCAGCGCCGTGGCCGAATGACAGTGAATACGCCATGAAATACACGGAAAAACAGGTGTTCGAAATCGGCCTGCCCGGCGCGCGCGAGGCCGGCAGCGCGGCCGACATGGGTTTCAAGGCCTTCAACCTCGCGCGCATGTCGCGGCTCGGACTGAAGGTGCCCGAGGCCTTCGTCCTCGGCACGGTCATCTGCCGCGACTATCTCAAGCATCCGGCCCGCTCGCGCGCCGCCCTGCACGACCTGCTGGTCGAGATGCTGCGCCGGCTGGAAGGCGCCACGCGTCTTTCCTTCGGCGGCGCGCGCCGTCCGCTGCTGGTGTCGGTGCGCTCCGGCGCGCCGGTGTCGATGCCCGGCATGATGGACACACTGCTCAATGTCGGGCTGTGCGACGGCACGGTGCACGGCCTGATCCGCCTCACCGGCAATCCGCGGCTCGCCTGGGACGCCTATCGGCGCCTGGTGCAGCAGTTCGCCGAGGTGGCGCACGGCGCCGATGCGGCGCCGTTCCGTGCGCTGGTGGAGTCGGCCATGCGCGAAGCGGGAGCCGACAATCCGCGCGAACTGGACTTCCGCCAGCTGGCGCAGGTGACGCGGGAAAGCCTCGCCCTCTACCACGACCTCGTCGGCCAGCCTTTCCCGCAGGACCCGCAGGCGCAGATCGAGGCCGCCGTCGCGGCGGTGTTCGGTTCCTGGCAGAGCGAGCGGGCGGTCGAATACCGCCGCCTGAACGGCCTGCCGGAAACCCTCGGCACGGCGGTGACGGTGCAGCGCATGGTGTTCGGCAACGCCGGCGGCACCTCGGGCGCCGGCGTGGCGTTCACGCGCGACCCGGCGAGCGGGGAGAACCGCCTTTACGTCGACTTCCTCTTCAACAGCCAGGGCGAGGATGTCGTCTCCGGCCGCATGCGCGCCGACGATGCCGCCCGCCTGCGGACGGTGCTGCCGGAAGCGTTCTCGCAACTGGACGCCTTGCGCGCCACCCTGGAGGGCGAGTTCCGCGACGCCCAGGAGTTCGAATTCACGGTGCAGGACGGCGAGCTGTTCCTGCTGCAGGCGCGCAGCGGCAAGCGCACGCCCTGGGCGGCGCTGGCCATCGCCGTCGACCAGGTGAACGAGGGGCTGATCCCGCCGCAGGAAGGGCTGGCCCGGCTCGACGGCCTCGACCTGAACCGCATCGAGCGCCGGCGCCTGGCCGCAGTCGAGGACCAGGCCGTGCTGGCGCGCGGCGTGCCGTCCGGCCTCGGACTCGCCGGCGGCGCCATCGCGCTCGACGTCGCCGCCGTCCGCCGACTGGCCGAGGAAGGCCGCCCGGCGCTGCTGGTGCGCGAAGAGGCGCTCACCGAGGACATCGCCGGACTGGCCCTGTGCGAAGGCCTGCTGACGGCGCGCGGCAGCCGCACGGCGCACGCCGTGGTGGTGGCGCGCCAGCTCGGCAAGCCGTGCCTGGTCGGCTGCGCGCCGCTGACGATCGATCCCGTCGCGCGCTGCGTCTCCTTCGGCAACCGCAGCCTGCGCGAGGGAGAACCGTTGTGGATCGATGCCGAGGGCGGCCTCGTCCTCGCCCGCCAGCCGGCCGTCGTGATCGAGCGGCCGCTGGCGGCGCTCGCCGCCGTCGCCGAATGGCACCCCGGCGCAGCCGATCCGGCCCCGCCGCAGGCCGCACTCTCCGCCTCATGACGCTCACCGGCATTTGCCTGGCCGAGCCGCCCGCATTGCCGCGCCGGCACGTCGCCCTCGGCCCCGTGCTGGCGGCCGAGCTCGACCGCATCATGGCGGAGGGACTGCTGCACACGGTATTCCAGCCCATCCTTGGTTTTCACGCCCGCAGCTACCTCGGCTTCGAGGCGCTGACCCGCGGGCCGGCCGGCTCGCCGCTGGAATCCCCGCTGGCCCTGTTCGAGGCCGCCGCCGCCTACGGACTGACCATGGAACTGGAGCGCATCTGCCGCGAGCAATCCCTGCGCGCCTTCGTTTCCTCCGGCCTGACCGGCAAGCTGTTCCTCAACGTCAGTCCGCAGTGCCTCGGCGACCCGACGCTGCTCAACGGCGAGACGCTGCAGCTGCTGAGAAGCCTCGGCCTCACGCCCGGCAACGTCGTCATCGAGATCACGGAAAACCAGAAGATCACCGACTTCGACGCGGCGCGCGGCCTGCTCGGCCACTACCGCAGCCTCGGCTTCGAAACCGCCATCGACGATCTCGGCGAGGGGTTTTCCAATCTGCGCCTGTGGACGGAACTGCATCCGCAATACGTCAAGATCGACCGGCACTTCATCAACGGCATCGGCGAAAACGCCCTCAAGTTCCAGCTGGTGCGCTCGATCCACGCCATGGCCGAGGCCTGCGCCGTGCATATCATCGCGGAGGGCATCGAGACCGAGGCGGAATTCGCCATGGTGCGCGACCTCGGCATCGCCTATGGCCAGGGCTATTTCATTGCCCGCCCGCAGGCGTCGCCGGATGCCGTCCCCCGCGCGGAAGTGGCGCAGGCGCTCGCCCACGGCAAGATCAGCATCTTCCCCGGCATGCAGTCGCCGCGGGCGCTGGCCACCGCCCGCACCGTGCTGCGCCAGGTCGAACCGGTCGCACCGGAGACCCCCAACGACGCCGTCTTCGCGCGCCTCGAAAGCCAGCCCGACGAACACGCCGTGCCGGTGGTGAAGGACGGCATCCCGGTCGGCCTGATCAACCGCTACAACCTGATCGACCGCTTCGCCCGCCCCTACAGGCGCGAGTTGTACGGACGGCGTCCCTGCAGCCAGTTCATGGATGCTTCCCCGCTGGTGGTCGACCATGCCGTCAGCGTGCAGGAGCTGGGCCGCCTGCTCAGCCGCTCGGCGCGGCACCACCTGGCCGACGGCTTCATCGTCACCGAGCACGGCCGCTACATCGGCGTCGGGCACAGCCACGACCTGATGGCGCTGATCACCGAGATGCAGATCCGCGCCGCGCGCTACGCCAACCCGCTCACCCAGCTGCCCGGCAACGTTCCCCTCGACGAGCACATCGCGCGCCTGCTCGAGGGCAGCGTACGCTTCGCCGCCGCCTACTGCGACCTCGACCGCTTCAAGCCCTTCAACGACGTCTACGGCTACCGCTGCGGCGACGACATGATCCGCATCCTCGCCGACACCCTGCTCGCGCACAGCGACGAGGGCCTCGACTTCGTCGGCCACATAGGCGGCGACGACTTCCTCGTGCTGTTCCAGAGCGCCGACTGGCACGGGCGCTGCGAGCGCATCCTGGCCCACTTCGACGAGCGGACGCGCCCGCTTTACTCGGCCGGCGACCTCGCGCGCGGCGGCATCCTCACCGAGGACCGGCGCGGACAGCAGGTGCTGCAGCCGCTGCCTTCGCTCTCCATCGGCGTGGTGCCGGTCGAGCCCGGGAGCTACCACAGCCACCACGAAATCTCCGGGGCAGCCGCCGAGGCGAAGAAGCAGGCCAAGAAGGAAACGCACAGTTCGCTCTTCGTCGAGCGCCGCCGGCAGGCCGCGCCGTCCTGCGGGGACTGACTTTTGTAACCGCCGCTTCATGCGGCCTTCACAAGACGGCAACAGGCGGCGCCTAGAGTGTGCCTGCACTCAACAGAACGGAGACAGGAACATGCTGCAACTGGCAGACCGCACCCAGCGCCCGCACAAACCCCGCCTGCACGTCGGACTCGCGCAGAGCGAATCGGAAATCCGCGCCGCGAAGAAGCTGCGCTACCGCGTCTTCGCCGAGGAACTCGGCGCGCGCCTGAACTGCCGCGAGCCCGGCATCGACCACGACCTTTACGATCCATACTGCGAGCACCTCGTCGTGCGCGACGAGGCGGCGGGGCGCATCGTCGGCACCTACCGCATCCTCTCGCCGCAGTCGGCCAAGCGGGTCGGCGGCTACTATTCCGAGAACGAGTTCGACCTCACCCGCCTGCAGCTGCTGCGCGAGGGCATGGTGGAGATAGGCCGCTCCTGCATCGACCCCGACTACCGCACCGGCGCCACCATCGCCCTGCTCTGGGCCGGTCTGGCCCGCTACATGGCCGAGGGCAGTTACCGCCATCTGATCGGCTGCGCCAGCATCGGCATGGCCGACGGCGGGCACGCCGCGGCCAATCTCTACCGCGGCCTCGGCGCGCATCTCGCGCCGATCGAGTACCGCGTCTTTCCGCGCCACCCCCTCCCCGTCGAGCGCCTCTTCGACGGACAGCCGGCGGAGCTGCCGCCGCTCATCAAGGGCTACCTGCGCGCGGGGGCCTGGATCGGCGGCGAGCCGGCCTGGGATCCGGACTTCAACACCGCCGACCTGCTGATCCTGCTGCCCATGGCGCGCATCGACCAGCGCTATGCGCGGCATTTTCTGGAAAAGAAGGCTGCATGATCGTTGCGTTCCGCCTCACCCGCGTCGGCTTGCACCTGGGCTACGGGCTGGCCACTGCCGCACTGGTGTATCCCCTCGTCGGCCGCCCGGCGCAACTCAAGCTGAAGCAGCGCTGGTCGCGCCAGCTGGTCGGCATGCTCGGCGTGCGCCTGCAGGCGGACGCGGCGCCCCTGCCGGCGTCGGCGCTGCTGGTGGCGAACCACGTCTCGTGGCTGGACATCTTCGTCATCAACGCGCTGACGCCCGCCGCCTTCGTCTGCAAGGCCGACGTGCGCGAGTGGCCGCTGATCGGCTGGCTGTGCGAGCGCACTGAGACGGTATTCATGCCGCGCGGCAGCCGCAGCGCCGCACGGCAGACCAGCGAGATCGTCGCTGCGCGCCTGCGGCAGGGCTGGACGGTAGCGCTCTTCCCGGAGGGCACCACCAGCGACGGCAGCGGCCTGCTGCCGTTCCACGCCGCGCTGCTGCAGGGCGCCATCGACGCCGACTGCCCCGTCCAGCCGCTGGCCCTGCGCTATCTGGACGGCCACGGCGAGCCTACGGCGGCGCCGGCCTACTGCGGCGAGACCACGCTGCTGCAGTCGCTGCGCCTGATCGCCGCGCAGCCGCGCCTGGAAGCCCGCCTCGACATCCTGGCGCCGCTCGACGGCCGCGGCGCGGCGCGGCGCGCGCTGGCGGCGCATGCGGAAACGAAAATCAGGCAGGCGCTCGGCCGGCCGCATCCGTGCGTCGGCGAAACGGCGGCGCCCGAGGTCAGCCTTGCGGCGGCGTGACGCGCCAGGTCGGGAAGACGGCGCTGAAAGTGCTGCCGACGCCGGGGACGGATGCGATCTCGAGGCTGGCCTGATGGCGCAGCAGGATATGCTTGACGATGGACAGGCCGAGGCCGGTGCCGCCCGATTCGCGCGAGCGGCCGCGGTCGACGCGATAGAAGCGCTCGGTCAGGCGCGGGATGTGCTCCTCGGGGATGCCGATGCCGCTGTCCTCGACGCTGAAGACGCCCTTGCCCTCGCGCATCTGCCAGCGCAGCAGGATGCGCCCGCCTTCCGGCGTGTAGCGCACGGCGTTGGTGGCCAGGTTGGAGAAGGCGCTGCGCAGTTCCTCGCGGCTGCCCTTGAGCAGCGCCGGCACCACTTCGCAGGTGATCGAGTGGCGCCCGCCGGAGAGCCGCCGTCCTTCCGCCGAGATGTCGAAGATGAGGTCGCGCACGTCGAATTCCTCCTCGCGCGGCAGCTGCGTCTCGTCTTCGAGGCGCGACAGGGTGAGCAGGTCGTCGACCAGGTGCAGCATGCGGCGCGCCTGCTCGTCCATCATCACCAGCTGGTGCTTCGATTCCGCCGGGTCCGGCGCGGGGTCCTCCACCATGTGCTCGATGAAGCCGGAGATCACCGTGAGCGGCGTGCGCAGTTCGTGCGAGACGTTGGCGACGAAATCGCGCCGCACCGTCTCGGCCTTCTCGATCTGCGTCACGTCGAAGCTGACGAGCAGCTTGCGGTCCCTGCCGAAGCGGATCGCCTCGATGGAAAAGACGCGGCCCTTCCTGTCGGGCGGCCGGTACTGCAGGGATTCGCCTTCGCGGGCGTTGGCGATGAACTCGGCGAAGCGCGGCAGGCGGATCAGGTTGGTCACCAGCAGGCCGACGTCGCGCTCGCCGCGCAGGCCGAGCTGCTGCTCGGCGACGCGGTTACACCAGACGATGTGGTCTTCGTTGTCGAGGAAGACCAGCCCGTCGGGCGAGGCCTCCGCTGCCTGGCTGAACACCTCCAGGTCGGCCTCGATGCGCGCGCGCGCCTTGTGCTCGCGCCGCAGCATGCGGTAGAGGTCGACGAAGACATTGCCCCAGGCGCCCCAGGCGTCGGGAATCTCGCGCTGCTCCGGCGCCTTCAGCCAGCGCTGCAGGCGGGCCAGGTGCGCGGTGTGGGAGAGCAGCATCAGCAGCAGGATGGCAGCGGCGGTGAGCGCCCCCGCGACAGAGCCGAACAGGGCGCCGGCAACAAGGCCGCCGGCGGCCACGGCAGCCAGGCGGATCAGCAGGGGAATCCAGACCGAGGGCATGGCGCCGGCCCGGCGTCCCTAGGCGGAGCGCGGCAGGGCGAGCTTGTAGCCGGCGCCGCGCACGGTCTCGATCAGCTGCTCGCCCTGCGGCCCCAGGGCCTGGCGCAGGCGGCGGATATGCACGTCCACCGTGCGTTCCTCGATGAAGACATGGTCGCCCCACACCTGGTCGAGTACCTGCGGCCGGCTGAACACGCGCCCCGGGTGGGCCATGAAGAAGCGCAACAGCTTGAATTCGGTCGGCGCCAGCTCGACGGGGATGCCGTCGAGCCTGACTTCGTAGGAGACGGGGTCCAGGTGCAGCGGGCCGAACACCAGCGTCGTCTCGGCGGCGTGCGGCGCGCGCCGGCGCAGCACGGCCTGGATGCGCGCCAGCAGCTCGCGCGGGCTGAACGGCTTGACGAGATAATCATCGGCGCCCTGCTCGAGGCCGGCGACGCGGTCGGCTTCCTCGCCGCGGGCGGTAACCATGATGAGCGGCAGCTTCTCGGTGCGTGCCGCCTCGCGCAGCTGGCGCGCCAGCGCCAGGCCGGACATTTTCGGCAGCATCCAGTCGATCAGCACGACGTCCGGCAGGGCCGCCTTCAGCGCCGTCAGCGCCTCCTCCGCGCTGGCGGCGACGGCGGCTTTCAGGCCGGCCTTTTCCAGCGTGAAGCGGATCAGCTCCTGGATGGCCGGGTCGTCCTCGACGACGAGTACGCGGGTTGTCATGCCTATTGCGGTCCCCCGTCCGGCTCGCCGTGGCCTTCCTTGACGGTATGCCGCACGTCGGTGCCGTGCACGATGTAGATGACCTGCTCGGCGATGTTCTTGGCGTGGTCGCCGATGCGCTCGATGGCCTTGGCGATCCAGACGATGTCGAGCACCGTCGAGATGGTGCGCGGGTCTTCCATGACGAAGGTGACCAGCTGGCGCACGATGCCGCGAAACTCGTCGTCGATGGCGGCATCCTCGTCGATGATGCGCTCGGCCTCGGCGGCATCCAGCCGCGCCATGGCGTCGAGCACGCGGCGCAGCATCGCCACGGCGAGGTTGCCGGCGTGGCGCACGTCGGCCGAGCGCGGGATCTGCAGGCGGCCGCGATCGTAGATGTTCTTCGCCATGCGCGCGATCTTCTCCGCCTCGTCGCCGGTGCGCTCGAGGTCGGTGACGATCTTGCTCACCGCCATGATCAGGCGCAGGTCGCCCGCCGCCGGCTGGCGCTTGGCGATGACATGGGCGCAGGCGTCGTCGATCTCGATCTCGTAGCTGTTCACGCGGCGGTCGGTGTCGGTGACCTGCGCCATCAGGTCGTAATTGCCGCTGCCGAAGCACTCGATGGCGGCGAGGATCTGCGCTTCGACCAGGCCGCCCATCTGCAGCACGCGCGAGCGGATGTCCTCCAGGTCGGAGTCGTATTGCTTCGAAAGGTGTTCGCTGTGTGGCATGTCGTTCCTCGCTGTGCTCAGCCGAAGCGGCCGGTGATGTAGGCCTCGGTCTGCGGGTTCTGCGGCTTGATGAAGATGTCGTCGGTCCAGCCGTACTCGATCAGCTCGCCGAGATACATGTAGGCGGTGAAGTCGGAGACCCGCGCCGCCTGCTGCATGTTGTGCGTGACGATGAGGATGGTCACCTTCTGCTTGAGCTCCGCGATCAGCTCCTCGATGCTCGCCGTGGCGATCGGGTCGAGGGCGGAGGTCGGCTCGTCGAAGAGCAGGATTTCCGGCTCGGTGGCGAGCGCCCGCGCGATGCACAGGCGCTGCTGCTGGCCACCGGACAGGTTGAAGGCCTGCTCGTGCAGTCGGTCCTTGGCCTCGTTCCACAGCGCGGCGCCGCGCAGCGCCTCCTCGACCTTCTCTTCCAGGACGGCGCGCCGGTTGATGCCGCGCACGCGCAGGCCGTAGGCGATGTTCTCGAAGATGGTCTTCGGAAAGGGGTTCGGCTTCTGGAACACCATCGACAGGCGCATGCGCACCTCGATCGGGTCGACCGCGCGGTCGAGCAGATTGACGTTGTCCGGGTGCAGGCGGATCTCGCCCTCGTAGCGGTTGCCCGGGTAGAGGTCGTGCATGCGGTTGAAGCAGCGCAGGAAGGTCGATTTGCCGCAGCCGGAGGGGCCGATCAGCGCGGTGACGCGCTTGTCGTAGATCGGCATGTCGATCTTCTTCAGGGCGTGGAAGTCGCCGTAGTGGAAATTCAGGCTGGCGGCATGCGCCTTCAGCGGCAGCGAGTCCAGCGCGGGTTTGGGTTCAGCCATGTCGGTTTACCACTTGATGTTGCGGCGGATGCGGTAGCGCAGCCAGATGGCCATGCCGTTCATCGCCAGGGTCATGAAGACGAGGATGAAGCCGGCCGCGGCGGCGTTCGCCTGGAAGGCCGGGTCGGGGCGCGAGGTCCAGTTGAAGATCTGGATCGGCATCACCGTGAAAGGCGACTTCAGCCACTCGAAACTGAGGAACGGAAACTCCGCCCCCACCGGCGAGGGCGGCAGGAAGGCGATGAAGGTGAGCGCCCCGACGGTGATGATCGGCGCCGTCTCGCCGATGGCGCGCGCCATGCCGATGATGACGCCGGTGAGGATGCCGCCGGTCGAATAGGGCAGGATGTGGCCCTGCACCACCTGCCACTTGGTGGCGCCCAGCGCGTAAGCCGCCTCGCGGATGGCGCCGGGGATGGCGCGGATCGCCTCGCGCGTGGCGACGATCACCACCGGCAGGATCAGCAGCGCCAGCGTGAGGCCGGCAGTGGCCACGGACTGGCCGAGGCCGAACTGGTAAACGAACAGCCCGAGCGCCAGCAGGCCGTACACGATGGAGGGCACGCCGGCCAGGTTGCTGATGTTGATCTCGATGACGTGGGTCATCCAGTTGCTCGGCGCGTATTCCTCGAGGTAGATGCCGGCGGCAACGCCGAGCGGCACGGCCACCACGGCAGTGACGATCATCACCATGGTGGTGCCGATCCAGGCCGAGAGGATGCCGGCCTGGCCGGCGCGGCGCGAGGGAAACTCGGTGAAGAACTCCGGCTTCAGGCGCGTGTAGCCGTCGAGCAGCATGTCGACGAACAGCGTGACGAAGGTGAGCAGGCCGATCGCCAGGCAGAGAATGCCGATGATGCCGAAGATGACGTCCCAGCGCTTGTGGCGCGCGATCAGCGCGCGGATCTCGGCAGCGGTTTGCAAAGCCATCAGTAGCGCTCCCGGTATTTCGTCCGCAGCCAGTAGCCGAGGATGTTGAAGACGAGGGTCATCAGCATCAGCGTCAGGCCGGCGGCGAAGATGGTCTGGTAGCCGACGCTGCCGTGCGGCAGGTCGCCCAGCGCCACCTGCACGATGAAGGCGGTGATGGTGGCGGCCGGCTCGAGCGGGTTCCAGGTCAGGTTCGGCTGCATGCCGGCGGCGACGGCGAGGATCATGGTCTCGCCCACGGCGCGCGAGATGCCGAGGATGTAGGCGGCCAACAGGCCGGAAAAGGCCGCCGGCACCACCACCTTGACCGCGGTCTGGAAGCGCGTGGCGCCCATGGCATAGGAGCCTTCGCGCAGGCTCATCGGCACGGCGCGCATGGCGTCCTCGGCGATCGAGCTCACCGTCGGGATGATCATGATGCCCATCACGATGCCGGCCGAGAGCAGGTTGAAGCCGGGCAGTTCCGGGATCAGCTTCTGCAGCAGCGGCGTGACGAAGAGCAGCGCGAAGTAGCCGTACACGATGGTCGGCACGCCGGAGAGCAGCTCCAGCATCGGCTTCACCGTCTCGCGCAGGCGCGGCCCGGCGAACTCGGAAAGATGGATGGCGATGACGGTGCCGAGCGGGATCGCCACCGCCAGCGCCACGCCAGAGCTGACCAGGGTGCCGGAGAGCAGCACGACGATGCCGAAGTGGGCATCGTCGAAGAGCGGCGTCCATTGCGTGTCGGTGAGGAAGTCCCACAGCGGCACGTGACGGAAGAACACCAGCGATTCCGACACCAGGATGTAGACAATGCCCAGCGTGGTGAACACCGACACCAGCGCCGCCAGAAACAGGATCGCCTCGATGAGCCGTTCCTTGACGCGGCGCGAGGCGCGGTGCGCCAGGCGATTATTTCCCTCTCCCCCTCGGGGAGAGGGCAGGGTGAGGGGCAGCGGCCCACCCACCCTCTCCCCTGCCCTCTCCCGCCTGGGCGGGAGAGGGAGTGTATTAGCCTGCATCA
>WYAY01000123.1 GCA_011526165.1 Sulfuritalea sp.
TCACTGAGCGCAGCCGCTCGAACACCGCCTCGATGGAATAGTCAGCCGCTGCGCGACGGCGTCCCGCCTCGCCCATGCGCCGGCGCAGTTCGGCGTCCCCGGCGAGCTGCGCGATGCGCTCCGCCCAGTCCGCCGTCGTGGATACCAGATATCCGGTTTCGCCCTCGACGATCACCTCGGCATTGGCGCCGGCCTTCGACGACACCACCGGCAGGCCGGCTGCCATGTACTGCAGCACCTTCAGCGCGCACTTGCCGCGGCTCCAGTCGTCGTCGCGCATCGGCGCGATGCCGATGTGCGAGGCGGCCAGTTCCTGCGCTTCCGACTCGGCGCGCCAGGCCACCGGCAGCGTCGCCACGCCGCAGCTTGGCAGGTCGAAGTCGGCGATGATCTTCAGGCGCAGGCCGGGCACCGCGTCGGCCGCCACCTTCAGCCACAGCATCGCCTCCGCCAGGTACTTGCGCGTCGAATGGCTGCCGATCCACACCAGGTCCAGCGAATCGGCCGGCTTGTCCGCCTCGATTTGATAGCGCGCCGCATCGACGCAGGTGGGAAGCAGCGTCACCGCCGGATTGAAGGCGGCGGCATTGCCGGCGAGGAAGGCGTTGCCGGCGAGGACGTGGTCGCAGGCGCGCGCCATTGCGGCGAAGCGCGCCATGCGCGTGCGGGAGGGCGTGCCGTCGGTGTTGCAGAAGATGGCGTCGTCAAAATCGAAGACCAGGCGGCGCGACGCCCGCCGCAGCAGCCAGAGCAGGGCGGCGGGGAAAGTCTTGCGCAGCACGATCACCACGTCGGCCCGGCGCGCCTGCCGCAGCATGTCGAGCGTGGCCCGTAGTCCGCCGGAGGCGGTGACGTGCGAGGGCTCGAAGCCGGCCGCCCGCCACAGCGGGAAGAACTGCAGCGCGCGGTAGCGCGTCGAGGAGGCATCCTCGCCCTTGGAGACGAAGAGCAGGCGAGTGCTCATGGCTGCCGCCCCGGTCTCTCGCCAAGCTGCCGGAACAGTTCGGCGACGATCATCACCGAGCTCTCCTCGATCAGGTGGCCGTAGTCGAAGGCGAAGGGCAGCCGCGCGCCGTCCTTTTCGAGGTAGCGCAGGCAGCCTTCGTCGTTGCAGGCGACGCCGATCGGCGAGAAGAATTCCGCCCGGCCGGCGGCGAGTTCCTTGATCAGCGCGTCGCGGCGCGCCATGTCCGGGTCGAGGTCGTTGCGCGAGCGCGGGCGTTCGTCGCCGCCGAGGAAATCACTGGCGAGCAGCTTCGGCAGCGGCTTGCGCCAGGCCGGCACGCTGCCGACCAGCACGATGCGCGGGCGCCAGGCCGGATCGGCGCCGAGGCGCGACAGGGTCTCCGCCAGGCCGCGGCGGATCGTCGCCTCGTCGTGCTTGACCCAGGCGCCGGCGAGGACGATGACTTGCGGCCGCATCTCCATCACCTTGTGCAGGACCCAGTCGTTGATGGCGCGGCAATGCGGTCGTTTGGCGAATTCCTCGTTCAGGAGGGGCGGGCAGCCCGAGGCCGTCCACTGCGCCGCCGTGCCCGGTTCCGCCGCGGCCTTCAGGCCCGGCCACAGGTGCGCCGCGTGGGAGTCGCCCCACAGCACGATGCGCGTGCGCGCGCCGGCGCATTCCGGCGCGAAGCCGTCATGGGATTTTTCCGGCGTCATGAAGCAGCTGCCTTCGCGGTAGAGCGGCTTGTACAGCTCGTTGAAGTAGCGCGCCTGGAAGACTTCCAGGGCGCGGACATCGGCCAGTCGCGGATGGTCCTGGTAGCGCAGCGTCGTCAGGCGGTCGTTCTGGAAGTGGAAGACGGCGGCGACGGCGAAGGGCAGCAGCACCATCACCGCGCTGACGGCCAGCGCGGGCGCCAGCCGGAAGCGGTTGATGAAGCGGCGCGCCGGATTCTCGACCAGCCGGAAGGACAGCCAGCCCAGCAGCACCGAGGCCGCCATGCCGGCGGCGATCCAGGCGCCGCCCTGGCGCGACTGACTTTGCTGCAGCCACACCACGATCGGCCAGTGCCACAGGTAGATCGAGTACGACCAGCGGCCGATACCCTGCAGTGCTGTGCTGCCGAGCAACAGGGTCCGGCCGCCGCTGTCGAGCAGGACCAGTGCGGCGCCGGCCACCGGCAGCAGGGCAGCGAGACCCGGCCAGGGCGTGTCCGGCGTCAGCCACAGGCTTGCCGCGAGGATCGCGGCGAGGCCGGCCGGTTCCCGCCAGCGCAGTTTGCGCGCCAGTCGGTTGCAGGCCTCCTGGTGCACGAAGACCAGCCCGCCGGCGAGCATCTCCCAGGCGCGCGTCGGCAGCAGGAAGAAGGCCTTCGACGGATTGGCGAAGGCCAGCCAGGCCGACCAGGCGAGCGAGGCGAGGAACACCGCCCACAACGCGCCGGCGATGCCGCCCTGCCGGCGGAAGAGGCGATGCACGGCGACGATGAGCAGCGGGTAGAGCAGGTAGAACTGCCACTCGACGGAAAGCGACCAGGTGTGCAGCAGCCACTTCTCGTGCGCGTCGGCGTCGAAGTAGCCCGATTCCTTCCAGTACACCTGGTTGGAGAGGAACAGCAGGCTGGCGCCGGCGTGCTTGGCGAGCAGCTTGTAGTCCATCGGCGAGAGGGCGAACCAGCCGAAGAGCA
>WYAY01000124.1 GCA_011526165.1 Sulfuritalea sp.
GAAGCGCACCGTGCCGTAGCCGATGAGGAACACCGCCGACACCGCGCCCAGTGCGCGCGGCTTCGCCGAGAACCACCACAGCACGGCGAAGAATACGACGCCCTCGAGGAAGGCCTGGTAGAGCTGGGACGGGTGGCGCGCGACGGCGTCGACGTGCGGGAACACCATCGCCCAGGGCAGCGCGGGATCGGCGGCGCGCCCCCACAGCTCGCCGTTGATGAAGTTGCCGAGGCGGCCGAAGCCGAGGCCCGGCGGCACCAGCGGGGCGATGAAATCCATCACGGCGAACCAGGCGAGCTTTTTCTTGCGCGCATACAAAGTCAGTGCCGCCAGCACGCCGAGGAAGCCGCCGTGGAAGCTCATGCCGCCCTTCCAGACGGCGAGAATCTCCAGCGGGTTGGCGAGGTAGTGCGCCGGCTCGTAGAACAGCACCTGGCCGAGCCGCCCGCCGATGACCACGCCGAGCACGCCGTAGAAGAGCAGGTCGTCGATGTCCTTCGCCGTCCAGTTCAGGTCGGGCCGGCGCGCGATGCGCCGGCGGCCGAGCATCACGAAGGCGACGAAGCCGGCGAGGTACATCAGCCCGTACCAGCGCACCGAGAGCGGGCCGAGGGAGAAGGCGATGGGGTCGATGTGGGGGTAGGTCAGCATGGCGGGTCAGGTTTCCGGTGAGGCGAGCCGGCGCCAGCCGAGCACCTGGCAGCCCTCCCGCGCGTAGGCGTCGTCGCCGCCATAGACGATCCACGGCGGCAGGGCGTCCGGGCCGGCGAAGGCCGCCCAGCGCTTGGCCGCCGACAGCCAGTCGGGGACGAAGGTGGCGCCGGACTTGATTTCGACGGGCTGCAGGCGCCACACGTTCTCGAACAGCAGGTCGATTTCGTTGCCGTTGTTGTCGCGCCAGAAATAGAAATCCGCCGGCTCGCCCGTGTTGAAGCGCTGCCGGATGAACTCGCCGATGACTAAGGTCTCGAAGACCGCGCCGCGCTGGGCGTGGCTGTCGAGCGCGGCCGGCTCGCGGATGCCGAGCAGCCAGACCAGCAGGCCGGTGTCGAGGAACAGCAGCTTCGGCGTTTTCACCAGGCGCTTGCCGAAATTGCGATGGTAGGGCGGCAGCAGGCGCACGATGTAGCTGGCTTCCAGCACCGTCAGCCATTCGCGGGCGGTGACGTGGCTGATGCCGCAGTCGGCGGCCAGCGCCGAGAGGTTGAGCAGTTGTCCCGAGCGGGCGGCGCACATCTTGAGGAAGCGCTGGAACAGGGACAGGTCGCGCACCGCCAGCATCTGGCGCACGTCGCGCTCCAGATAGGTCGACACATAGGCCGGGAACCAGTCCGACGGCGACAGCGGGCGATCATGGAGCGGCGGGTAGCCGCCGCGCCAGAGATGCTCCGCCAGGCTGGTGGGCGCCCGGCCCGCGGCGGCGAGCTCCGCCAGCGAGAACGGCAGCAGATGCACCAGCCCGACGCGCCCGGCCAGCGACTGGCTGATGCGCGACATCAGGCCGAACTGCTGGGAGCCGGTCAGCACGAACTCGCCCATGCGCCGGCGGTCATCGACGACGCCCTGCAGATAAGAGAACAGGTCCGGCGCGCGCTGGGCCTCGTCGATGATTGCGCCGTCCGGGTAGCGGGCGAGGAAGCCGCGCGGATCGGTTTCCACCTGATCGCGGGCTTCGGGATCCTCCAGCGTGACATAGGGCTTGCCCGGGAACACGGCGCGGACCAGCGTGGTCTTGCCGGATTGGCGCGGCCCGGTGATGGCGACGACGGGGAAGCCCCGGGCCAGGCGGACGACGACGGCGGCAGCGGTGCGGGGAATCATGCGGCGAATATACACTTTGAAGGTATAAACTTCAATGTGTATAACCGGGTTGGGGCGGCGGCCCGTATTCGCCGGTTGACGCAACGCGGCGCGCGGTGCTACTTTCGTATTACCTTTTCCGCCCAAGCCGCCATGACCGTCACCACCACCATCAAGCTCCCCGACGACCTGAAAGAGCGCGTCGCCGCTGCTGCCGCCGCCAGCGGCAAGACGCCGCATGCCTGGATGGTGGAAGCCATCGAGGCCCAGGCGGCGCTCGCGCAGCGCCGGCAGGCTTTCGTCGCCTCGGCGCTGAAGGCGGAGCAGGAAGTGGCCGAGTACGGGCTGGTCTACGACGCCGACGAGGTGTTCAGCTACATCCTGGCCAAGGCCGAGGGCAAGCGCGCGGCCAAACCGAAGCCGCGCAAGCGCTAGGCGTCGCCTTGACCCGCCTCGTTTTTGCGCCGGGCGCGCTGCGCGACATCGAACGCCTGACGGATTTTTTGATCGAACAGGATGCCTATGCCGCGGGGGCCACGGCGCGGATACTGATCGAAGGCCTCGGCATCCTGAAACAGCACCCGCTCATCGGGCGCGAAGCCGAGGCCGGCTTGCGCGAACTGGTCATTTCGAGGGGACGCAGCGGCTATGTGGCCCTGTACCGCTTCGATGTCGCCGCGGATACGGCGCTCGTCCTGGCCCTCCGCCACCAGCGGGAGGGCGGTTACGCCTAGTTGGCGGAAATGGGCAGGGCAGTTTTGTACTTGACCTGCTTGAGGGTGATGCTGGAACGAATGTTGGATACATGCGGAATTCGGGCCAGATGCTCGACGATGAAGCTTTGCAATGCCTTGAGATCGGAAACCACGACTCTCAGCAGGTAGTCCGAATCGCCGGTCATCAAATAGCACTCCATTACTTCGGGATAGTTCTGCACCCGATCCTCGAACACCCTGAGGCCGCTGGCGACCTGCTTCTCGAGGCTGACCTGAATGAAAGCCGAAATTTCCAGCCCTACATCTTCCGGATTGATCAGCGTCACGTAACCGCGAATCACGCCCGAAGATTCAAGATCGCGAACCCTTCTCAGGCAGGGCGCCGGCGACAGGTTGACCGCTTCGGCCAGGGCGACGTTCGTTATGCGGGCATCGGTCTGGAGCCTGTCGAGCAGGTTGATATCGATGTCGTCCAAACGCGATTTCTGATTTACGTTGCGCATGATAGGGAAGTTATTGAGCAATAATTGCGCATTAGACCATTCAGCCATATCGAAAAGCAATATCCTGAAGAGCCAATAAACATAAAATTTCTCCCTGGACAGGGCGGGTATTCATTGCTCGCGAAATGGGGAGAAAGTTATGTCAAGCCATGCCTGGGCTTTCAGCCAGTCGGGTTCGAACGCGGCAGATGACGAAGCCGAGGTGCAGGACTGGCTGTTGAGCCTGGATGACGTGATTGCCCGGGAGGGCCTGACACGTGCCGAATTCATTCTCGATCGCCTGATCGAGGCAGGGCGGCGTGCCGGCGGCCGCTTTCATACGCGACACACCACGCCCTATCGAAATACGATTTCGGTAGACGCGCAGCCCCCTTATCCGGGCGATCTCGATCTGGAGAAACGCATTACCGCAATCCACCGCTGGAATGCATTGGCGCTGGTCATGCGTGCAAACAACCATTTTCCCGAGCTTGGCGGCCATATCGCCACCTATGCTTCCATTGCGGATCTGTTCGAAGTCGGATTCAACCACTTCTTCCGTGGAGCCAGCGACAACCATCCCGGCGATCTTGTTTACTATCAGCCGCATGCGGCGCCCGGCGTTTATGCGCGCGCGTTCCTCGAGGGAAGGCTGAAGGAGGACAACCTCGAATATTTTCGCCGCGAGGTTTCTGGCGGCCGCGGCCGCGGCCTCTCTTCATATCCGCATCCAACCCTGATGCCGGAGTTCTGGCAGTTTCCTACCGGTTCGATGGGCCTGGGGCTCATTTCGGCGATTTACCAGGCTCGCTTCCAGCGTTACCTGCAGCACCGCGGCATCGTCCAGCCCAGCGACCGCAAAGTCTGGTCGTTCGTTGGCGACGGCGAGATGGACGAACCCGAGTCATTGGCCGGAATATCCCTGGCGGCGCGCGAGCAGCTGGATAACCTGATCCTGGTCGTGAACTGCAATCTGCAGCGGCTGGACGGGCCTGTTCGCGGCAACGGAAACATCGTCCAGGAGCTGGAAACCCTTTTCGCGGGGGCCGGGTGGAATGTCATCAAGTGCCTCTGGGGGTCAAACTGGGACGTTCTGTTTGCAAGAGACCGCGATGGCTGGATCCTGCGCCGCATGGCCGAGGCTGTCGATGGCGAGTTTCAAAAGCTTTCCGCCACGGACGGACACTACAACCGCGAGCATTTCTTCTCCCGATATCCGCAACTGGCGGAACTGGTGGCAAACATGAGCGACCGGGACATCGACGCCCTGCAGCGCGGCGGCCACGATCCGGTGAAGATCCACGCCGCCTATGCCGCGGCAGTTGCCTGCCAGGGCCAGCCCACGGTCATCCTGGCCAAGACCACCAAAGGCTACGGCATGGGGGGCTCCGGTCAGGGGGCGAATACCGCGCACCAGATAAAAAAGCTTTCCATGGAAGATCTCGCACGTTTTCGCGATCGCTTCGGCTTGCCCCTGTCCGACAGCGACCTGGAATCATCGCGTTTCCTTCATCCAGGCGAAGCAAGTGCGGAAATACGCTACTTAAGGCAACGTCGCGATGCCCTTGGCGGATACGTGCCGCGCAGGCAGGCACAGCCCAGGCCGGTCTCGGTTCCGGCTGCGGCCGTCTATGCAAGCGGCCATGCCATCGCAAACGGCAGAGAGATTTCCACGACCATGGGTTTTGTCAGAATGCTCGGCAAACTCATGCGCGACAAGGAACTGGGGCCGCGCATCGTGCCAATCGTGGCGGACGAGGCACGCACATTCGGCATGCAGGACATGTTTCGCCAGTACGGCATTTATTCGCCCTGGGGACAACGTTATACGCCGCAGGATTCCGAGCAGCTCGCCTTTTACCGGGAGGATGTCAAAGGGCAGATATTGGAAGAAGGAATAACGGAGGCGGGTTCGCTCGGTTCATGGATTGCCGCAGGAACAGCCTGGTCGCATACCGATCAGCCGATGCTGCCGTTTTACATCTTCTATTCGATGTTCGGCTTCCAGCGTGTCGCCGACCTGATCTGGTGCGCGGCCGACTCGCAGGCGCGCGGTTTTTTGCTCGGCGCCACCGCGGGGCGCACCACGCTGTCGGGGGAGGGGCTGCAGCACCAGGATGGGCAGAGCCAGGTCTATGCCGCGACGGTTCCGACGTGCCGCGCCTACGATCCGGCCTTCGGCTATGAGGTGGCCGTGATCGTGGAGGACGGCATCAACCGCATGATGCGCGATGGGGAGAATCTTTTCTACTACTTGACCCTCTACAACGAGAACCAAGCTCAACCCGCCATGCCGGCCGGGGCCGAGGAGGGAATCCGGCGCGGCATATATCTCTTGCGACCCGCCGCGCTGGATGACTCCCTCCCTCGCGTTCAACTGCTGGGCAGCGGCAGCATTCTGCGACAACTGCTCATGGCGGCCGAGCGCCTCGAAGCGGAATACGGCGTAGGGGCGGATGTATGGAGCGTCACCAGCTTCAGCGAATTGCGCAGGGACGGCATCGCCTGCAATCGCTGGAACATGCTGCATCCCGGGAAGCCGCCGCGCGTCGCCTATTTGAGTGCGCAGTTGGCCGACAGGCGCGGCCCGGTCATCGCCGCCACGGACTTTGTGCGCGCCTACCCCGACCTGATCAGGGAGTGGGTGCCGCAGCGCTACACGGTCCTCGGGACGGATGGTTTTGGCCGCTCGGATACGCGCGCGGGCCTGCGCGATTTCTTCGAGATCGATGAGCGCTACATAACGGTGAGCGCACTGGGCAGTCTGGCGCATCAGGGCCAGCTTGACAGCGACATCCCGGCCAAGGCGATCGAGCGCCTGGGGATCGATCCGAACAAACCGGCTCCGCTCGAGCATTGAGGCGCACCAAGAGGCATAGTCATGGGGAAATTGATCGAGGCGTGCGTACCGGATATCGGCGACTACCGCGATGTCCCGGTCATCGAGATTCTCGTCGGTCCGGGTGACCGGGTGGAGGCCAATACCACGGTTGTCGTTCTCGAATCCGACAAGGCAACGCTGGATGTTCCGGCGGGCCACGGCGGCTTGGTTGAAGAGGTGTTGGTCAGGGCGGGGGATCTGGTTTCGCAGGGAAGCCCGGTGCTTCGCGTTCGCAACAGCATCGCCGCCGCCGTACTGACGGATCTTGCTCCGACGCAACCGGAAACGGCCGAGACATCCCCCGCCCGGCAGCCCGATGCGGCCGAAAAGCACAGCGCCCCGGCTCTCGCCACTTCGACTTCGGCGGTGGGTCCGTGCGGTCCCGCTGTCCGGCGTCTGGCGAGAGAGTTCGGTGTCGATATCGGGCGGCTGAAGGGAAGCGGACCCAAGGGACGTCTGCTGAAGGAAGACGTACTCGCCAGCGTAAGGAAAGCGGTCCATGAGGAGATGCACGCTGATCGGGCGGATCCGACGAAAGGAGCGGAAGTCGAGAAGCCCGCCAGGCCCGCCGTCGATTATTCCCGCTTCGGCAAGATCGAACGGATTCAGCGAAGCCGCATACGGCAGATAGCCTCGGACAATCTGGCGCGCAATTGGGCAACGATACCCCATGTCACCAACTTCGATCACGCAGACATCAGCGCGCTTGAAGAATTCCGCAAGCAGGTCAATGCCGAACAACGAGACGGCAGCGCCAGGCTTACGCTGCTTCCCTTCATCCTCAAAGCGGCAGCACACGCCCTTGAGCGCTATCCGGCATTCAACAGCGCTGTCGAGGGCAACGAGTCCATCGTAAGAAGCTATCGACACATAGGGTTCGCTGTCGATACGCCCGAAGGGCTGGTTGTGCCCGTGGTTCGGGATGCGGACAAAAAGGGCCTGCTGGATATCGCACGGGAGAGCGACGAACTGGTGCGGTTGGCCCGGGCCGGAAAACTCGGGCCCGATCGCATGCAGGGGGGCTGTTTTACCGTTTCGAACCTGGGTAGCGCCGGCGGCAGCGGTTTCACACCGATCATCAATGCCCCCGAGGTGGCCATACTCGGGGTGGCGCGATCGGAAATTCGTCCGGTATGGGATGGCGTCCAGTTCCAGCCGCGACTCGTGCTTCCCCTATGCCTGTCCTGGGACCATCGTGCGCTGGATGGCGTTGCGGCTGCCCGCTTTCTCGGGTTCCTGGCAGGGATGCTGTCCGATTTCCGCAGGGCCGTCCTGTGATGGCGATTCGGCAACCGTTTGGAGGAAAGTGCGCGTGACTGATGCTCGAATGAATATCGGTTTCATCGGTGCGGGAAATATGGGAAGGCCGATGATCCGGCACCTGACCGGTGCGGGCCATGCCGTCAAGGTTTTCGTGCGGCGCAAAGAGATGCTCGGCCAAATCGAAGCGCTCGGTGCCGTCGGTGTCGAATCGCCCGCAGCAGCGGCATTGCAAGCCGACTTTGTGCTTCTGAACGTCACGGCCACGGAAGATGTCGAGGACGTGCTGTTCGGGAAGGACGGGGCAGCCGCGGCAATGGCCCCGGGCTGCATCTGCATCGATTTTTCGACGATATCGCCGGCCGCCAGCGCTCGCTTCGCGGATCGCCTGCGTGCGGGCGGAATCAGCTTCCTGGATGCGCCCGTATCGGGTGGCGTGAAGGGCGCCGAAGCCGCGACACTTTCGATCATGGTCGGCGGAGAGGCGGAAGCGCTGACCAGGGCGATGCCCCTGCTGCGCCTGCTGGGCGGGAAAATCACGCACATAGGCCCGAGCGGGGCCGGCCAGGTCGCCAAGGCCTGCAATCAGATCATCCAGGTGATCAACATCCAGGGCATCGCCGAGGCCATGCTCTACGCTGCGCGCATGGGTGCCGATCCCGGGCGCGTGATCGATGCGATTTCGGCGGGGATGGCCGGCTCCAAGATGCTTGATTTGATGGGGCCGAAAATGGCGGTGCGGGATTTCCAAGCCGGCATTGAAGCGCGGCTCCATGCCAAGGATATTGCAATGGTCGCCGCTGCGGCGCAGGAACTCGGCATGGATATGCCCGCTACTGCAGTCGCCGACCGGCAATTGGAGCGGCTGCTCGCTCTTGGCTGGGGGCGCGAAGACACCTCGTCCTTGCTGCGCGTGCTCGAGGCTCATGCAAGCGGGGGAGCCAATCTTGCCGCATGAGCCGGGATTATTCGGCAATTCATCCAGCCGGGAGGTTTGCCGGCGGTTCCGCCTGACTCCGGAATCGCTGCGATGCTGAGTGCATTTCTTGGCCGGGCGCAGAACGCACCTGCCCGGGCGCAGCACGGCGAGTCTTGGGCCGACATTGCGAGAATCATGCACGAATCAGCGCGCTTCGGAGGCCATGATGCCGTCGCCCGCTCGCGCATCGGTCGCCTGTTGCGTTTCTATCGCGGATCGGATGACAGTGACAAGCGTCGCTTTCTGACGCAGCTGAACGAGGCTTTCGGACCCGACCCCCAACTCATACGCGTTGCGATCGATGCCTACCTCAAGGCAGACGAGCAGAGCACGCGCGAATCGGCCCTTGAGAGCCTGCGCAATCATCTGGATTCGCCGCGCCTGAAACTGCTGGGGCAGTTCAACCTGATGCCCGAGGGAGTCGAGGAGCTGGTCAGGATGCGCGCCGATCTGCAACGCATCGATGACGGATGCGGCGGGCTTGCCGCCCTCGATCGCGACCTGATGCGGTTGCTTGCCTCCTGGTTCGACGTCGGTTTCCTGGAGCTAAGGCGCATTGGCTGGAATTCCTCCGCCGCCTTGCTCGAAAAGCTGATCCGCTACGAAGCGGTGCATGAAATCACGTCATGGAGCGATCTGCGAAACCGCCTCGACTCGGATCGGCGCTGCTATGCCTTCTTTCACCCGCGCATGCCGGAGGAGCCGCTGATATTCATCGAGGTCGCGCTGCTGCGGGAGGTTGCCGCCAGCGTTCAGACCATTCTCGACGAGTCTCAGCCAACACTGGATCCGAATGCCGCCAACGTAGCGGTCTTCTACTCAATATCGAATACGCAGCCGGGGCTCAAAGGGGTCAGCTTCGGCGAATTCCTCATCAAGCGCGTTGTCGAGCAATTGCAAATCGAGTTTCCCGGGCTGAAGATATTTTCCACCCTGTCGCCGGTGCCCGGCTTCATGGAATGGCTGCAGAGGCAGGATGCCGAACAACTGGGTCGGAACCTGCCGCCCGAACTCGATTTCATCGTCTCCGGCGATGCCCGGACGCGTGCCTCCAGGCTTCAGGCGGCGATTGTCGGCAGGCAGGACAGAATGGCCGGGCGCAGGATAGAAGACTGGACGCGCCGGCAGTGCGCTCGCTATCTGCTGACGGAACGAAGAGGAAACGCCCCGCTCGATCCTGTCGGCCGATTCCATTTCTCCAATGGCGCCAGCCTTGCCCGCATCAATTGGCTTGCCGACAACTCGCCTCGCGGCTTGCGTCAATCGGCAGGGTTGATGGTTAACTACCTATATTCCCTGAAGGAAATCGAGAAGAATCACAAGATGTACTGCGACAGCGGCATTCTCGCGGCTTCACGCCAGATCAGGCGGCTGCTTGACGGCTGACGATATCCAGCATGTCCTTAATGCGCACGAATTTCTCCCGCGGCTTGCCTGCCTCCGCGCCACGCGCAATTTCTGCCGCATCGATCTTCAGCCAGTCCTCGAAACTTGTGCAACGAAGGCCGCGGCTCGCCAGCATCGGCAGCAGGGCAGAGGCGCCGGCCTTGGAGGGCAAACTGGCGTTGGTGTGCATGTCCGCCAATAGATGGTTTGCGGTTTCGACGGCATCCGCACGGTTGGTTCCAATAATTCCGCTCGGACCGCGCTTGATCCAGCCGGCACAGTACATCCCGGTGAGCGGAAGTCCGTCCCCGATCACGCGTCCTTCCCGATTCGGAATGATTCCACGCCGTTCGTCGAAAGGCAGACCGGGCATTTCCAGTCCCTTGTAACCCACGCTTCGAAAGAGCAGGCCGCAATCCAGTCGAGCCGTCACGCCGGTGCCAAGGGCGCATTGCCCGAAGGGGGGGCCTTCAAGCCGGTTTTTTTCGAGAACTGCTCCACCCAGGTTCTGGCCGCCATACAGCGCCACGGGGCTCTCCAGGAATCTGAAATGTATCCGGCGCCGAGCCTGGGCGAGCGGCCTCGATGCGAATTCGCGCAGCAGCGCCATGTTCCATGCGGCGGTCTGTCCTCTCGGATCCTCGATTTCCTTGGCGCTGGCCGGATCCAGAACCAGATCAGCAGGGTCCAGGGATACGCCAGCCTGGGGGATTTCCCCGAGTTCGCGCAGCTCCTTGTCGGTAAACTTGGCCTGTGCCGGGCCGCGGCGGCCAATGATGTGGATTTCGCGCACGCGGCTCTCTGCCAATGCCTGGAGCGCATGTTCCGCGATGTCGGTTTGCCTGAGATCGTCGACCGGCTTGGCAAGAATGCGACAGACATCCGCAGCGACGTTGCCTTGGCCAATGATGGCGACCTGCTCCTGGGTCAGATCGAAACTGTGCTGCAAGAAATCGGGGTGGCCGTTGTACCAGCCAACGAACGCGGTGGCGGCATGGCTGCCCGGCAGGTTTTCGCCGGGAATGCCCAGCTCCCGGTCGGTTTCGGCCCCGCAGCAGAAGACCACGGCATGGTAGGCGTCCTTGAGTTCTTCGACGCTGACATCCTTGCCTACCGTGACGCCTCCGACGAAGCGAAAACCCGACAAGGCGGCAGTACGCGCGTAGGTCGTCGCCGGCAGCTTCAACTTGGGATGATCCGGGGCGACCCCGTAGCGGACCAGGCCGTACGGCACCGGCAAACGCTCGAGCATGTCCACTTCGGCTTTTGAAGATTTGAGCAGCGCCTCCGCGGTGTAAAAGCCGCTCGGGCCGCTGCCGACAACGGCGATCTTCAACACGCTTTGCCTCCCGCCGATGTCTCAGAAACCCAGCTGCTTCTTGCGCTCGAGCGCGCCCGGCAAGGGTTGCGACTTGTCGGTAATAAGCGGCAATGCGGCGGAACGCTCGGCGTTGATGGCGATCCAGTGATGCTTGTCGGGCGGCAGATTCTTGACTTCATAAATCGCACGAACCGGGCAAACGGGAATGCAGGCTCCGCAATCGATGCATACCACCGGATCGATGTAGAGCATTTTGTCGTCGGCGTGAAAACAGACCATCGGGCAGACGGTCACGCAGTCGGTGAAGCGGCACAGGTCGCAATTGTCAGTGACTATGGTTGCCATCGTTCATGTCCAGTACTGGCAGAGGGTTAGCATTGTCGGTGTCTTGTCAGGCTGCGTATTCCTGCAGGCCGAGATTTTGCAGTGTTTCAGGCGTTGGCTTGCCATCGCTGCTCCAGCCCCGGCAGCGGTAATAATCCAGGATGGCTTCGTCGAGTCCGAGCGGAATGCGGCCGGCTGCGGGACCGGTGGAGACGGGCTCCATGAAGCGCTTCGGGTAGTTGAAATCATCGGATTTCTTCCAGCCGTAGCGCATGTTCAGCAGCTTCTGCAGGTTCGTGATGCGATCTCCGCAGCGGCGCATATCGTCCATCGACCAATCCAGGCCGGTTGCGGCATTGATTGTCTTTTGCAGATCGGTAAGCGTATAGCCGCGAAACTCCATGAATTTGCAATGCACGGCGGAGTTGATCAGGTTGCAATAATCATGGAATTTGGCATTGCGGTCGGCAGCCTTGTCCCATGACCAGCGCTCCTCGTTCTCGACGTGATCGATGCCCCATTCGGGCAGGAGGATGTGGCCGACCCAGATATGCTGGGAGTTGCCTCGTTCATGGTTCGGCCCGGCGGCCACCCCGGTGCAGTAATTCAGGGCGGAGATGTATTGGGCGCGCCAGTTGTGCGCGGCGATTTCCTGGCCTTTCATCTGCACCGCCCAATCCTGGGAACCGCCGCCGAGCGTCCTGGACGCTATGGCCGTGCCCTCCCCGAGCAGGTGGCCGAGCCCCTCGGCGCGCTCGCCGATCTTTTTCGTCAACTCCACCATCGCGTCGGCATTGCCCCATTCGAGGTCCAGCCCATAGCAGTCGTCCTTGCCAATCAGGCCCTTTTCGTAGGACTCGAAAGCCCACGCCAGCACGCCGCCGAGCGAAATGGTGTCCATGCAGTATTTATTGGCGAGTTCGCCGGCATAGGCCACCGCCTTCATGTCGTCGACCATGACGTTGAAACCCATCATTGCGAAGGATTCGTACTCGGGACCCTTGCCGACATAGCCGTACTTTTCATGCTCCACGGTGACGTGGTTGTGGCACTGGATGACGCAACCGCGACAGGGCCACGGTTCTGCGTTGAGCTGCTCGACATACGGCATTCCGCCCAGCTTGGCGACACCCTCGGGAAAATCGGCCTCGCGATAGTTCTTGATCGGCAGGTTTCCCTGCGGTGCGAAAAGCGCCGTGGCCATCGCCGTGCCGAGCCGCTTGATGCGGAATTCCTCGGGCTTCGACATGTCGATGGCAACCATGCGCGCATTCGCTTCGGTCGAAGCCTTGTCTGCGGCTTTCTGATCGTGCAGGGGACAGACCTGATTGCCGGTGACGGCCACTCCCTTGAGGTTCTTCGAACCCATCACGGCGCCCAGGCCGCAGCGTCCGACAAATGATTTCTTGCCCGTCTGGATGCTCGCATAGCGCACCAGGCGCTCGCCGGCCTGGCCGATGGTTGCAACTTCGAATCGGTCGCCTTCCAAGGCGCGGATGGCATCGTGCGCCTCGTAGGCATCCTTGCCCCACAGCGCCGAGGCATCCTTGATTTCCACGCGGTCGTTGTCCACGACGATATAAACCGGCCGGTTGGCGCGGCCATGCATCACGATTGCATCGAGCCCCGCCTGCTTCAGGACGCTGCCGAAGGCGGCAGTGGCGCCCGAGTCGGCGTTCATGTTTATCGAAGGCGAGATGGCGGCCGCACTCCATTTTGCAGCGCCGCTTTGCCGCAAGCCCTGCAGCGGCCCGACAGCGAAGGTCAGCCTGTTTTCCGGGTCGAATGCGGTCGTGCCGGCCGGACACTCCTTCCACAAATAATAGGCGGCGAGACCGGCCCCACCCAGGAAATATTCGTAGACATGGTCGGGAACCCGCTCGATGACCGAGGTTCCTGCCGTCAGATCGACCTTCAACACCTTGTTCCAAACGCCTTTCATTGTCCGCCTCCGATGACTTACCAGTTATCCGGACATCGAGGGTCCGGCTTCATGTCAGCTGTCCGTGCATTCTGTCGCGACTAGGCCGCCGGCGGCAAGCCCAGCATCTTGCGAGCCTGGGCGGGGGTGGCCACCTCACGATTCATGTCATGCGCCATGCGAACTGCACGTTGCACCAGCTGCGCGCTGCTCGCCGCGCGTTCGCCACGGCGCAGGTAGAGATTGTCCTCCAAGCCCACCCGGACGTGGCCGCCGAGGATGATTGCCAGCGCCGTCATGGGCACCTGGAAAACCCCCACGCCGGACATTAGAAAATGGGATTGCGGAGGCAGTTCGTTAATGAGGTTCAGAACGTTCGCGGGAGTCGGGTAGATCGAAGTCTGGAATCCCAGGACGAACTGGATGAAATACGGAGGGGTTATTTTCCCGTTGCGGATCAGTTCGTTGACTACCCAGTAGTGGCCCGGATGGAACAGCTCTACTTCCGGGCGGATGCCTTTCTCGCGCATGGTATCCGCCATCAAATCCACTTCCCCATAGGTGATGGGCATGGTCATGTCCATTTTTTTCGCCCCGCGCGGGTGCGCGAACTGCTCGGGACGTTCCGCCTGGGTAAAGCGGAGCATGAAAGGCCCGGGATTCAGGCTGGCCATGTCGGGCCTCGGGTCGGCAAAAAGCCCGGACATGCGTTCCTCCGCCGTGAGGGTCGGCCCGCCGCCCGTGCTGTTGTTGATGATGATGTCCGGGCAGCGCTCGCGGATCAATCGATTGACTCGCGAATAATCGTCCGGGCTGCGCGTCGCCTGCGCGAGATTCTTCGGATCGCGAGCATGCACATGCACCACGCTGGCGCCAGCCTTATAGGCCTCGAAAGTTGCGTCGGCCTGTTCCTCTGCCGTCTCGGGCAGATTGGGGTTGGCTTCCTTGCCGTGGAAGCCCCCTGTGATGGCGGCCTGGATGATGACCGGAGAGAAGGAGCTGTTCTTGACCCGCGCCATCCATTCATAGGGATTGCGGTAATCCCAAGTGTCTTCTCTTGTCTCCATTTCTTGATTTTGCCTCCGGTAGTTGTTCAAGCCGCTCAATTTAGACCATTTTCGATTCTAAGCCAGCGCGAATGATCTGGTATTGCGTTGTTGCAGCAGCAAGCCCTGGACAAAGCAATAAACATCAGAAAAAAACGGATGCCGAGCAACGATTGGGGAATAATTTTTCCTTGTGCCTGGGGCGATATTGCCGGGTTATCATTGAATTGGACATGCGGGTATATCTTGATTACAACGCGACTGCTCCGCTCCGGGTCGAGGTGCGCGATGCGATGATGCCATTCCTTGGCGAATGCTGGGGCAACCCGGCGAGCCTGCATTGGTACGGGCAGAAAGCCTCGCATGCGGTCGAGACGGCGCGCGCGGAGGTTGCCGCCCTGATCGGCGCCAAACCGCAGGAAATCGTCTTTACGAGCGGCGGCACGGAAGCGGACAACCTCGCCCTGTTCGGCTACCTGGAGGGCAGCAAAGGATCGCGTCGCGGGCTGGTCACGACGGTTATCGAGCATCCCGCGATATTGGAAGCGGCTCGCGAACTGGAACTGGCGGGAACGCCGGTACGGCGCATGGGCGTCGATGCCGATGGCAAATGCCGGCCGGAAGAAGCGGCGTGCTCGATCGGGGAAGATGTTGCGCTGGTTAGTGTCATGTTGGCGAACAACGAGGTCGGAACTCTGCAGCCATTATCGGAAATAGCCGGCATAGCCCGTACAAGAGGTGCTTGCGTGCATACGGATGCAGTCCAGGCCGCCGGCCGCATTTTTCTCGATGTCGAAGCCCTTGGTGTGGACATGCTTTCGCTTTCGGCTCACAAGATCGGTGGGCCGCCAGGCATTGGCGCCTTGTATGTCAGGAAAGGGATATCGATCAAGCCGCGCAGTTATGGCGGCGCACAAGAATATGGGCGGCGGGCCGGCACGCTCAACGTGGCGGGAATAGTGGGGTTCGGTCGCGCCTGCGCCTTGGCGAAGAACGAGTTGGAACAGGCGGGTAGCCGCATGGCTGCCTTGCGCGATCGGCTCGAAAGGTTGATTCTCGAACAAGTGGCCGGAACCTATCGCAACGGCCATGTCCTTGAGCGGCTCCCCAACACCCTGAGTCTCGGTTTCGAAGGTGTCGATGGCGCTTCCCTGGCCATGATGCTGGATGTTATCGGCGTGGCGGCGTCGAACGGATCAGCCTGTTCGTCCGGCACCGGCAAGCCGTCCCATGTCCTTGCGGCGATGGGGCTTGACCAGGAAGGTGCGGCCGGCTCACTGCGCTTTTCGTTGGGCATGGAAACAACCCGGGAAGAAATCGACTTTACGGTCGGGGCGGTTGCCGAAGCCGTCCGTTCCCTTCGCGAGGCACGTTCGTGATGCCGGACGCCAAAGACGCGATCGATGCGCGCTATTCGCGCCATTGCCGTCTGCCCGAGCTGGGTCGCAGAGGGCAGGAGCGTTTGCTGTCTTCGCGCATCCTGATCGTCGGTTGCGGCGCGCTCGGTGCGGCGATCGCATCGCTGGCAGCCAGGGCCGGAGTGGGTTCGCTGCGCATCGTCGATCGTGATTTCGTCGATCTGGGCAATTTGCAGCGGCAGGCGCTTTTCGACGAGGATGATGTGGCTGAAAGGCTGCCGAAGGCGGAAGCGGCCAGACGAAAGCTGGCACGCATCAATTCCAGCATCGCCCTCGACGCGATTGTTGCCGATGCGGGACCGGACAACATCGAGGAATTTATACGGGACGTGGATCTGGTGCTTGACGGCACCGACAATGCCGAAACGCGATATGTGATCAACGACGCCTGCCTCAAGCGGGGGATACCCTGGATTTATGGAGGCGTGGTCGGTGTGCGTGGCCTGGTCATGAGCATAATGCCCGCGGCCGGACCTTGTTTCCGATGCCTCTATCCGGAACCGCCCGCACCAGGCAATATGCCTACGTGCGACACGCTGGGCGTGCTTGCAACCGTACCGTCGCTGGTGGCCGCGTTGCAAACAACCGAAGCATTGAAAATACTGGCCGGTGCAACTCCAACGCCGGGGGTTCTATCGGTCGACCCTTGGCAGATGCAGTTCCAAGCCATCGACTTGAAACGGCGCGACGATTGTCCCGCGTGTGTCCGGCGGGAATACGCCTTTCTTGACCAAGGCAGGACGAGCCGGGCGTTGCGGCTGTGCGGTCGCGACATGGTTCAGATATCGCCCCCCGAGCCGACCCATATCGATCTCGAGGCCCTGCAACGCACCCTCGCTGCCGTAGGGCGCGTGAGTAATAACGGCTATCTGCTGGATTTCATGGCCGATGACTGCGAACTGGTCGTTTTCAGGGATGGGCGCGTCCTGGTCAAGGGGATATCCGACCTTTCGGTGGCCAGGGCGATTTATGCGCGCTATCTGGGAGCTTGATGATTATGAAGATCAGGATCAATAACCGCGAACAGGAAATATCCGACCAGGCTTCGCTGATCGAAGTGGTGCGCCTGGTCCGCTCAACTACGGCGGACGACCCCATGCTCAAGGCGATCAGGCAGCGGACGGGCGACGACCACATCAGCTATCTGGTCAATGGCAAGGTGATCGCACCGCAGGAATATGAAACCACGCCGGTCAAGGAAGGCGACGAAGTCCGCTGGATACACCCCGCATTCGGCGGCTGACTTTCCCAGGATCCGGTGGCTGGCCGGGTCCGGCAACCGCGGGGCTGATTGAAAGACGATTCGCTTGCCGTCAAGAGTGACCGAACTGAATCAATCGGATGATCAATATTCAGGAAAATTGCGCATTCGTCGCAGTATCGGCACGAAATCGCAACAACCGGAAATCGGTTGGGTAATATGATTTCAATGTACCATCCGGAACGGTTCTGGCGCATGCCGAATCCGGCTGGGTCGAAAACCCGCGATGCTCAACACCAGGTTCTGGCCGGGCGCCGAGGCTGAAAAAAGAAGGATGTCCAGTCCTTATCCATGGAGGAGATGACCATGATTCATGCAGTGCGAAAAACCATACTGGCGGCCGCCGGATTCGGCATGTTGGCGCTGGTAGGAAATGTTGCCCATGCCGCAGACACGATAAAGATTGGCGTCCTTTACTCGATGACGGGCGCCGGCTCGGTGCTCGGTCCCAAGCAGGCCGAAGCAGCGCAGATGGCATTTGACGAGGCCAATGCCGGCGGCGGCGTGAATGTCGGCGGCAAGAAAATGAAGATCGAAGTGGTACAACGCGACGACGAGACCAAGCCTGCGGTCGCCATTTCACGCGCCACGGAAATGGTGCGAACCGGCGGCGTCAAGATCATCCAGGGAGGCACCTTCGCCCATGTCTCGATGGCACTCAACGAAGAGGCCAAGAAGCACAACTTCTTCCTGATGACCACCAATGGCGTGCCCGATAATTTCTTCGAGAAGACGACCAAGGCGCCCTATGCCCTGGCGATTCTCGGGGATACGGGCATGGTGGGCCGCGGCACCGTCGATTACCTGGTCGGCAAGCACAAACCGAAACGCATCGTCTTCCTGATGCCGGATTATGCCTACGGCAAGGGCGCCTGGGCCGGTGCCGAGGCGACTTTGAAGATGCATCCGCAGATTCAGGCCAAGGTTATCTGGACACCGGTCGGCGCCGCCGACGTCACCGCGCAGCTGATCCAGGCCATGGAATTCCAGCCCGATGTGATCGCTTTCGGGCAGTGGGGCAAGGACCTGATCACCGCCCTGAAGCAGGCCGGCGAAATGGGCTTGAAAAGCAAGACCAAGTTGTTCGTAAACTGGATCATCGACCTGGTCGCGGTTGGCATTCCCCCCGAGATCCTGGAAGGGGTGGATAGCCAGACATGGTGGTACCACGACAAGTCCGGCGTAAGCGATGCCGAGGTCTCCAAGCTGACCGAGGATTTCGTCAAGAAATACGAAGCCCGCTTCGGCGCGCCTCCCGATCCCTACATCATGACCGCCTATTTCGGCTCCAAGGAAATCATCCGAGCGATCGAGGCCTCGGGGTCCACCGAGCCCGACAAGATGTATGCGGCGCTGATGAAGAATCCGAACTTCCTGACCGCCAAGGGTCCGGCGGCATGGCGGGTGGACGGCAGACCGAGATACAAGTACAACGCCTGGATCATTTCGGGCCTGCCTGCCGACAAGCGCACAAGCAAGAACCACTGGGGCCGGATCATCGACTCGCATTCCGGAGACGCCTTTCTGCCGGACGTGAAATCGCTCGGCTGGTAATCTCCGCCCGCACCGGGGGAGCCGCGGGACATTCAGTCCGGCGGTTCTCCCGCTTCGCGCCTTATCTGCAGGAGCCAGGCATTGATTTCCGCTCACGGGCTGACCAAGCGATTTGGTAGCCAAACCGCAGTCGATCAAGTCAATCTCAAGTTCGTCGAGGGCCAGGCAAGCGGCATCATCGGACCGAACGGATCGGGCAAGTCGACCCTGTTCAACATGCTGACCGGCCATCTGCCGCCCAGCGTCGGCAAGATCGAGTTCGGTGGGCTCGACATCACTGCCTTGCCGCCGCATGAGCGCGTCGGCATGGGCATGGCCAGAACCTTCCAGCTGGTCTCGGTTTTCGACTCCATGACGGTCTGGGAGAACCTGGTGCTGTCCACCGGCCGCTTCGCCGACCGCGGCAGCGGACACAGACGGTTCTTCTTCGGGCCAGCCCGCAGCAAGACCATCCTCGAGAATTGCCTTGGCGCCCTCGAAAGGGTTGGTTTGCAGGACAAGGCCGGCGCAAGGACTTCCGAGCTTTCATACGGCGACAAGCGCATGCTGGAGATCGGCATCGCTCTTTCGCTCAAGCCGAAGTTGCTGCTGCTGGATGAACCCCTGGCCGGGCTGAGCGACCACGAGATTGGCGACGTGGTGGACCTGTTGCACGAGATGAAGCAGAACTGCACCCTGGTCATCATCGAGCACAAGATATCCAAGATCATGGACCTCATCGAGCGCCTCAGCGTTCTGAACGATGGCGTGCTGATTTGCGAAGGCGACCCCGAGGCAGTGCTGAACGACCCTGGAGTGCGGGAGTGCTACTGGGGCAAACAGGTGTCGAATGCTGAGGGTTGATGCGATCGATGTCGCCTATGGCCATGCCCAGGTGCTTCACCGGGTGTCGCTTGGCGTGGAGCCGGGCGAAATGGTGTTTGTCGTCGGTCGCAACGGGGCCGGCAAGACCACGCTTCTCAAGACCCTTGCGGGATTCCTGTCGCCGGTGCGGGGAGTCATCGACTTCGACGGCCGGCAGGTGCAGGGCATGACTGCGGAAGCACTGGCACGCCAGGGCATGCGCTTCGTCAACCAGGACAAGAAGGTTTTTGCCGACCTGACCGTGAAGGACAACATGGAGCTGGCGGCGTATGCCTGCGGAGAATCGCTCGACCAGGCCGTGGAGCGCCTCGTCGGCATGTATCCGAAATTCGCCGGCTTCCTCGAAAAGAAGGCGGGAAACCTTTCCGGCGGGCAGCGCGAGATCCTGCTGATCGGACGCGCACTGGTGGGGGAGCCGCGCCTGCTTCTGATCGACGAACCGACGGAAGGCTTGGCCGCGATCGTCATCGAAGACATTTTTCGCATCCTCAGCGGCATGAAGCACAAGATATCCAGCGTTATCGTCGAGCAGAATTTATCGGTCGTGTCGCGGTTGGCCGACCGGATATTGATCATGAAAGAGGGCGAGATCGCACGGGAGATAGCCGACCCCGCAGAGATCGCCGACGTCGCCGCCCTGGAGTCCTGGTTGTAGCCATGCCCGTCACCCCATCACTGAAGACTGCCGGGCCTCTTCACGGCCCACTTGCCGAATCGACGCGGCTCTCGATCCTGAGGGACATGACGTTGATTGCCGTCGCCTTCTTGCTGTTGACAGTGGTCATGCCGATGCATTGGCTGACCGATTTCGCCGTCTTCTGCATTCTTGTGCTGTCCTTCGACCTGCTCTACGGTTACATGGGTCGCCTCTCCTTCGGGCATGTGCTGTACTACGGTGTCGGCATGTATGCCGCTTCCCTTGCCCTGGTGCACCTTGCGCCCAATCCGTTCCTGGCCATCGGGGCCGGCATCTTCGCCAGCGCGGTTCTCTCTTCGGCGCTTGGCTTCATCGTGGTCCGCACCGAAGGCGCCACCTTCGCACTGGTCAACCTGGCCCTCAACCAGATCGGCTTCTGGCTGGCCATGTCCGGCCTGCAGGCCTACACCCGCGGAGAGGATGGACTGTCCAGTTCCGTCCGCGCCATCGGTTTCCTCGATTTTTACAAGGTGCCCGTGGCTTTCGGCTTCATGCTCGTCTGTCTCCTGCTCGTCTTCGGCCTGCTCAGAATGCTGACCCGCTCACCCTTCGGCATCCTGATCCGCTCGATCAAGGAGAACGAGGAGCGCGTCAAGTTCCTCGGTTACGACACCCTCCGGTACAAATGGTTGACCTTCGTTATTGCCGCCACGCTGGCTGGGTTCGCCGGCACCCTGCATGCCCTGGTGAAGGGCTTTGTCGCGCCCGGCGACATGGGCCCCCTCGAGAACGCCAGAGTCATCTTCGCGGTGCTTATCGGCGGGGCGGGAAACCTGTATGGCGCCATTATCGGCGGCGTGGTTTTCGAGACGATGATCAACCTGCTGGCCACGAACATCGCGCGTTGGGAAATGTTTCTCGGCATCATGCTGCTCGTGCTCGTCTTCTGGTTCAGGCGCGGCATCACCGGCTACATCGCCGATCTGGCGCGGAAGTTTTCGCGGTCGCGCGGAAATCCCGCCGAGAGAATGCCTTAGCCGCCGCATCGGCGCGCGGACGGAGATCCCAATGTTCGACACGATTCTTTACGGCCTGACCATCGGAGCGATCCTGTACCTGTTTTCAATAGGGCTGTCGATCACCTTCGGCACGATGCACATCATCAATTTCGCCCACGGCATGATCTACGCCATCGGGGTGTACCTGTTCATCTCGCTGCTGCCGTTGCTGTGGGGATCGTTTCCCCTCTCGCTGGTCGCAACCGTTGCCGCCATGCTGCCGCTTGCCTACCTGGTGGAACGTTTCGTCATCCGGCGTCTCTATGGCGATGGCATCGACTATGCCATCATCGCCACCTACGCGATCCTGCTCATCGGCACCGATCTGATCAAGCTTGTCTGGGGCAGCGGGCCGAAGCCCGTCAGCGACCCGATAGGCATTCCGATCCAGATTTTGGGCACCACCGTGCAGACATACCGGGTGGTGGTATTTCTTTGCGCGGTGGCGGTGTTCGTTGCGTTGCGCATGTTCTTTTCACGCCATGTCATCGGCAAGATCGTCGTGGCTGCGCTGAAGGACCGGGACGGGGTGCGATCGCTCGGCCTGGACGTCAACAAGTATTTCTCCATCGTTTTCGTGATCGGTTCTGGGCTGGCCGTGATGGGCGGCGTGCTCTATGCGCCGATCACCGTGGCGGAGCCCTATATGGGATTTCACGTGCTCCTGCTTGCTTTCGCGGTGGTGATCGTGGGGGGCATGGGCAACCTGACCGGCACGTTCTTCTCCGCCCTTGGGCTCGGCCAGGTCATTGCATTGACCGGGCGCTTTTATCCTGCAGGGGCGGATACCATGGTGTTTGTCGTCATGACCCTTGTCTTGTTGAAAGATCCCATCGTCGAGCTCCTGCGCCGCCTTGTCGGCAAGCAGGGCTTCAATCATTTCTCCTGACTCGTCTTGTCCTTGCGCCCGGCCCGATGCGCAACATCGGACGCCCGGCCGAATAGGTAAAATAACGCATTGACCCCACCCCTGGAGCAGCGCCATGCCCGAATACCGTTCCCGCACTTCCACCCACGGCCGCAACATGGCCGGCGCGCGCGCGCTGTGGCGCGCCACCGGCATCAAGGATGGCGATTTCGGCAAGCCGATCATCGCCGTGGTGAATTCGTTCACGCAGTTCGTGCCGGGCCACGTGCACCTGAAGGACATGGGCCAGCTGGTCGCCCGCCAGATCGAGGCGGCCGGCGGCATTGCCAAGGAGTTCAACACCATCGCCGTCGACGACGGCATCGCCATGGGCCACGGCGGCATGCTGTATTCGCTGCCCTCGCGCGAGCTGATCGCCGACTCGGTCGAGTACATGGTGAACGCCCACACGGCGGACGCCATGGTGTGCATCTCCAACTGCGACAAGATCACCCCGGGCATGCTGATGGCGGCGCTGCGCCTGAACATCCCGGCGGTGTTCGTCTCCGGCGGGCCGATGGAGGCCGGCAAGGTGAAGTGGCACGGCGAGTACCGCATGGTCGACCTGATCGACGCCATGATCGAGGCGGCGGATGCGAAGAACTCGGATGCCGACGTGAATGCCATGGAGCGCTCGGCCTGCCCGACCTGCGGCTCCTGCTCGGGCATGTTCACCGCCAACTCGATGAACTGCCTGACCGAGGCGCTCGGCCTGGCGCTGCCCGGCAACGGTTCGCTCTTGGCCACCCACGCCGACCGCGAGAAGCTCTTCGTCAAGGCCGGCCGCCTGATCGTCGACCTGGCCAAGCGCTACTACGAGAAGAACGACGTTTCGGTGCTGCCGCGTTCGATCGCCTCGTTCGCCGCCTTCGAGAACGCCATCGCCCTCGACATTTCCATGGGCGGCTCGACCAACACCGTGCTGCACCTGCTCGCCGCGGCGCAGGAGGCCGGCGTGAATTTCACCATGGCCGACATCGACCGCATGTCGCGCCGCGTGCCGTGCCTCGCTAAGGTGGCGCCGGCGACGCAGCAGTACCACATGGAGGACGTGCACCGCGCCGGCGGCATCATGGCCATCCTGGGTGAGCTCGACCGCGCCGGCCTCATCCACCGCGACTGCCCGACGGTGCTGTATCCGACGCTGGGCGAAGCGCTCGACTGCTGCGACGTGAAGCGCAATGCCGACCCGGCGGTGCACGAGTACTACCGCGCCGCGCCGGGCGGCGTGCCGACGCAGACGGCCTTCTCGCAGAGCCGCCGGTTTCCTTCGCTCGACCTCGACCGCGCCCACGGCTGCATCCGCGACAAGGCGCACGCC
>WYAY01000125.1 GCA_011526165.1 Sulfuritalea sp.
CCGCCGGTGGTGCCGAACTTCCAGATCGGCGATCTGCTCGGCGGCGCGCTCGCCCCCCTGGTGGGGCTGCTCGCCGCCGTGATCGACGCTCGTGCCAGCGGGCGCGGCCGCCACGTCGACGTGGCCATGACCGATGCCGTGCTGGCGCATGCCGTGTTTCCGCTCGCCGGCCTGCTGGCGCGCCTGGCACCGCCGCCGCGCGGCGCCGATCTGCTCTCAGGCGGCGTACCCTGCTACGGCGTGTATGCCACGGCCGACGGCCGCCACATGGCGGTTGGCGCGCTGGAGCAGAAATTCTGGATCCTGCTCTGCGACACCCTCGGGCGGCCCGACCTCAAGCCCTTCCACCTCGCTTTCGGCGCCAAGGGCGAGCAGGCCAGGCGCGAACTGGCCGCCGTCTTCGCCAGCCGCAGCCAGCACGAGTGGATCGAGGTCTTCGAGCGGGTGGATTGCTGCGTGACGCCGGTGCTGCACATCGGCGAAGCGCTCGACAACGAACAGTTGCAGGCGCGCGGCATGGTGGTCGAGGCCGACGGCCTGCCGCAGCTGGCGCCGCCGTACAAGCTCTCCGGATACGAATTCACCGTCGAGCGCGCTGCCCCGGTCCCAGGACAGCACAGCGAGGAAATCCTGCGCGAGGCGGGCTATGCGGCTCAGGATATCGAGCGGCTGCGGGAACAGGGCATAATCTGAAGCCCTGATCGTCCGCCGCCCGATTCCTTGTATCCGGCCCTCGCACTGCTGCCCGATTTTGCGCTGATCCTGCTCGGCTTCGGCCTGCGCCGGCTGATGCACCTGGGCGACCATTTCTGGAATGGTTTGGAGAAGCTGATCTACTTCGTGCTGTTCCCGGCCCTGCTGTTCCATGCCATCGCGCGCACGCGCATCGATTTCGCCGCCGCCGCGCCCTTCGTCGCCAGCGGTGCGGCGGCCTTGTGCGGCGGCATGCTGCTCGGCTGGCTGGCGCGGCCGCTGTTCGGGGCGCGCCCCATGGTCTTCGCCTCGCAGTTCCAGTGCGCCTTCCGCTTCAATTCCTACATCGGCTTGGCGGTGGCGGCCAAGCTGCACGGGGCGGCTGGCATCGCGGCGATGGGCATCCTCATCGGCGCCATGGTGCCGCTGGCCAACCTTGCCTCGGTATGGATGCTGGCCCGCCACGGCGGGGCCGGCGTGCTGCGCGAGATCGTGCGCAATCCGCTCATTCTGGCCACTGCCGCCGGCCTGCTGTTCAACCTGAGCGGCGCGACGCTGCCGGAGGCGGCCGGGCACTTCCTTGGGCGGCTGGCCGAGGCTTCGATCGCGCTCGGCCTGCTGGCGGTGGGGGCTGCGCTGAAGTTGCGCGGCGGGACGGATGCCCACCCCCCGGCCCCCGCCGCTGGGGCGGGGGTGACGGCGGGGCGGTACGCCGCCGGCTGGCTGGTCGGCGTCAAGCTGCTGGCCGTGCCGGCCATCGCCTGGGGGGCGGCCCATGCGCTGGGCCTGAAGGGGGCGTATTTCGACGTGGCGGTGATGTTCGGCGCGTTGCCGACCGCCAGTTCGGCCTACATCCTGGCGATGCGCATGGGCGGCGATGGCGCCGGGGTGGCCTGGCTGATTTCGGCGACGACGCTGGGGGCGATGCTGACGATGCCGCTCTGGCTGATTGCGCTGGGCGCCGCCTGAGCTATTTTTCCGGCTCGCCCTTCGGCGCCTCGTCCGCCGGGGCGCCCGCCTGCATCATGTTCCATGGCCAGAGGGCCGGATTGGCGAACGGGTTGGCGTTGGCCTCGGCCGAGCCGGCCGACTGGCCGATGGCCTGCATGGCGGCGAGCGTGGCGCGCTGCATCTCCAGTCCCTGGATGCTCATCTGCAGCATGTTGAGGTTCATGCGCAGCCAGCCTTCGACAGTCTTCAAGTCGGCGATGCGCTTGTCCAGTTCATTCACGTCCAGCGTCGGCGTCACCATGCCGGGCACGGCAAAGCCCATGCTGCCCCACATGCTCTTGAGGAATTCGAGCGGATCGGTGGCGGGATTCTCTGCGGACATGATGTTCTCCGTTGCGTCGATAAGGCGAATGGTACGCCTATGGCCGAGACTGGCTTATGTTTGCTGTTCTTTCACCATCAAGTATCATCTCGCGAAAAACCGCTGAGCGTACAACAGGGAGGAAAATGCTCAGGCTGCTGATAGTCGATGATCATGCCATGGTCCGCGAGGGGCTGCTGCAGATTATGCGCAAGCTCGGTCCGGATGTCGTCCAGTACGAGGCGCAGGACGCCGAGAGCGCCCTGCTGCTGCTGGAGACGGAGAAGGATTTCGACCTGATCCTGCTCGACATCATGCTGCCAGGCACCAACGGTTTGTCCTTGCTGGGAATCCTGCGCAAGCGCTTTCCCGCCATCCCTGTCGTGGTGCTTTCGGCGCTCGACGATGTCGATACCGTCAGCCGGGCCATGCGCCTGGGGGCGGCGGGTTACGTGACCAAGTCCGGCGATAGCGAGACGCTGCTGGAAGCCCTTAGGCGTGTGCTTGCCGGCGAGCTATACCTGCCTTCCCATTTACAGGACAGGCTGTCGGTCGGCCTCGGCGGGAGTGGCGCAGGCAGCCGCAGCGCAGCGGACCGCTTCGGCCTGACCGAAGGACAGCGACGGGTGGTTGAGCTGTTGCGGGAGGGCAAGTCGAACCGCGATATCGGAGAATTGCTCGGCCTCACCGAGGGCACGGTGAAGGTCCACGTCTCGAAGATTTTCCGCAAGCTCGGGGTCGTCAGCAGGGCGGAGGCGATTGCCCTGCTGCAACGTCAGCGCGGCAGGATCTGACCGCGCTTCAGTGCCGAACCGGGTCCGTGGTGCTGGCCGGATCGCAGCGATCGACGGCGGGCATGGCCGCTTCCCCTGCGCTCACCGCGGCAGCCTCGTCCTCGACCTCCACCATGGGCGGCTCGCAGTCGATTTCCAGCATCTCCAGGATCTGGTAGGCCAGGGCGCGACAGGCATTGCCGAGGGGCGTGGGCAGCTTGGCCGGAATGTTTCTCTGCAGCAGCAGCTTGCTCGCCGAAAGGGCGCTGACGGGCGGCAGGATGCGGTCGGCGTGCTTGCCGAGATGCTCGCGGATGGTTTTCTGCGCGGCCTCCTGCTGCCAGAGATTGGTCGGCCACTGCGCGGGAATGGCCCAGGCGCGGGGGAACATTTCAAGGTCACGGATCACGGTGCGGATGTCCTCGTGCGAGTCGCGGAAGGGCAGCAGCACCAGGCTGGCCAGGCCGTAGAGTTTGCGATCCATTTCGGTTCGGTTGCCGCCGCCGTCGATCACCCCTAGCCAGCCCGGCAGGCTGCGAATCTTGTCCACCACCTTGCCCAGAGCCTCGCGCGTGCGCGCGTCGGCGACGAGGTAGCGCCGCCCTTCCGGATCGAGCGGCTCGCGATGGGTGTCGGTCAGCACGCAGACGGAACGCTGGCCGAGCAGCCCCATGCCCTGGCACAGCATGTGCGAGAGCGTGGTCTTGCCGGTGCCGCCCTTGTTGCCGATGATGCAGACGATTTCGGCCATGGTGTCTCCTTGCCACGGATTATCGTCAAAAGACGGAAACTGCAATATGGCGAATTGAGGGGGAAATTGCCAGCAATTCGCTACAGGCGGTAGGTGTACAACCGCGTGCCACGCCGGTCCGCCACTTCGATCACCCGCTCCGACTTGGCGTCCGGAACGGGAAAGCTGCTGCTCACCAGCAGGCTGCCGGGGGGCATCTCGGCGCGCGCTTTTTCCCATAGACGCGGCATGACACGCGGCGAGAGGAAGACATAGACGACATCCTGCCCGCCGAGGGGTTCGCGCCAGAGGTCGGCGCGCCGCATGGTTAGGTTGGCCAGCCCGTGCGCGCGTACCCGTGCGAGGAGCCAGGGCAGGGGGGCATGCTCGATCCCGGTGAAACGCACCGCCGGCCGCGCCCGCGCCAGCCGGCGCAGCAGTCCCCCGGTGCCCGCGCCCAAATCGGCGACCCGCAAGCCGGGTCGCGGCGGCAGCAGGGCCAGCAGGGCGTCGGCGGTGGCGCGGCTGGACAGAAACAAGGGCACTTCGCCGCGGAAGGTGGTCCAGAAAACAAAAGTCAGTCCCACCAGCACGGCGAGATAGAGCCCCGGCGGCAGGTCGAGCCGCAGTGCGAGGAAGACAGCCGGCGAAAACGCCAGGTGGATGGCGACCCACCAGCGCTCCGAGCGCAGTAGGACGCCGATGCCGGCGGCAAGAACGCCCTGGACGAGGGTGAGGGGAAGTGCCGGCGTGAGGGGCTGGCCGAGGGCGATGATGCCGGCGCCGGCCAGCAGCCAGCCAAGCAGTTGCGCAGCCAGTGCCTTGAGCGCCGCCAATCCCTCTTCCTCAGGCCGCCCGGTCGGCGGGCTGCGCGGTGCCTTTCAGCTCGCTCAGCAACGCCTCGCGCCTCTGCCGCGCGGCCTCCACCGTACGCAGCTTGACGGGGCCGAAGCCGCGAATCTGTTCGGGCAGCGCGGCCAGCGCGACGGCGGTGTCGAGCGTCGACGCGTTCAGGCTGGCCAGCAAGGCCGCGATATCTCGCTCATAATCGGCGATCAGCTCGCGTTCCAGGCGGCGCTCCGCCGTCCTTCCGAAAACGTCGAACGCGCTGCCGCGCAGGAACTTCAACTTCGCCAGCCCGCGCAAGGCGGTGAGCATCCAGGGGCCGTAAGCCCGCTTGCGCGGCCGACCGGTGAAAGGATCCGTTTTCGCCAGCAGCGGCGGCGCGAGGTGGAAATTGAGCGTGTAGTCGCCCTCGAAGGTGGCGGCGATTTTGGCATGGAAGGCCGGATCGGCATGCAGCCGCGCCACTTCGTACTCGTCCTTCACCGCCAGCAGCTTGAAGTAGTTCTTCGCCAACGCCTCGGCGAGGCGCGTCGAGCCGAGCGGCGCTTCCGCTGCGCGCACCTTGTCGACCAGGGCCCGGTAGCGGCCGGCGTAGGCGGCGTCCTGGTAGTCGGTCAGGTAGGCCGTGCGGCGGGCGACGAGGTCGTCCAGCGTCTGCGCGCGCGGCAGTTCGACCACCGTGGCCGGGCGGGCGAAGCGCTCCACGGCGGCGCGGTCCTGGGCGGCGCGCCGGCCCCAGAGGAAGGCCTTGAGGTTGGCCTCCACCGCCACGCCGTTGAGCTCGATGGCCCTTTGCATGGAGGCGAGGGATACGGGCACCAGCCCCCGCTGCCAGGCATGGCCGAGCAGGAAAAGGTTGCCGAAGATGGCGTCGCCCATCAGTGCCGTGGCGAGGCCGTTGGCGTCGATGAAGTCGGCACGCCCCTCGCCGGCCGCTTCCAGGATGGTCTGCTGCATTTTCTCCAGGGGGAACTGCCAGTCGGGGTTACGGATGAACTCGGCCGTCGGCGTTGCCGCGCAATTAACGACGGTGCGCGTGAAGCCGGCCTTCATCTTGGCCAGCGCCTCGGGATTGGCCGAGACGACGATGTCGCCGCCGATGATGGCATTCGCCTCGCCGGCCGCCACGCGCACGGCGTGGATGTCCTCCGGCCGCTCGGCGATGCGCACGTGCGAGAAGACGGCGCCGAACTTCTGCGCCAGGCCGGTCATGTCGAGCGCGGTGACGCCCTTGCCGTCGAGGTGCGCCGCCATGCCGATGAGGGCGCCGAGGGTGATGACGCCGGTGCCGCCGACGCCGGTGATGAGGATACCCCACGGCTCCTTCGTCTCGGCGATCTGAGGTTCGGGCAGGGCTGCGAAGCCGCTTTCGTCGGCGGCGACGGCCTTGCCTTTCTTCAGGCGGCCGCCCTCGACGGTGAC
>WYAY01000020.1 GCA_011526165.1 Sulfuritalea sp.
CGCACGTTGAGCAGCACGGAGCTGTTTTCGCTGATTTGCGGCGTTACGCTCATGACTAGTCCGACCGCGACCGACTGCGGCGTGGTGGTGATGTTCGACAGAGTGCTGGTTTGTCCTTGGCTGGTATCGGACTTAACCTGGAAGTAGACGAAATTATCTACCACCTTGAGGATGGCCGTCTGGTTGTTCAGTACCGACAGCTTCGGGCTGGAGAGCACGCGCAACGTACCGAAATTCTCGAGCAGCTTGATGGCAGTGAGGAAATCACCGCGGCGGAAAGCCAGGCTAAACAGCGTGTTCCCGACTGCCGAACCCAGCGTGGAGGTGGACGTCGTGGCCTCGAAGGCGCCGGTGGTCGGGTTAACGCTGAAGCTCCGCGTTGTCGTGCCTTGGCCGAACGCGCGTCCAGCCGCACCCTGGTTGAAGTACTGCCAGTCGATGCCCTGCTGATAGTTCTGGTTCAGCCGTACTTCGACGATAGTAGCCTCGATCAGAACCTGGCGCCGTGCGCTGGAGAGAACCTTGTCGAGGAATTCCTGGATTTTTTCATGCTGGCGGGAGGTGGCGCGCGCCATCAAGAAGCCGGTTTCGCGGTTGACCATCACCGAAGCGGCTTGCAGCGTCTCATATTCTTTCGTGGCTTGGGCCGATTGCTGTGAACCTTGCGACAGGGTGGGAGTGCCCGTTCCGCCGGCCGATGCGGCAACGCCTTGTTGCTGGGAAGCGGCACCTGCCGCTGCCAGTTGTTCCTGCCCCTCCGCCACTCGCCGCTTGACGATGACTTCCTTGTCGGTCTCCCTCAGAATGTCCTTGATGTTCTGCTCCAGGGTTTCCCAGAAGCGGTTCTTGGCTACATTATCCACCTTTGTTGAGGAGATATTGCCGCTAGTGCCTCCCGCCGCAGCTCCGGCACCGCCGGCGCCGGCGGCGGTCGGACTGATGCTGGCGATCTGGGTGTTTATGGCGACGTTGCCGGTGGTGTCGCGTGACATGTTGACATAGTCCACCTTGTAGGTACGGAGGAAGGGCGTGTCTGGCATCACCACCAGGTTGGGACCGTCCAGTTCAAAGCGCATATCGACCTGTTTGGCGATGCGGTTGAGCAACTGCGGCAGGGTCTGGTCGATGGCGTTCAGCGTCACCGTGCCGGCGATGCCGGGGTGGATGTCGACGTTGAGCTTGGCGTCCCGCGCGAGCGCGAAGAGCAGTTCCTGCACCTTCACGTCCTTGACGACGACGCTGTAGGTCTCGGCCTTGGCGGCGGGCTTCGGCTTGGGCAGCGCGGCCGATTGCTGCACCGGTTGCGGAATGTTCGGCTTGGCGGCCTGAACGCTGTCCGCACCGATATGTCCGCTCGACGGCGGCTTGGTTTGCGGCGCTGTGCAGGCTCCCAACAGCATGGTCAGAATCAGGGGCGAAATGGTTGTTCTATTCGTCATGGCGAGCCGCACAATTGCACCCCGGTATAGAGGTCGAATGTTTTTAGCATAGCACATTAGCTTTTCTTTGCAACTATCTGATATCTATTGCGTTCAAATGGCGGTTTTAAGGGTTCAGTTTTTCAGGCGAATGACCTGGCGGGGGTGTGGCCCATAGGCCTTGAGTTCCTTGGGCAGGCCAGCGATGGCCTGCCTGGCCGCTTCGCGCGAGGGGTATTCGCCATAGATGACCCCAATGCGCTGGGCGCCCCTGATTTCTCCTGTATAGACTCTGATGGCGTCGGTTTCAGCGACCCTCATGGCATTGGCAAGAAAGCGTTCGACTTCACGCGCGCTGCCGGTATCGGTGCTCAATAGCTGGATGAACCACAGCTTGTCGTTTGCACTTTCGAGCCATTTTCTTGTTTCTTCAATACGTTGCCTCGTGAGTCGGCCGAACGCCGGGCTTTCTCGAGGGAGCTTTCCGGCAGTTGGCTGGACGGCGGGATTGTCCGTTGCGGGTCCGGCAACACTTGATTCCTCGGCAGCTGGTGTGGCGACGTTCTGAACAGTAAGCTGGGCCTGCTTTTCGGTCACGGGGCTTGCCGGAGCAGGTCTGTCGGCTTCCGCGCTTGCGGTAGTTGTGTGTGCCGTTGCCGGGCCGGCCGGAGCGGGCTCGGCCTGTGGTTGATTAGTCGGGGTCTGGCTTGCCGACGGCGGCGCCGGCTGGATTGCTTGTGCGGCAGCGGCCGGCGGGGGGGCGGTGGTAGAACCTGTCTGGGATGCGGGCGGGATGTCCTGGTAGTAAAAGGCCAGGCCGCCTATCAGCACGAGGGCCGCGGCCGTGCCGCCCAGCCAGAGCTTGCCGGGCTGGGCGGGGCGGCGGAACTCGGCATCGCGGATGGCGGCCCGGATGTGGGTAGGGGTGATCTGGTGGGTGTTGGCGGCAAAGGCGGCAAGCAGGGCCTTGTCGCACAGGATGTTGATGCGCCGGGTGAGGCCGAGCGAGGCGCCGGCGATCAGCTTGAGCGCGGCCGGCGAGAATACGCTGGGACCTTTGTAGCCGGCGGCGCGCATGCGGAATTCGATGTATTCGGCGACGTCGCCGCGCACCAGCGGTTCGAGTGTGAAATTGTGGGTGATGCGCTCCTTTAGCTGGCGCATCTCGGTGCGACCGAGGACTTCGTTGAGCTCGGGCTGACCGAAGAGGACGATCTGCAGCAGCTTGTGACGGTTCGACTCAAGGTTGGAGAGCAGGCGGATCTCCTCCAGCGTCTCCGCTGGCATGGCATGCGCCTCGTCGATGAGGACCACCACCTGGCGGCCTTGCCCATAGAGGTCGATGAGGTGTTCCTGCAGGGCGCGCATGACCGCGCTGACGCGGTTGGTGGCGAGGTTGACCTGGAGTTCGTCGGCCAGCGTGAGCAGGATCTCGTCGCGCGACAGCGAGGGATTGGCGAGGTGGATCGTCTCGACGTGTGGCGGCAGGCGTTCCATCAGCACGCGGCACAGCATGGTCTTGCCACTGCCGACCTCGCCGCTTACCTTGACGATACCTTCGTCGTGGGTGATGGCATAGAGCAGGGCCTCCAGCGTGGCGCCGCGATTTGCTCCGGCGAAGAAGAAATCGGTGTGTGGCGTGATGCGGAAAGGCGCTTCGTTCAGGCCGAAATGTTCGAGATACATGGTGCGGCGGTTTCTCCTAGTTGGCGGCGCCCAGGTCGCGTTCCAGCACTTCCATGCGGTTGTAAAGCGTCGTGCGGTTGACGCCGAGCAGCTTGGCGGCTTGGCTGACGTTGCCGTGGGTCAGCTTCAGCGCCGCCTGGATATAGCCCTGTTCCCAGCGCCGCAGGGTGTCGTCGAGATTGAACTGGCCGCGCTGCTGCAGTTGGCGCAGCGCGATGGCGGAGAGTTCATCGACGTCTTGCGGCGGCAGCCAGGCAGCCTGCAGCGCTTCGGCGCCGGTGTCGAGCTCGTCCTCGAGCTCGGCCAGGCCGACCGTGCGGCCGGGATACTTGGTGGCGAGGCGGATGACGATGTTGCGCAGCTCGCGCACGTTGCCCGGGAAGCCGTAGGCCTGCCAGCGCGCTAGCGCTTCGTCGGACAGCTCGAAGGGCAGTTGCTGGGCCTGCCGAGCATAGAAGCCGCGGTAGTGGCGCAGCAGCAACACCGTGTCGTCGTCCATCTCGCGCAGCGGCGGCACGTTGATGGTGAATACCGAGAGACGGTGGTAGAGGTCGGCGCGGAAGCGGCCTTCGCGCACTTCCTTGCGCAGGTCGCGGTTGGTGGCGGCGATGACGCGGGCGTGGCTGACGCGCTGCTGGGTTTCGCCGACGCGTTGGAATTCACCGTTCTCCAGGACGCGCAGCAGCTTCGGCTGCAGGTCGAGCGGCAGTTCGCCGATCTCGTCGAGGAACAGGGTGCCGTCCTCGGCGTCCTCGAAATAGCCCGACTTCGATTGGATCGCGCCGGTGAAAGCGCCCTTGGCATAGCCGAACAGGGTCGGCTCGACCAGGGTCGGCGAGATGGCGGCGCAGTTGAGGGCGAAATAGGGCTTGTCCCGCCGGGAAGTCATGCGGTGCAGGCAGCAGCTGGCGACGATCTCCTTGCCGCTGCCGGACTCGCCCTCGATCAGCACTGGGAAGGGCGAGTCGCCGTACTGCCTGATCTGCGCGCGCAGCTTCTGCATGGAGATGCTGTTGCCGAGCAGGCCGCAGGGATCCTCCGCGGCTTCCGGCACGGCAGCCAGTTCCGCCGACTGGTAGGCCAGGATGTGCCGCAGGGTCTGCCGCAGCTGCTCCGGGTCGGCCGGCTTGGCGACGAACTCGGTCGCGCCGAGGGCGCGGGCATGGCGCGCGTTGGCCTCGTCGTTTTGCCCGGAGAGCACGACGATCTTGATGTTCGGCGAGTGGGCGAGCAGGTCGGAGATGAGCGCGAAGCCCTCGTCGGGCTGGTGCGGCAGGGGCGGCAGACCGAGGTCGACCAGGGCCAGTTGCGGCGCGGCACCCTGGCTACGCAGCAGGGCAATGCAGTCGGCGCGGGAGCCGGCCGTGGCGATTTCGAATTCGCGGCTCAGAAAGAACGCCAGGGTGTCGATGATGAGCGGGTCGTCATCGACGATGAGCAGGGAGGGCTTGCGGGGTTCAGGGGAAGTCATGCAGACGCTTGCCTGATCCGGAAAATCAATATTTTCTACTATATCAGGCCGGGCCAGCGATTGCCGTCCGCAATGTGCGAAATTTCACGACCACAGCAGAATTAAACCATTATCATGATTGTGCGCATCCTCTCTGCTAAAATTCGCAGTTCAAAAATTACCAAACATTCTTTCGTGCCGAACGAGCCTCTCGTCCAGATCAGCGACCTGAATTTCACCTACGATCGGCGGCCGATCCTGACGGGTATCAACATGACGATCCCGCGCGGTAAGGTGGTCGCCATCATGGGACAGAGCGGCTGCGGCAAGACCACCACGCTGCGCCTGATCGGCGGCCAGCTGAAGCCCTCCCAGGGTGCGGTGCGCTTCGATGGCAAGGTGATGCATGAATTGGGTGCCGACGGCCTGTATGCCACGCGGCGCCGCATGGGCATGCTGTTCCAGTTTGGCGCGTTGTTTACCGATATCTCGGTATTCGACAACGTCGCCTTCCAGATGCGCGAGCATACCGATCTGTCGGAGGAGATGATCCGCGACCTGGTGCTGCTGAAGCTGAATGCCGTGGGCCTGCGCGGGGCGCAGAACCTGATGCCCGCCGAACTGTCCGGCGGTATGGCCCGCCGTGTCGCGCTGGCGCGGGCCATCGCGCTCGACCCGCTGCTGATGATGTACGACGAGCCCTTCACCGGCCTCGATCCCATCACCATGGGCGTCATCGGCCAGCTGATCCGCAAGCTCAACGATGCGCTGGGCGGCAGCTCGATCATCGTTACCCACGACGTGCAGGAGTCGCTGCAGATCGTCGACTATGTGTATTTCATGGCCGATGGCAAGGTGGTGGCGGAGGGTACGCCCGACGAGATTCGCGCCTCGGACAAGGCTTATGTGCACCAGTTCGTCTGGGGCGAGATGGACGGGCCGGTGCCGTTCCAGTATCCTTCGGCGCCCTATCAGGAACAGATTTATGGAGCGGGCCATGCTTGATCGCGCGACTTCGGCCCTGCGCGGGCTCGGCCATCGCGTCACCTCGCGCATCTGGCGCCTGGGTTTCGCCAGCCGCTTCCTGCTGGCCACGCTGCTCTATTCGGGCACCAGTTTCCGCCGCGTTTTCCTGACCATCCGGGAGATCTATTTCACCGGGGTGCTGTCGCTCATCATCATCCTGGTGTCCGGCCTATTCGTCGGCATGGTGCTGGGCCTGCAGGGATACGACACGCTGCAGCGCTATGGCTCCTCCGAGGCGCTCGGCATCCTCGTCGCCCTGTCGCTGGTGCGCGAACTCGGGCCGGTGGTGTCGGCCCTGCTGTTCGCCAGCCGCGCCGGCTCGGCGATCACGGCCGAGATCGGTCTGATGAAGGCCACTGAGCAGCTCTCCGCCATGGAAATGATGGCGGTGAACCCGATCGCCCGCGTTGTCGCGCCGCGCTTCTGGGCGGGCGTGATCTCCATGCCGCTGCTGGCCGCCCTTTTTTCCGCCATGGGCATCTTCGGCGGCTATCTGGTCGGCGTGCAGCTGATCGGGGTGGATGAGGGTTCCTTCTGGTCGCAGATGCAGGCGTCGGTCGATTTCCGCGAGGACATCGTCAACGGCGTCATCAAGAGCGTGGTGTTCGGCATCATCGTGTCCTGGATCGCCGTTTTCGAGGGTTACGATTCCGAACCGACCGCGGAGGGGGTGTCCGGCGCGACGACGCGCACGGTCGTGACTTCCTCCCTGGCGATCCTCGCCGCCGACTTTATACTGACGGCATTCATGTTCCGGGGTGCGTAATGAATCGTATAACTTTAGACCTATGGGTTGGGGTTTTCGTGGCCATCGGCTTGGGGGCACTGTTGTTTTTGGCACTAAAGGTGGGTAATCTGGCCTCCACGAGTACCGGGGAAACCTATGTACTCAAAGCGAATTTTGATAACATCGGAGGCCTGAAGGTGCGCGCGCCGGTGAAAAGTGCCGGCGTTGTCGTCGGCCGTGTCAGCGACATCCGGCTGGATGCGGAGCGCTACGAGGCGGTGGTGACCATGAACATCGGCAGCCAGTTCAGGTTCCCCCGCGACACGTTCGCGAAGATCCGCACCTCGGGCCTGCTGGGCGAGCAGTACATTGGCCTGGCGGTCGGCGGCGACGAACAAGTGTTCAAGCCGGGCGATTCGGTCAAGAAGACGGAGTCGGCCATGGTGCTTGAGGATCTTGTCGGACAGTTCCTTTTCGACAAGGCCGCTGAAGGAAAAGAAAAAAACGACGTTAATAAATAACGGATAACAAAGAGGCAATTCGATGAAAGCAGAAATTACAAGGCAAATCGGCAATCTGGCAGTTGCGCTGGCAGTCGCCGGCCTGCTGAGTGGATGCGCCACGAGCGGGAATCCGAAGGATCCGATCGAGGGCTTCAACCGCGCCATGTTCGGCTTCAACGAAGGTCTCGACAAGGTCATCATCAAGCCCGTCGCAACCGGCTACGAGGCCGTGCTGCCCTCGCCGATCCAGACCGGCGTCGCCAACTTCTTTTCGAACATTGCCGACCTGATGATCGGGGTGAACAACCTGCTGCAGGGCAAGCCGGCACAGGCTGCTTCGGATGCCGGCCGCGTCCTGGTGAATACCACCATCGGATTCCTCGGCATCATCGATGTCGCCAGTTCCATGGGCATGGAAAAGCATGAAGAGGACGTCGGCCAGACCTTCGGCCGCTGGGGCGTCGACGATGGTGCGTATGTTGTCCTGCCGTTCTTCGGTCCGCGCAACGTGCGGGATACCGTCGGCCTGGTCTTTGACGTTGCCACCGACCCGGTTTCCCACGTGGATCACATTCAGACCCGCAATTTGCTGCTCGCCACCCGTATCGTCAGCGACCGCGCCGAGCTGCTCAAGGCCGACAAGGTTATCGAGGAAGCGGCGCTGGACAAGTACAGTTATGTGCGCGATGCCTATCTGCAGCGCCGTCGCAGCCTGATTCATGACGGCAATCCGCCCAAACTCGATCCCTACTCCGGTTCCGGCGACGGCAAGTCCGCCGAGGCGCCGGCAGAGGC
>WYAY01000126.1 GCA_011526165.1 Sulfuritalea sp.
CTGAACGACATCCGCGCCGCCATGTGCCTGGCGCTGGAAGCCTGCGGCGTCGAGGTGGAAGTGCATCACCACGAGGTTGCCACCGCCGGCCAGTGCGAGATCGGCACCCTGTTCAACACCCTGGTGCGCCGCGCCGACCAGACCCAGGTGCTGAAGTACATCGTGCACAACGTCGCCCACAGCTACGGCAAGACCGCCACCTTCATGCCGAAGCCGATCGTCGGCGACAACGGCTCCGGCATGCACGTGCACCAGTCGATCTGGAAGGGCGGCAAGAACCTGTTCGCGGGCAACGGTTATGCCGGCCTGTCCGAGTTCGCCCTCTACTACATCGGCGGCATCATCAAGCATGCCCGTGCGCTGAACGCCATCACCAACCCCGGCACCAACTCCTACAAGCGCCTGGTGCCCGGCTTCGAGGCCCCGGTCAAGCTGGCCTACTCGGCGCGCAACCGCTCCGCCTCGATCCGCATCCCTTATGTGCAGAGCGACAAGGCGCGTCGCATCGAGGTGCGCTTCCCGGACCCCACCGCCAACCCGTATCTGGCGTTCACCGCCCTGATGATGGCTGGCCTGGACGGCGTGCAGAACAAGATCCACCCGGGCGATCCGGCCGACAAGAACCTGTACGACCTGCCGCCGGAAGAGGATGCCAAGATCCCGACCGTCTGCTCCTCGCTCGACCAGGCGCTGGACTACCTCGACAAGGACCGCGAATTCCTCACCCGTGGCGGCGTCTTCTCCAACGAGATGATCGATGCCTACATCGAACTGAAGATGGAGGAAGTCACGCGCTTCCGCATGACCACCCATCCGGTCGAGTACGACATGTACTACTCGCTCTGATTCGCGAGCATTTCGGGAAAGGACGGCTGCGGCCGTCCTTTTTTTGTGCACTTTCCGGCCGCAAAAGCGTTTGTAAATAGCCGGATCTTCGCATACACTTGAAGCTGGTTCTCGTTTTACGGCGGAACATCATGAATATTTTGCAAAAATTTATTTTTGCCATGCTCGGCTTGCTGCTTGCCTCGCTGGCCCGGGCGGACGTCTATAAGTGTGTGGATGAGGACGGGCACGTGACCTACACCAACGCCAAGCCCTCCCCCAAGGCGAAATGCACCGCCCTGAGCCGCGACCAGCGCGTGTCCACCGTGCCCGGCCGCGCCACGGCCGCGCCTTCGCCGTCCGGCTTCCCCAAGGTCGATGGCGACACGCAAAAGGCGCGCGACAACGATCGCCGCAAGATTCTCGAGCAGGAGCTGGCCAGCGAACAGAAAAGCCTGGAGCAGGCGAAGAAGGAATTGGCCGAACAGGAGGCCATCCGCACCGGCGACGAACGCAATTACCAGCGAGTGCTCGACCGCCTGCAGCCCTACAAGGACAAGGTGGCGCTGCACGAGCGCAACATCGAGGCGCTGAAGAAGGAGATCGGCAACCTCAAGTAGGCCCTCCGCCCGCTCCATGGTGCGGATTTTGCTAATCTAGTAGCATGGCCGCACCGGAAAAACTCCCCGTCACCGCCTTTGCCGGGCTCGACCTGTTGTCGTCCGCGGTGATCCTGCTGGATGCCGGCCTGGTCATCCAGTATCTCAATGCCGCGGCGGAAAACCTGTTTGGCGTCAGTGCCCGCCAGATGCTGCGCAGGCCCCTGGCGCAGTTGCTGGGCGAGCCGCCGGGCCTGTCGGCCGCGCTCGGCAATGCGCTGGCCAACAACTGGAGTTATACCGGACAGAATTTCACGACGCACCGGCATGGTGCGGAGCCCCTGCACCTCGATTGCACGGTTACTCCTGTGGAAGCGGGCAGCATCCGCCTGCTGCTCGAGTTCCGCCACATCGACCAGCAGCTGAAAACGGCCCGCGAGGAGCGTCTGGCCGAGCAGCAGCAGGCCAACCGCGAGCTGATCCGCAACCTCGCCCACGAGATCAAGAACCCGCTCGGCGGCATCCGCGGCTCGGCGCAACTGCTCGAGCGCGAACTCGCCAACCCGCAGTTGCACGAATACACCCAGGTCATCATCAAGGAAGCCGACCGCCTGCAGGAACTGATGCACCGCCTGCTCAGTTCGCACCGCCTGATGCAGCCGCAGCAGGCGAATATCCACGAACTCCTCGAACGGGTGCGGTCGCTCATCCTGGCCGAGTTCCCCGACGTGAGCGTCAAGCGCGACTACGACACCAGCCTGCCCGACGTGACCGGCGATCGCGAACAGTTGATCCAGGCCATCCTCAACATCGTGCGCAACGCCGCCCAGGCGCTGGAGGGGCGCGGCGAGATCGTCCTGCGCACCCGCGCGTTGCGTCAGGTGACCCTGGCCAAGCGGCGCTATCGCCTGGCGTTGCAATTGCAGGTGATCGACAACGGCCCCGGCATTCCGGAGGCGATCCGCGAGCAGATGTTCTATCCTTTGGTGTCCGGCCGCGCGGGCGGCAGCGGGCTGGGCCTCACGCTGGCGCAGAACTTCATCCAGCAGCACCAGGGCAGCATCGAAGTCGACAGCCGCCCCGGGCGGACCTGCTTTACGGTGATGCTGCCCTTGCATGACAACACAGAGGAACCACGATGAATGCCGCCTGGGTCATCGACGACGACCGCTCCATCCGCTGGGTGTTCGAAAAGGCGCTGGCGCGCGAGGAGATTCCCTTCAAGAGCTTCGGCTCGGCGGCCGAGGCGCTCGCCACGCTGGAATCCGGCGCGCCGCCGCCGCAGGTGCTGGTGACCGACATCCGCATGCCGGGCGAATCGGGCCTGTCGCTGCTGCAGAAGATCAAGGCGCGCTATCCGGCCCTGCCGGTGATCATCATGACCGCCTATTCCGACCTCGACAGCGCGGTGTCCGCCTTCCAGGGCGGCGCCTTCGAGTACCTGCCCAAGCCTTTCGACATCGACCAGGCGCTCGACCTGGTGCGCCGCGCCATCGACGAGTCGACGCGGCAGGAAGCGGTGCCCGAGTCCTCCGCCATGGCGCCGGAGATCCTCGGCAAGGCGGCCTCGATGCAGGAGGTGTTCCGCGCCATCGGTCGTCTGTCGCAGTCGCATGCGACGGTGCTCATCAACGGCGAGTCCGGCACCGGCAAGGAACTCGTCGCCCGCGCGCTGCACCGCCACAGCCCGCGCGCCGACAAGCCCTTCGTCGCCATCAACACCGCGGCCATCCCGCGCGACCTGCTCGAGTCCGAGCTGTTCGGCCACGAGCGCGGCGCCTTCACCGGCGCCACCGCCATGCGCCGCGGCCGCTTCGAGCAGGCCGAGGGCGGCACGCTGTTTCTCGACGAGATCGGCGACATGCCTTCCGAGTTGCAGACGCGCCTGCTGCGCGTACTCTCCGACGGCAATTTCTATCGCGTCGGCGGCCACCAGCCGATCAAGGCCAACGTGCGCGTCATCGCCGCCACGCACCAGGACCTCGAGGAGCGCGTCAGGCAGGGCCTGTTCCGCGAGGATCTGTTCCATCGCCTCAACGTCATCCGCCTGCGCCTGCCGCCCTTGCGCGAGCGGCGCGAGGACATCCCGCTGCTGGTGAAGCATTTCCTCGCCAAGAGCGCGCAGGAGCTCGGCGTCGAGGCGAAACGGGTGACGGAGGCCGCGCTGAAGTTCCTCTCCGCGCTGGTGTTTCCCGGCAATGTGCGCCAGTTGGAGAACCTCTGCCACTGGCTCACCGTGATGGCGCCGGGGCAGGCGATCGAGATCGCCGACCTGCCGCCGGAGCTGCGCGCGCAGGCGCCGCGCGAGACCGAGGCCGACTGGAAAGTGGCGCTCGGCGCCGAGGCGGATCGCCTGCTGGCGGGGCGGCCCGGCGCGGTGTGGGACAGCCTCGCGCGCGAGTTCGAGCGCACCCTGATCCGCCATGCGCTGCTCGCCACCGCCGGCCGGCGCATCGAAGCGGCGCAGTTGCTCGGCATCGGCCGCAACACCATCACGCGCAAGATCCAGGAGCTGGGAATGGAAAACGACAACAGCGGCGAGCCGCCGGCAAAAGTCAGTCGCTGAGGGACGGCGCTAGCGCCGCTTGGCGCGCTTCTGCGCCTTGCGGTTGCTTTTCTTGGTTTTGTTTGCGGACTTCTTCTTGCCTTGCGCCTTTGCCGCTGCGGCCTTGGGCGGCGTGTCCTGCGCGTCGCGCATTTCCCCGCTTGCCGGTGTCGCTGCGGTGAGCGGGGCCACGACGTCGGCCTCGACCTGCAGAGGCGGGGCTGGCGGCATAGGCGCGTCCTGCGCTTCATCGGGCCAGGGCTCCGCGGCCATGGCGACGGCGGGCAACGCCTCGTCGGGCCAGGGATCCGGTCGCATCATTTCCGCCACCTTGGCGCGGGAAGCGAAATACGACGAGAGCCAGCCGATCAGCACCGCGCCCTGCGACGCCTCCGGCCGCGGTTCGGCCAGCGCCTGCGGGTCGTAGCCGGCCGCCAGCATCAGTTTTACCGCAAACCCATCCGCCTCGTCCTGTTGCGAGGCCTCGACCAGCTGCTCGGTGCCCATCGAGGCGAGCAGCGAAATGCCGATCTTCGCCAGCGCGCCCATCGGGAAGATGATGTCGGCGAGCAGCGAGGTCGCCAGATAGGCGCTGGTCAGCGGCGAGCCGGCGATGAGGGAAACGGCGAGCCCGGCGGAAGTGCTTTCCCGATGATGTGCCGCCGCCAGCCGGCCGAACTCGCGCGCGAGGGCGAAGGCCAGGTCCGTTTCGGACAATTCAATTCTCGCCAGTCCGGCGCCGACCGCGATCTTGCCGCCGGCGCTGGAACTGACCGAGGGCGAATCGCCCGGCACGACGAAGACTTCCACTTGCGGCACGCGCCTCGCCATCTCCGGGCTAAGTTCGGCCGCCTTGCTGCCGAGGCGCTCGGCGATGGGTGCGATGCGCTGCGCCAGCTTCTCCGCGGCCTCCTTGGCCGGACAGGGGTTTTCTTCCTCGCGGCAGTAGGCGCCGCCGCCGGTGATCAGGGTCTTCACCTCGAAACGCAGATCCGGCACGGTGGTTTCGAGCGTATCGGGCAGGATGTTGAACTGCGCGCGGCCGCTGGTGGGGGAGGTGCTGCAGGCGGCGAGCAGCACGGCGCAGGTCAAGGGAAGGAGCAGGCGAGTAGGCGCGATGCGGGCGGCTTCGGGCAGGTGCATGGGGCTGAGTGTAGAGGAGCAAGTCCGCCCTGTCACGGCGAAAACCGGGCGATTGCAGCATAATGCGGCGGAGAAACCCAGGCCCGAGCCGGATTGCATGGACACGAATGCCTTCGAAGCCCTCGACAGCGCGGTCATCGCGGCGGCGCTGCGCGCGCCGGTGCGCTTCTCGCTTGCATTGCTCGACAACTGCGCATCGACCAGCACGCTGCTGCTCGACCGCGCCCAGCAGGGCGCGCCTTCCGGCAGCGTCGTCGTCTGCGAGCGGCAGACCGCCGGGCGCGGCCGGCGCGGCCGTAGCTGGTTATCCGCGCCGGGCGACAGCCTGACCTTTTCCCTGCTCTGGCGCTTTCCCGAGGGCACGCCGCCGCCGGCCGGCCTCAGCTTGGCGGTGGGCGTGGCCGTGGCGCGAACGCTGGAGGGCATGGGCGCGGCCGGCGTGCGGCTGAAATGGCCGAACGACATCCTCGTCGACGGCGCCAAGCTGGGCGGCATCCTCATCGAGACCCTCTCTTCGGGCGGCCGCCATGCGGCGGTGATCGGCATCGGCCTCAACGTGCGGCTGCCGCGCGAGATTGCAGCGGCGGTCGACGCCCCCGCCGGCGCGCTCGAGGCGGTGATGCCCTTCGCGCCCTCGCGCAACCTGCTGCTGGCGGGCCTGCTCGACGGCCTGGCCGCCATGCTCGATGAATTCGCGCGCAGCGGCTTCGCCGGGCTGATCGAGGAGTGGCTGGCGCGCAACGCCCACGCCGGCCAACCGGTGCGCCTCATCGCCGAAGGCGCCGCTCCGGTCGAGGGGCGCTGCGCCGGCGTCGATGCGGACGGCGCCCTGCTGCTGAAGACGGAAACGGGCCTGCGCCGCATCGTCAGCGGCGAAGTCTCGCTGAGGCAGCCATGATCCTGGCCATCGACTGCGGCAATTCGCGGCTGAAGTGGGGCGTGCATGACGGTGTGCGCTGGGTCGCCCAGGGCCTGCTCGACTATGCAGGGCTGTGCGGCTTCGCCGACCTGCTGCGCGCCCAGCCGCGCGCCGAGCGGGCGGTCGCCTGCAACGTCGCCGGCGCGCAGGCGGGCGAAGCGGTGGAAGCCGCCGTGGCCGCCGCCGGCCTGCCGCTGCACTGGGCGAAAAGTCAGTCCGCGCAGCACGGCGTGCGCAACCTGTACGAGCGGCCGGAGCAGCTCGGCGCCGACCGCTGGGCGGGGCTGATCGGCGCGCGCGCCCTGCATCCGGGGGCCTGCCTGGTGGTCGGCGCCGGCACCGCGACGACGGTCGACGTGCTCGACGCCGAGGGCGGCTTCCAGGGCGGTTTGATCCTGCCCGGCGTCGAGCTGATGCGCCGTGCGCTGGCCGTCCATACCGCGCAACTGCCGCTGGCCGACGGCAGGTTCGCCGGCCTGCCGCGCAACACCATGGATGCCATCGTCAGCGGCTGTCTGCAGGCCCAGGCCGGCGCGGTCGAGCGCATGTACGAGCAGGTGGCGGCGCTGCCGGGTGCAGTCTGCCTCGTCGGCGGCGGCGCCGCGGGACAGTTCTTCGAACTGCTGCGCGTGCCGAAGCGGCGCGTCGACAACCTGGTGCTGGAAGGCCTGGCGCGCATCGGCGGCGGACTAACCCCATAGCCGCCACGGCGGCGTTTACACGACGGTCACATTCACGGGAGCCGACATGAACATCCGCACACCGCGCCGCGCCCTCGCACTGGCGCTTTTCGCCGCTGCAGCGCTGCACGCGGCCGCCGCCGAAACGGTCAGCCGCGCCGAGGACCGCAGCGAAGTCGCCGTCACCATCTACAACGATTCGCTTGCGCTGGTGAAGGAGGTGCGCGGCATCGCCTTCCAGCGCGGCGCCAACAGCATCGCCCTGCGCGACGTCAGCGCCAAGATGCGGCCGGAGACGGCCAGCCTGCGCGCGCTCGGCGGCGGCGGCCTGCGCCTGGTCGAGCAGAACTTCGATTTCGATCTCCTCACGCCGCAGAAGCTGCTCGAGAAATACGTCGGCCGCAGCGTCACGGTGATCAAGACGAATCCGGCCACCGGCGCCGAGACGCGCGAGCCGGCCGAGGTGCTGGCGACCAACGGCGGCGTGGTGCTGAAGTACGCCGACCGCATCGAGAGCGGCGTGCCGGGCCGCATCGCCTACGGATCGATCCCGCCCAACCTGCGCGAGCGGCCGACGCTGGTGGTGCAACTGGAGAGCGCTGCGGCGGGGCGGCAGAACGCCGAGCTGTCCTATCTCACCGGCGGACTGTCCTGGCGCGCCGATTACGTGGCGGAACTGGCCGGCGACGAATCGAAACTCGACCTCGCCGGCTGGGTGACGCTGACCAACCAGAGCGGCGCGAGCTACGAGAACGCCCGCCTGCAGCTCGTCGCCGGCGACGTGAACCGGGTGCGCGACGAGCTGCGCACGCAGCAGTTCGCCGCCAAGGCCATGGCGGCGCCGCCGGCCGCCGAGATGGCGCGCGAGCAGCTCTTCGAGTACCACCTGTATTCGCTCGCCCGGCCGACGACGATCCTCGACAACCAGACCAAGCAGGTGGCGCTGCTCTCCGCCGCCGCTGTGCCGGTGCGCAAGGAATACCGTCTTGCCGGGCAGGACTGGTACTACCGCGGCGCCCAGTCCGACCTCGGCCGCCAGCACAAGGTGGCCGTCTTCGTCGAGTTCGACAACAAGGGCGGCGAGCTGGGCATGCCGCTGCCCAAGGGCATCGTGCGGGTGTACAAGAAGGACTCGCGCGGCAACGCCCTCTTCATCGGCGAGGACCGCATCGACCATACGGCGAAGAACGAGACGGTGCGCCTGAAGCTGGGCGACGCCTTCGATGTCAAGGCTTCCCGCAAGCAGACCGGTTTCCGCAAGATCGCCGACCGGGTCTATGAGAGCGCCTTCAGCATCGAGCTTTCCAACGCCAAGGACAGCGCGGTCACGGTGAAGGTGGTCGAGCCGGTGCCGGGCGACTGGGAAATGGTCGCGGAGAGCCAGAAGCACGCCAAGGGCGATGCCCATTCGGCGGTGTGGCTGGTGCAGGTGCCGGCGCAGGGCAAGGCTACGCTCGACTACAGCGTCAGGATGCGCTGGTGAGCCTGCTCATAAACGACCCGCGGCGAGCAGACTGATGGATAAAACCTGCTTGTGTATGCAGTATACCCGGGCTATTATTTTTCCCGCACTTGGGCTAAGGTGATTCCGCAAGGCGGATACTGACCGGGCTGCAGGGAGAGGAGCGGGCCCGGCATCCATCCATTCCATAACGAGGAGGAGAAGCGAGATGTCAGACATTAAGATTTTGCTCAACGAATCCGATATTCCCACCCACTGGTACAACGTCGTCGCCGACATGCCGAATCCGCCCCTGCCGCCGCTGGCGCCGGATGGCAATCCGGTCACGCCCGAGCAGATGCTGGCCATCTTCCCCGGGCCGCTGCTCGAGCAGGAGATGTCCGGCGAGCGCTGGATTCCGATTCCCGAAGAAGTGCGACAGATCTACAAGCAGTGGCGCCCGACCCCGATGTTCCGCGCGCGCCGCCTCGAGCAGATGCTCGGCACGCCGGCGAAGATCTACTACAAGTACGAGGGCGTCAGCCCGGCTGGCTCGCACAAGGTCAACACCTCGGTGCCGCAGGCCTTCTTCAACAAGATGGTCGGCATCACCCGCCTCACCACCGAAACCGGCGCCGGCCAGTGGGGCTCTTCGATCGCCTTCGCCGGCCAGATGTTCGGCATCGAGGTGCGGGTCTATATGGTGAAAGTGAGCTACAACCAGAAGCCCTTCCGCCGCTCGATGATGCAGACCTGGGGCGCGGAGGTCTTCGCCTCGCCGACCGACATGACGAACGCCGGCAAGACGGCGCTGGCGGCCGACCCGAACAACCCCGGCTCGCTCGGCCTGGCGATTTCCGAAGCCGTCGAGGAAGCCGCCTCGCGCAAGGACACCAACTACAGCCTCGGCTCGGTGCTCAACCACGTCTGCCTGCACCAGACGGTGATCGGTCTGGAAGCCAAGAAGCAGTTCGAGAAGGTCGGCGATTATCCCGACATGGTGTTCGCCTGCTGCGGCGGCGGCTCCAACTTCGCCGGCACCGCCTTCCCTTTCCTCGCCGACAAGGCGGCCGGCAAGAAGGTGCGCCTGGTGGCGGCCGAGCCGTCCTCGTGTCCGAGCCTGACCAAGGGCGTCTATGCCTACGACTTCGGCGACGTCTCCGGCTACACGCCGCTGATGAAGATGTACACCCTTGGCCACGACTTCATGCCGCCCTCGATCCATGCCGGCGGTCTGCGCTACCACGGCGATTCGCCGCTGGTGTGCCAGCTCTACAACGAGGGCCTGATCGAGGCGGTGGCGGTGCCGCAGATCGCCACCTTCGAGGCCGGCGTGCAGTTCGCCCGCGCCGAGGGCATCATCCCGGCGCC
>WYAY01000127.1 GCA_011526165.1 Sulfuritalea sp.
ACCCGAACCTGCAGAACATCCCGATCCGCACGGAAGAAGGCCGGCGCATCCGCCAGGCCTTCGTCGCGCCGGCGGGATCGAAGCTCGTCTCCGCCGACTACTCGCAGATCGAGCTGCGCATCATGGCCCACCTCTCGGGCGACAAAGGGCTGCTCGACGCCTTCGCCGCCGGCGAGGACATCCACCGCGCCACCGCCGCCGAGGTGTTCGGCGCGGCGCCGGCGGAGGTGACGAGCGAGCAGCGCCGCTACGCCAAGGTGATCAACTTCGGTCTCATCTACGGCATGTCGGCCTTCGGCCTGGCGCGCCAGCTCGGCCTCGAGCGCGGCGCGGCGCAGTCCTACATCGACCGCTACTTCGCGCGCTACCCCGGCGTGGCGAACTACATGGAGTCGACGCGGCTGCAGGCGCGCGAACGCGGCTACGTCGAGACGGTGTTTGGCCGCCGGCTGTGGCTGCCGGAGATAAAGTCAGCCGCCCCGGCACGGCGCCAGGCCGCCGAGCGCGCCGCCATCAACGCGCCGATGCAGGGCACCGCCGCCGACATCATCAAGCTGGCGATGATCGCCGTGCAGCGCTGGCTGGATGCCCCGAAGGAAACCCCCTCGGGGGGCGAGGCGCGGATGCGCACGCTGCTGATCCTGCAGGTGCACGACGAACTGGTGCTGGAAGTGCCGGAGGACGAACTCGAGGCCGTGCGACGAGAACTGCCGAAGCTGATGGCCGGCGTGGCGCAACTCTCCGTGCCGCTGCTGGCGGAGGTCGGCGTCGGCGCGAATTGGGACGAGGCCCATTGAGGCGACGGGCCTGAAGCGGGACGAGGCGCACTGAGCGCCGGAAAGTCAGTCGCCGCGACACGGCGACGTCAGGATCGAGTCAGCCTTCTTCGAGCACGCTGAGCAGGTAGCGCCCGTAGCCGCTGTTGTGCAGCGGCTCGGCAAGGCGGCGCAGCTGGGCGGCGTCGATGTAGCCCATGCGCCAGGCGATCTCTTCCGGCGCGGCGATCTTCAAGCCCTGGCGCTTCTCGATGGTCTGCACGAAGTGCGAGGCCTCGATGAGCGATTCGTGGGTGCCGGTGTCGAGCCAGGCGTGGCCGCGGCCCATCATCACGACGTTCAGTTCCCCCAACTCGAGGTAGCGGCGGTTCACGTCGGTGATCTCCAGTTCGCCGCGCGGCGAGGGCTTGAGATTCGCGGCGATGTCGCAGACCTTCTCGTCGTAGAAATACAGGCCGGTGACGGCGTAACGCGAGCGCGGCTTCGCCGGCTTCTCCTCGATGCTCACCGCGCGGCCGTCGGCGCCGAATTCCACCACGCCGTAGCGATGCGGGTCGTGCACCGGATAGGCGAAGACCGAGGCGCCCTGCCTGCGCGCCGCGGCGCCCTGCAGGTCGTCCGCCAGGTCGTGGCCGTGGAAGATGTTGTCGCCGAGCACCAGGGCGCTGGGCGCGCCGTCGACGAAGTCGCGGCCGATGAGGAAGGCCTGGGCGAGGCCCTCCGGCTTCGGCTGCACGGCGTAGGAAAGCGACAGGCCCCAGCTTTTGCCGTCGCCGAGCAGCTGCTCGAAGCGCGGCAGGTCCTGCGGCGTCGAGATGACCAGGATGTCGCGGATGCCGGAGAGCATCAGGGTCGACAGCGGATAGTAGATCATCGGCTTGTCGTAGATGGGCAGCATCTGCTTCGACACCGCCAGGGTCACCGGGTAGAGCCGGGTGCCCGAGCCGCCGGCGAGGATGATGCCTTTTCTCTTCGCAGTCATAGCGTCAATCCGAGTAATGTTGCGCGACCCAGTCGCGATAGGCGCCGCTGGTGACCCGGCTCGTCCATGCCGTGTTGTCGAGGTACCAGCGCACCGTCTTGCCGATGCCGCTCTCGAAGCTCTCCGCCGGGCGCCAGCCGAGTTCACGCTCGAGCTTGTCGGCGTTCATGGCGTAGCGGCGGTCGTGGCCGGGGCGGTCCTTGACGTAGGTGATCAGCTTCTCGTGCGGCACCACCGGCGAGCCGGGATGCAGGCGGTCGAGCAGCGCGCACAGCGTCTTCACCACGGCGAGGTTGCTCATCTCGGCACGCCCGCCGATATTGTAGGTCTCGCCGGGGCGGCCCTGCGCCAGCACGGCGCGAATGGCGGAACAGTGGTCGCCGACGTAGAGCCAGTCGCGCACGTTGAGGCCGTCGCCGTAGATCGGCAGCGGCTTGCCGGCAATGGCGTTGAGGAGGATCAGCGGGATCAGCTTCTCGGGGAACTGGAAGGGGCCGTAGTTGTTCGAGCAGTTGGTGGTCAGCGTCGGCAGGCCGTAGGTGTGGTGGTAGGCGCGCACGAGGTGATCCGAGGCCGCCTTCGAGGCGGAATACGGGCTGTTCGGCTGGTAGGGATGCGTCTCGGCGAAGGCCGGGTCGTCCATGCCGAGCGAGCCGTACACCTCGTCGGTGGACACGTGCAGGAAGCGGAAGGCGGCCTTCGCCCCGCCGTCGAGCGCCGACCAGTGGGCGCGCGCCGCCTCGAGCAGGGTGAAGGTGCCGTTGATGTTGGTCTGGATGAACTCGGCCGGGCCGTGGATGGAGCGGTCGACATGGCTCTCGGCGGCGAAATGCACGATGGCACGCGGCGCATGGCGCCTGAGCAGATCGGCGAGCAAGTCGGCGTCGTTGATGTCGCCCTGGACGAAGTCGTGGCGCTTGTCCCCGCGCAAGCCGGCGAGGTTCTCCGGATTGCCGGCGTAGGTCAGCTTGTCGAGGTTGATGACCGGCTCGCCGGTCTCGCGCAGCCAGTCCAGTACGAAGTTGCTTCCTATGAAGCCGGCGCCGCCGGTGACCAGGATCATTGCGGAATTTCCTCGAGGCAGAGTTGCAGGCAGTCGCGCCAGTCGGGCAGGACGAGGCCGAAGCGGGCGCGGAAGGCGCCGGTGTCCAGGCGCGAGTTGGCCGGGCGCGGCGCGGGCAGCGGATAGTCGGCGGTCGTGATCGGCGTCACCGCCTTCACGCGCAGGCCGCTGCGGCCGGCGACGATGGCAGACGCGAAGCCGTGCCAGCTCGTCTCGCCGGCGGCAGCGAGGTGGAAGACGCCGCTGTCGAATGTGCCGCCGCTGCGTTCCTGCATCGCCTGGCGCAGGGCATGCGCCGTCGCCTCGGCGATGAGCCGCGCCCAGGTCGGGGCGCCGATCTGGTCGGCGACGATGCGCAACTCTTCGCGCTCGGCCGCCAGGCGCAGGATGGTGCGCAGGAAGTTGGCGCCGCGCGCGGCATAGACCCAGCTGGTGCGGAAGATCAGGTGGTCGGCACCGGCGGCGCGGATGCCCGCCTCGCCGGCGAGCTTGCTGCGGCCGTAGGCGCCGAGCGGATTCGTTGGATCGGTCTCGACGTAGGGCGCCGCCTTGGCGCCGTCGTAGACATAGTCGGTCGAATAATGGATCAGCAGGGCGCCGCGGCGTGCCGCCTCCTGGGCCAGCAGCGCGGGCGCGGCGGCATTCACGGCGTTGGCCTGCTCCGGCTCGCTCTCCGCCTTGTCGACGGCGGTGTAGGCGGCGGCGTTGACGATGACGTCGGGGCGCGCTTCATCCAGCTTGCGGCGCACGGCGGCGGCATCGGCGAGGTCCAGCTCGGCATGGGCGCAGGCATGGACGCGGCCCAGCGGCAGCAGGGCGCGCACGAGTTCCCAGCCGACCTGACCGTTCCGGCCGGTGACGAGGATGTTCACGGAAACAGCTCCGCCACGGCAAAGGGCACGCCGTTAACGTCCTTGGCAGAGAGCGTCGGCGCGCTCGTCAGCGGCCAGGGAATCGCCAGCTCGGGGTCGTTCCAGAGGACGCAGCGCTCGTGCTCGGGCGCGTAGTAGTCGGTGGTCTTGTAGAGGAAATCCGCCGATTCGGAGACGACGAGGAAGCCGTGGGCGAGGCCCGGCGGCACCCAGAACATGCGCTGGTTGGCGTCCGACAACTCGACGCAGGCCACCTTGCCGAAGGTCGGCGAGCTGCGGCGGATATCGACGGCGACGTCGAACACGCTGCCCGTCGCCACGCGCACCAGCTTGCCCTGCGGCTGGCGCAGTTGGTAGTGCAGGCCGCGCAGCACGCCGCGCGCGGAACGGGAGTGGTTGTCCTGCACGAACTCGGCGCGGATGCCGGCCGCCTCGGCCAGCACGCGCTTGTTGTAGCTCTCGAGGAAAAAGCCGCGCGCGTCGCCGAAGACTTTCGGTTCAAGGATCAGCGCGTCGTGGATATCAGTATGAACGACCTTCATGGGGCCGCTATTTTACCTGCGGTTGAGGTATTCCACCCGCAAATCCTTGCGCCCGAGGACCACCTTGCTGACGGCGCCGAATTCGAAGACGAGGCGCGGCCAGCGCCGCGGCGGCACTTCCAGCCAGTGGGCGAAGAGCACGCGCAGCACGCCGCCGTGGGTGAC
>WYAY01000128.1 GCA_011526165.1 Sulfuritalea sp.
CCCGGCCCTGGCCCAGCTCGACGCCGCCAAGAGCAGCGTCGTCGCCGTCTCGAAGCAGATGGGCGTGCCGGTGGACGGCAAGTTCAAGCGCTTCACGGCGCAGGTCAGCTTCGACCCGGCCAGGCCGACGGAAGGGAAAGCCAGCGTCGAGATCGACATCGCCAGCTTCGACCTCGGCGCCGAGGACTTCAACCGCGAGACGGTCAAGCCGGAATGGTTCAACGCCGCGAAATTCCCCAAGGCCACCTTCGTCACCACCGCCATCAAGCCGGCCGGCGCCGGCAAATTCGAGGCCGCCGGCAAGCTCACCATCAAGGGCATCACGCGCGACATCGTCGCGCCGGTGAGCTTCAAGGCCGAAGGCGGGCAGCAGGTCTTCGAAGGCGTGCTGCCGATCAAGCGCCTGCAGTTCAACATCGGCGAAGGCGAGTGGAAGGACACCTCCACCGTCGCCGACGACGTGCAGATCAAGTTCCGCATCGTCACCGCGAAGAAGTAATCCCAACCACAAGCACAAGGAGCGCACCGCATGAAACTGAAGACCCTCGCCGCCGTCCTGTCGGCACTGACTTTTGCCCCGGCCTTCGCCCAGACCTACAACGTCGAGCCGAACCACACCTACCCGAGCTTCGAGGCCGGCCACCTCGGCATATCGGTCTGGCGCGGCAAGTTCACCAAGACCTCGGGCAGCGTCACGCTCGACCGCGCGGCGAAGAGCGGCACGGTCGACATCGCCGTCGACCCGGCCTCCATCGACTTCGGCCACCCCAAGATGGAGGAGCACGCCCGCGGCAAGGACTTCTTCAACACGGAAGCCTTCCCGAAGATCACCTACAAGGGCAAGATCAGCAAGTGGAACGGCGACGCGCCGGCCGCCGTCGAGGGCGAGATGACCCTGCTCGGCGTCACCAAGACGCTCAACCTCACCATCAACTCCTTCAAGTGCATCCAGCACCCGATGCTCAAGCGCGAGGTCTGCGGCGCCGACGCCGCGGGCAGCTTCAAGCGCTCCGATTTCGGCATGAAGTACGGCCTGCCGATGCACGGCGACGAGATGAAGGTCGCCATCCAGATCGAGGCGATCAGGGCCGACTGACCCTCCCCCCCAGCCCCTCTCCCGCTCGCGGGAGAGGGGAGCACGCCCACTCCCTCGCCCCGCTTGCGGGGAGAGGGCAGGGGTGAGGGGCATCCTTGCCCTGGCTCACCAGCTGAGCCTCGCGTCATATACACTTGCCGGCATCATGTCGCTCGCCGTCCTGAAAAGCCGGGCGCTGGCCGGCATGGCCGCGCCGGAGGTCGCCGTCGAAGTCCATCTCGGCCGCGGCCTGCCTTCGTTCACCGTCGTCGGCCTGGCCGACACCGAGGTGAAGGAGGCGCGCGAGCGGGTGCGCGCCGCCATCCAGAACGCGCGCTTCGAGTTCCCCGCCTCGCGCATCACCGTCAATCTGGCGCCGGCCGACCTGCCGAAGGAGTCGGGGCGCTTCGACCTGCCGATCGCGCTGGGCATCCTCGCCGCCTCGGGCCAGATCGCCGGCAAGCAGCTCGCCGAGCACGAGTTCGCCGGCGAACTGTCGCTGACCGGCGAGCTGCGGCCGATCCGCGGCGCGCTGGCGATGTGCCTGGCCGCGCGCGGCCAGGCGCGCAGCTTCGTGCTGCCCTTTGATAGCGCCGCCGAGGCCGCGCTGGTCGGCGGCGCGGCGATCCTGCCGGCGCGGTCGCTGCTGGAAGTCTGCGCCCACCTGAACGGCCAGCAGCCGCTGGCGCCCTACGCCGGCGCGCCCGCGGCGGCCGCGCCGGCGTACCCGGACCTTGCCGACGTGAAGGGCCAAGCCCAGGCCAGGCGCGCGCTGGAAGTCGCCGCGGCCGGCGGCCACAGCCTGCTCATGATCGGCCCGCCCGGCACCGGCAAGTCGATGCTGGCGGCGCGCTTTCCCGGACTGCTGCCGCCGATGGGCGAGGAGGAGGCGCTGGAAAGTGCGGCGCTCCACTCGCTGAACGGCGGCTTCCGCCTCGAGCAGTGGATGCGCCGCCCGTACCAGGCGCCGCACCACACCGCCTCTGCCGCGTCCCTCGTCGGCGGCGGTTCGAACCCGCGTCCCGGCGAGATCTCGCTCGCCCACCACGGCGTGCTGTTCCTCGACGAGCTGCCGGAGTTCGAGCGGCGCGTGCTGGAGGCGCTGCGCGAGCCGCTGGAATCCGGCCACATCCGCGTCGCCCGCGCCGCGCACCGCGTGGACTACCCGGCGCGGTTCCAGCTCGTCGCGGCGATGAACCCGTGTCCGTGCGGGCACCTGGGCGAAGCGCGCTGCCGCTGCACGCCGGACCAGGTGGCGCGCTACCGCGCGAAACTGTCTGGCCCGCTGCTCGACCGCATCGACCTGCACATCGAGGTACCGGCGCTGGCCGAAGGCGAGCTGCAGGGCCGGGCGGACGGCGAATCCTCGGAAACGGTGCGGGCGCGGGTGGCAGCGGCGCGCGCCGCGCAGCTCGCGCGCCAGGGCAAGCCCAACGCCCGCCTCGCCACCAAGGAGATCGACAAGCTGTGTGCGCCCGACAAGGCCGGCGCGCAGCTGCTCAAGCAGGCCATCGCGCGCCTCGGCCTCTCGGCGCGCGCCTACCATCGCGTGCTGAAAGTGGCGCGCACCATCGCCGACCTGGTCGGCGCCGAGCGCGTGTCGAGCGCGCACGTCGCGGAGGCGATCCACTATCGCCGTAGTGCGGGGGCTGACTTCTAGTTGGCGGACTGCTTGCAGCAGGTCTCGCGCGCAAAGCAAATCAGCACGAGCGAGAGAATCACGCAGGCGTACATCATGGTGAAGCCGGCCTGCCAGGCGGCGGCATCGTAGATGCGCACGCCGTTGGCAGTGGCGCCGCTCCAGTGGCGGTCGAGCATCCAGCCCACCGCCGGCTGCAGGAACATGCCGCCCATCAGCGGGCCCATGTTGCAGACGCCGGAAGCCGTGCCCATCAGGCGCGCCGGCACCGATTCCTTGGCGAAGGCGAAGCCGATGATGAGGTTGCCGGAGAGGAATCCGGTCGCGACCAGCAGGGCGGCGAGCGGCCACACCGGCAGCGGCAGGAAGATGATCGCCGTCCAGCAGATCAGCACGAGGACCGAGGTAATCACGTAGATGGGCTTGCGCCGCCCCATGCGCTCCGACCAGGTGCCGAGGATCGGGCCGCCCAGCGCCCAGGCGACGAGGAAGCTCGAGGTGATCGCCGCCGCCGTCTTCGTCTCGAGGCCGTGCACCTGGCGCAGGTAGGGCACGCCCCACAGGCCGGCGAAGGTGAGCACCGAGCCGGCGATGCCGATCGGCACGATCACCAGGATCCAGGTGTTGCGGTAGGAGAGCACCTCCATCAATCCGCGCCAGATGGAACCGTGCTGCCCCGTGCCGTGACCGGCGCCGTGGAAATGGCTGGCGTAGCCGGCCTCGGCGGGATCGTCGCGCACGCGCAGCCAGATGGCGGCGCACAGCGCCGCCGTCAGCAGGGCGGAGACGCCCATCACGGCGCGCCAGCCGAAGGCGTCGACCAGCATGCGCAGCGGCACGCCGGCGAAGACGCCGCCGACCACGCCCATGAACAGCGCCATGCCGGAAGCCAGCGCGAACTGGCGTGGCGCAAACCAGTGCGTGGCGAGCTTGAGCATCGAGACGAAGGCCACCGCCACGGAAGCGCCGATCAGCAGCCGCCCGGCATTGGCCCACCAGAGGGTCGGCGCGAAGGCGAACAGCGCCGTGCCGAGCGCGGCCACGCCGGCGCCGCTGGCGAGCAGCTTCCGCGGCCCCCAGCGGTCGGCAATGATGCCGGTGGGGATCTGCATCGCCACGTAGGAGTAGAAATAGAAGGCCGAGAGGTTGCCCAGCGCCGCGGCGCCGATGGCGAAGTCGTTCATCAGCTGGTCGGTGATGACGGCCGGCGCGACGCGCTGGTAGAAGGCGATGAGGTAGAGCAGGGCGCCGAGGCCCCAGACGAACCAGGAGAGCCGTGCGGGCGGGTGGAGCCGTTCCGTCATGCGAAGGCCTGCGCCCACCACAGCCGCGCGCGCAGTCCCCAGCCGGTGGTATAGCCCATGCCGGAGAAGCGGATGGCGCGGCGGCGGTCGACGACGAACCAGGCCGGCGTGGCGCGCACGCCGAGCGACCAGGCGATCTCGCCGCGCGTGTCGACCAGCGCCGGATAGGCCAGGCCGTGCTCCTGCATGAACTTCGCCACGGCCTCGGCGTTGCCGGACTGCATGGCGAGGGTCAGCACCGGCCAGTCTTCGGCGATGCCGGCGATGGTGCCCTCCTGGGCGCGGCAGATCGGGCAGGTGCTGGACCAGACGTAGAGCAGCAGCGGCTTGTCGCCGGCTTCGTGGAGGACGGCGTCGAGGCTGACGGGGCGGCCGTCGGCGAGCTGGCCGGCGATCGGCGGCATGCTGCCGGCCTGCATTTCGCGCCCCTGCCAGAACTGCAGGGCGACGAAGGCCAGCAGGAATATCCAGATTTCAACGGGCAGGCCGAAGCGCCGCCGCGACGGCGGCGCCGGTTCCATCGCATTCATCAAACTACCTTCCCCCCGCCCCCTTCCCGAGGAAGGGGGTGACGGGTGTTCGCCGCTACGCGGCTCCATATGGTTGACCGTGCCATCCTCGGGGCGGCCCGGCGGATGGCGCCGCTCAACACTGTTCCCAGGGCAAGCCCTCGAAGCGCCAGCCGGCCTTGGTGCCGCGCCGGTGGTTGTCGTCCAGCTCGCCCTCGAAGCCGTGCAGGACGTTGTATACCTGCGAGAAACCGGCTTCCTCAAGCGCGTGGCCGGCGGAGACCGAGCGGTTGCCGCTGCGGCAGATCAGCACGATGGGACGGTCGACGCTGGCCGCCTTCTTGACGTGGGCGACGAAATGCGGGTTGATCTCCCAGTCCGGTCCGTCGTTCCAGGGGATCATCATGGCGCCGACCGGGTGGCCGACGAAAAGAAACTCCATCTCGCTGCGGCAGTCGATGAACAGCGCGGTCGGGTTGTCGTGCAGGAACTGGTAGGCTGCCTTGGGTTCGAGATGCTTCATGGTCGTCCTTTGGTAGGGCGATTCGAGTATAGCAGAGGCATCCGGATGGCTTGGCCGCAGCGGTCCTGCAGGATTACACTCGCCGTCTGCAAGGAGATTCGCCATGTTCAGATCTTTCGTCATTCTGGCCGCCGGCGTGCTGCTGGGCGCCGGCTGCACCCACCTCGGCGTCGGCGGCCTCGCCACCGAAGCGGACGTGCGGGCAAAACTCGGCGCGCCCGGCATGAGCTGGGCGGAGCC
>WYAY01000129.1 GCA_011526165.1 Sulfuritalea sp.
ACCAGCCACAGCACCGCGAGCAGGATGATGAGGTCGAGCAGGCCGAGCCGCAGCAGGGTGGTGACGAAACGGCTTTCGGCTGCCTGCGCCTCCTGCGTCAGCGCGGCGGCGATGGCATCCGCGGTATGGAGCAGTTTCGTGCCCTCGGCGTACATGGCGTCCACGTGTTCGGCCGTTCCCCGTCCCTGTTCCAGTCCCGTCAGGGCCAGCCTGGCATGGCGGCGCAGGCTGTCGCCCGACCGGCGCACCGTGCCGATGTCCGCCTTGAGCGAGTCCGGCAGTCCTGCCACCTCGATGCCCTGCGCGACACCGCCGGCCTCGAGGGCGCGGATGGCCTCTTCCAGCCGGGCGAGATGGGCCTCGACGGCGCCGCGGTCGATGCGCGCCGTGTCGAGCTGGATGCGCTGGCTCAGCCAGCGCAGGCTGCCGGTGACGTTGACCTGGGCGGAGACGCCCTGCAATTGCGCCCGGGTCGTCTCGACCGCCAGCCAGTTGGCCGCGCCGGTCGCCGCCAGGATGGCGAACACCAGGAAGAATTTCTTGCCCAGCGTCGGCCGCAACAGCCGGCACAGCCAGACCCGGCCGGCGCCGGTTCCGCGCAATTCGGAACAATCCTGCAGATAGCGATCCAGATTCATGAAATGGCCCCACGCCACGGCGCAAGCGCGCGCGGCATCGAAAACGTTCAACCTGCGGTTTCGGGGCAGGAACGAGAAAAACAAAGTCCCGGCGGCGTAGGGTTCTGGGCCGATTCCGGGGCTGGGTGGCGAGGGCATTTTATCCGCCCGCCACGCACCGATCAACTGCTTGCTCTTTGCATCTACGTGCGAAAGCCGCGCACGGCGTCGTTCAGGCCGCGCGCGAGCGACTCCAGCCGCTGCATCTCCCGGCCGACGCTGTCGGCGGCGGCGGCCTGCTCGCCGGCCATGCCGGCCATGCGTCCGACGTTGCGCGCGATCTCCTCGCCGGCCGCGGTCTGTTGCCTTGCCGAGGCGGTGATCTCGTTCATGCCGCCGCTGGTGCGCGCCACCGAGCCGCTCGCTTCCGACAGGACGATGGCCACCGTTTCCATGAGATCCTGCCCGGTGCCGAGCGCCTCGCGGCCGCGCCGGATGGCGCCCTCGACGTCCGCCGACCTGGCGCCGATCGCCTTCGTCACCTCGTCGATTTGCGCCGCAGCCTGGGCCGACTTCTCGGCGAGCTTCCTCACCTCATCGGCCACCACGGCGAAGCCGCGGCCCTGCTCGCCGGCGCGCGCCGCCTCTATGGCGGCATTCAGCGCCAGCATGTTGGTCTGGTCGGCGATCTCTTTCACCTGCCGGGTCATGTCGGCGATGGTGCGGGTGTTCTCGATGAAGACGCCGACGCAGCGCTCGATGTCGCCCACCGCGCTCTCGATCTCGCAGATCTCGCCGATCATGCCGGAGAGGCTCTCGTTGCCCTCGGCGGCCTTCTCGCTCGCGGCAGCGGCCAGGCCGCCGACTTCCTCGGCGCTGCCGGCCACGCGCTGTGCGCCGCCGTTGACCCGCTCCACCGCCTGCGTCACCGAGGCGATGGCCTCGCCCTGTGCGGCGGATCCCTCGCCGATGCGCCGCGCCGCATCCGCCAGCGCGGCCGCGGTCCGCTCCAGTTCGGCGGCGCCCTCCTGGCTGCGACGGAGGGTTGCGGCCAGCGACTCGGCCAGCTTGTTGAAGGACTCGCCCACCTCGCGGCAGGTATCGTTGCCTTCCAGCCGGACGCGCACCGTCAGGTCGCCGGCGGCAATCCGGCGGCCGGCGTCGGCGACCTCGCGCAGGGTACGGGAGAGGGAGGCATGGACGCCGCCGAGCAGGTAGGCGAGCAGCGCAGCGCCAACGATGGCCAGGGCGATGCGCAGCCCGCCCGCCGACGTATCGAGAACGAGGTAGGCCACGAGGACCAGGGCGGCCAGCCCGACCGCGCCCAGCTTCGCCCCGAGGCGCAGCCGCCCCATGAGGGCGACGGCGGGTTGCAGCAGCATTGCGGCAATCTCTTGCATGGTTCTCTCCCTTTGATCTTCCTGGGCTGGCGGCGCCGTTGCCTATTCGGTGCGATAGCCCACCCTGAAGCCGCCCCAGTGGCGGCCCTGCACGTAGATCGGCACGGACAGGTCGTGCATGATCTCGCCGGTGTCGCGCCGATAGGTCTGCAGCAGGTAAGGCTGCTCGTGCGTGACGCAACGCTTGCCGACCGGGTCGTCGAATTTGCGCTTGGTGCGGCTGCCAGCGAGATCCTTTTTTTCGTCCCCGGTCAGCGGTTGCGAAAAGCGTTTGTTGTGGGTCGGGCAATAGCCGTTAACATCCATCGAGGCCGCATACACGATGGCCTTGTCGGAATCCAGGATAGGCTCCTGCAGCGACGGGAACAGCCTGTCGCAGAGCGCATCGAATTTGGTGGTGTATTTCTGCGGCCTGGTATTGGGGATCGGCACGTAGTCGTGGTCGAACAGGCCCTCCAGTTGGATCTGTCCCGACTTCACGAGTCCCTCCATGGCGCGCCCGATCTCCCCGGCCGCCTGGCGCGCCACTTCCGGCATGCGGCGATGGATGGCCATGGCCTGCTCGCCGCGCTCGCCGAGACGGAAGATGTTGCCGACCTCCTTCAGGTTGAGCGCCAGCGAATCGAGCTGGCCGGCCTCCTGCAGGGTGCGGCCGGCGTTGGCATTGTTGC
>WYAY01000130.1 GCA_011526165.1 Sulfuritalea sp.
AGCTGGCGCTCGACGACGATCTGCGTGGCGATGCCGGCGTGGTCGGTGCCCGGCTGCCACAGCGTGTTGGCGCCGCGCATGCGGTGGTAGCGCGTCAGCGCGTCCATCAGCGTCTGGTTGAAGCCGTGGCCCATGTGCAGCGTGCCGGTGACGTTCGGCGGCGGCAGCAGGATGCAGAAGTTGTCGGTCTTGGCGGTGTCGGCGCCGGCGGAGAAATAGCCGCGCGACTCCCACAGCGGGTACCAGCGGCGCTCGATGTCGGCCGGCTCGAATGATTTGGCGAGTTCCATCCTTGGGGAAGGGCAGTGCGGAAAAGCCGAAATTATACCGGAGTGCGACTCGCTTCCTCTGCCGGCGCCGGGCCGCCCCGAGCCAGCTGCTCCAACAGTATGGAGCGAAGCGAACTACCGTTACCCCCTTCCCAGGGAAGGGGGCTAGGGGGAAGGCTTTTTGGTGCGCTCCTGGGCCGAGCGGATCAGGTCGGAAATGAGCAGGGGCAGGCTCTCGCGTAGGGCGGCGCCGACTTCCTCGGCGACCTGTTCGGCGATGCCGTCGAGGCGCCGTGCGACCAGCCGCGGCAAAGTGGCGACCAGCCAGTTCTCCACCGCGCGCGCGATGTCCGGCGGCAGGGGGCCCAGCAGGTCGCGCATGCGCTCGGCCAACTGTTCTGCACCCGGGCTGCCCGAGAGCGCTGCCGTGAGGGCCGGCACGGCATGGCTCGGATCGACCACATCGGTGAGGACGGGTACGTCTTCAAGTGGCGGGGCCGGCTGGGCGCCGCCGGCGACGAAGGCGCGGCGACGCATCAGCGCGTCGGCCTTGCCGAAGATGTCGTCGCTCACCGTTCAGGCCTTCGACAGGTCGTGCGCCGCGATGGCATAGCCGCGGTCGCGGTAGAACTTGAAGCGCTCGCGGGCCGGGCCGCGGTCCGTTTCGTCCGTGCCGACGATCTCGACCAGACGGTCGAAACGCGAAAATCCCGGCGGCAGGTCGCCGCCGAGGTTGACCAGCACGTCGTGTTCGGCGGCCTCGTCCAGCGAACTGCCGATGATGACCGGCGTCTCCGACGCCAGCGTGTCGCCGGCGCGGCAATGCGGCACGAAACCGGTCGCCGGCTGGACCCACAACTGACGATCCACCTGGGCGGCCACGCTGTCATCCGGCGCATAGACCAGCACCTTGCGGCCCCCGGCATGCAGATCCCCGATCAGGCGGCAGGCCGCCTGCACCTTGTCGCTGGCGCCGTGGTGGAAGTCGATGCTCGTCAAAGCCGGCCTGCCTGTTTCATGAGGAAGTGCGTCAGCAGCGGCACCGGTCGTCCGGTGGAGCCCTTCTCCTTGCCGGAACGCCAGGCGGTGCCGGCGATGTCGAGGTGCGCCCAGCGGTATTGCTTCGTGAAGCGCGAGAGGAAACAGGCGCCGGTGATGGTGCCTGCCGCGCGGCCGCCGCTGATGTTCGGGATGTCGGCGAAATTGCTCTTGAGCAGTTCCTGATAGTCGTCCCACAGCGGCAGCTGCCAGGCGCGGTCGCCGGACGTCTGGCCGGCTGCCAGCAGTTCCGCGGCAAGCGCGTCGTCGTTGGCCATCAGGCCGGAAGCGACGCCGCCGAGGGCGATGACGCAGGCGCCGGTGAGCGTCGCCACGTCGACGACGCAAGCGGGATCGAAGCGCCCGGCATAAGTGAGGGCGTCGCACAGGATCAGGCGGCCTTCGGCGTCGGTGTTGAGGATCTCGATGGTCTGGCCGGACATCGAAGTGACGATGTCGCCCGGCCGCGTGGCGCCGCCGCCCGGCATGTTCTCCACCGCCGGAACGATGCCGACCACATTGAGCGGCAGCTGCATGAGCGCGGCGGCGCGCAGGGCGCCGAGCACGCTGGCGGCGCCGGACATGTCGTACTTCATCTCGTCCATCTCGGCGCCCGGCTTGAGCGAGATGCCGCCCGTGTCGAAGGTGATGCCCTTGCCGACCAGCACGACCGGTTTCGCCTTGGCCTTGCCGCCGCGGTATTGCAGGACGATGAAGCGCGGCGGCTGGTGCGAGCCGCGCCCGACGGCGAGCAGCGAGCCCATGCCGAGTTTTTCCATGCGGGCGCGGTCGAGCACCTCGCACTTGAGCTTGTGCTGTTTCGCCAGCTTCTGCGCCTGCTGGGCAAGATAGGTCGGCGTGCAGATGTTGGCGGGGAGGTTGCCCAGTTCCCGCGCGAGATCCATGCCCTGTGCGATCGCCATGCCCTGCGCCAGGCCGGCGCCGGCGGCGCGGGCCTCTTTCGCTGTCGCGGAGAAGGCGATCGCGGAGAGCGCCCTGGCGTTCTCTATTTTCGACTTGAGTTGGTCGGAGCGATACAGCGCATCGCTCACGGCGAGGACGGCCTGGCGCGCGCGCCAGGCGGCGTCCTGTCCGGCAACCGGCAGTTCGCTCAGCGTGATGAGGATGCTTTTGCTTGCGCTGTCCCTGAGCGCGCGCACCGAGGCGGCCACGGCATCGCGGTAGGCTTTCTCGCCGAACTCCGCCTGCTTGCCGAGGCCGACCAGCAGCACCCTGCTCGCGGCGATGCCCGGCACGCCGTGCACCAGCAGTGTCGAGCCGCCTTTGCCTTCCATGTCACCGCGGCGCAGGATGCCGGCGAGATGTCCGCCGGCAGCCTTGTCCACTTCTTGCGCCGGCGCCGACAACTGGCGCGAATCGAAGACACCGACCACAACGCAATCGCACCCGGCCTTGTCCGGGCCGACGCTTTTTATGCTAAATTCCACTCGCAACTCCTCTCCGGAAAACCAGGCTCCGATTATCCCTTCTCCCCTCCAGTAAAGTCAAAATGGCGCGCGGGCTGACTTTTGAGCGTGCGGCGATCCGGGAGTTCACCGGCACCGCAGGCGCAACCTTCGTTGCCTTGTTCGCCATCCTGCTGACGACCCAGCTGATTCGCCTGCTGAATCAGGCCGCTGGCGGCAAGCTGGTGTCCGAGGCGGTGATCGCGCTGCTCGGCTTTGGCGCGCTGACGCATCTGCCGATCCTGCTTTCGCTGACGCTTTTCATCGCCGTGCTGCTGACCCTTTCGCGCAGCTACCGTGATTCCGAGATGGCGGTGTGGTTTTCCTGCGGCTTGCCCCTGACGGCCTGGACGAAACCGGTGCTGAAGTTCTCCCTGCCCCTGGTGGCGGCGATCGCCGTGCTGTCCCTCCTGCTCTCGCCTTGGGCGCAATCAAAGAGCAGCGAGTACCGTCAGCGCATGGACACGCGCGACGACGTGGCCCGTGTTTCGCCCGGCGCCTTCAAGGAGTCGGCCAGCGGCGAGCGGGTGTTCTTCGTCGAGGCAGCCACGGCCGGCTCCGGCGAGGACGGCACGGTGCGCAACATCTTCATCAGCTCCATGCAGCACGGCCGGCTCGGCGTGATGATGTCCAACAACGGCTATACCGAGAGCCTGCCCAACGGCGACCGCTTCGTGGTCCTGGTCAACGGCCGGCGCTACGAAGGCACGCCCGGCACGCCCGAGTACCGCGTCATGGAGTTCGAGCGGTATGCCGTGCGCATCGAGACGAAGGAGACGCGCGGCATCGAAGTGACGACGAAGGGAGCGTCGACCTGGGACCTGCTGCAGAACCCGACCGGTTCCGGCAAGGGCGAGATCCTCTGGCGCATCGGCATGCCGCTGGCGGCGCTCAACCTGGCCCTGCTGGCGATTCCGCTCAGTTTCGTCAATCCGCGCGCCGGGCGCACCAACAACCTGGTGCTGGCGCTGCTGGTCTACATGGTCTACAGCAACCTGCTCTCGGTGAGCCAGGCCTGGGTGGCGCAGGGGCGGTTGTCGTTCCAGATCGGCTGGTGGCTGGTGCATGTCGTGATGTTCGTCATGCTGATCGTGCTGTTCTTCAGGCGCTTGTCGGTGTTCTCCTGGGTGAGGCTGCGCAAGTGAAGGTATATCAGCGCTATCTGGCGAAGGAGATCTACGCCGCGGTGACGCTGGTGCTGATCGCCTTCCTGATGCTGTTCGCCTTTTTCGACTTCATCAACGAACTGCAGAGCCTGGGCAAGGGCAGCTATCAGCTGCGCCACATGGCGATGTTCGTGCTGCTGACGCTGCCGGGCCACATCTATGAGCTGGCGCCGATTGCCGTGCTCATCGGCACGCTTTACGCGCTGACCATGCTGGCGCGCCATTCCGAGATCACCGTGCTGCGTGCCTCGGGGCTGTCGACGGCGGCGATTTTGGCCAGCCTGACCAAGATCGGGCTGGCGTTCGTCCTGCTGACCTTCATCGTCGGTGATTTCATCGCGCCGCCCGCCGAGCGCGCCGCCAAGCAGCTGCGGCTCGAGGCGACCTCGCAGGTGGTGGGGCAGGAGTTCCGCTCCGGCCTGTGGGTAAAGGACGACATGAGCTTCATCAACGTCCGCACCGTGCTGCCCGATTCGCGCCTGGAGGACGTGCGCATCTATGAATTCGACAGGAATCACGTCCTGCGTTCGATTTCCGAGGCGAAGGAGGGCGAATACCTGCCGCCGGACAAGTGGCGCCTGCGGGACGTCGCGCAGACGGTGTTCGAAAAGGACCGCGCCCGGGTGCACCGGCTGCCGGAGGCGGTCTGGCAGTCGGCGATCAATCCCGAGATTCTCGGCGTGCTGCTGGTGATGCCCGAGCGCATGTCGGTGGCCAGCTTGTATCGCTATATCCGCCACCTCAGCGACAACCAGGTCAAGACGCAGCGCTACGAGATCGCCCTTTGGAAGAAGCTGATCTATCCATTGGCGGCGCTGGTCATGATGGCACTGGCCCTGCCGTTCGCCTACCTGCAGGACCGCATGGGGGCGGTCAGCGCCAAGGTGTTCGCCGGCATCATGCTGGGTATCACCTTCCACATGCTGAACGGGTTGTTCTCCAACCTCGGCGCCATCAACAGCTGGCCGCCGCTCGTTTCGGCCATTACGCCGAGCGCACTGTTCCTGCTGGCGGCGGCCGGCATGTTGTGGTGGGTGGAACGGCGCTGAGCGTCATTCCTGGGTACTGACGATGCGGGTACCCGCCAGGCGATCGTGCAGGAACTGCCGGTCGCGGTCGGCCAGGGCCCAGAGAATGCCGAGGCCGCACGACAGCAGGCTCGGCCAGGCCAGAACGTAGCGCAATGCGAGCTGCCGGCAGGTCGGTGGCGTGCCGTCGGCGGAGACCAGCCGCATCTTCCAGGTCTGCATGGCCAGCGTCTGCCCGTTGCGTTTCCAGAGCCATCCGAAATACACGAACAGGACGACAAAGACATGCAGCCAGAGCAGCGCGCCGGGCGCGGCGGTTCCGCGGTACATGCCCAGCAGCAGGTGGGGCAGGACGACAGCGAAGCTGAGCACTCCGAGCAGCAGGAAAGCTTCATAGACCATGCTGGTCAGCCGCCGGCGGATGCTGGGGGGGGTGGCGAGCGGGGAGGTCGCCACGATATTACTGGGCGGAAGGTGGCGACTCGCTGTCGGTCGGTGTTGCCGCAGTGGGCGGAGGTTGGACCGGAGCCTCATCTGCCGGGGCGGCGGCTTCATCCTGGGGAGGGAGCGGCGGTGCCGCGGCCGGTATCTCGGGCGGGGTCACCAAAGCGGCAGCGGGTGGCGGTGGGTCCAATTGTATGGAGGTAGCGACAGATTTCGGCTTGGGTGCCAGCCCGAGCGGTTTGGCCGTGCCGGATTTACCCGACCGCTTGGCCGCTTTTTCCGCGAGGCGTTTCTTCTCCGCTTCGGGCAGTTCCTTGTATCGCTCCCACTTCTCCCGGATGGCCTGTTTGGTCTCGGGCGGTGCGGTTTTCAGGTTCTTGTACTGGCTTCGCACCTGGCTGCGCTGATCCGGCGTGAGGGCGGCCCAGTCCTGCATGCGCCGCTGCATGCGGGCTTGCTCCTCAGGCTTCATCGAAGGGTAGCGCTTGGCGATGCCTAACCACTTCTTCTTGCGGACGGCATCCAGCTTGTCCCAGTCACGGGACAGCGGGGCGAGGATCTGCTTCTGCTCGAGGCTGAGTTCGGCCCACGATGGCTGCCCCAGTTCTGGGACAACGGCGCCGGCTGGGGAGAGCAGCGCGATAAGGAAGATCAGTCCTGCGACGAGTGCTCGGAAAGCCATGCCCGGAAGCCTTTGTCGAGGTAGGCGTTGATCGGCAGATCGTCGGCAAGCAGGGCGCTGTCGATTTCCTCGAATTCGGCCGCCTTTTGATAGTCGTTCCAGACGGATACCCCGATGACCCCGGCAACCAGGCCGATGATGGCGATCAGCGCCCTGGCATGGGGAAAGATCACGTCCGCGGCCATATGACCCATGCCGGCGAGGCTCAGTTGCGCGCCGGCGGTTTTCTGATGCGACAGCGCATTCCGGCGGGCTGCATGCAGCCGTTCGGCCATCTTGCGGTCGAGTTCTTCCGCGCCCTGGTTCAGGTGATGGCGGATCTTGTAGGCGAATTCACGTTCGGTATTCATAGCTCGATGCCCTTTGCCTTCAATGCCGCAGCCAGGGAATGCGTGGCTCTCGAACAATGCGTTTTCACGCTGCCTTCCGAGCAACCCATCGCCGCCGCGGTTTCGGCGATATCCAAATCTTCCCAATAACGCATCAGAAAGGCCTCGCGTTGACGCGGAGGCAGTCTCCTTATCTCTTCTTCAATGATTGCAATGAGTTGCGATTGCTCCAGACTCCCGTGGGGGGTGTTTGGCGAATACGACCCTTGCTCGACCTCCAAAGTTTCCAGAATGTCATGATCTTCCTCATCGGTCGGCGAAAAGGCCGAGAACAACGTTGTCCACAGCGAGCGAACCTTCTGCCTGCGGTAGTAATCGCGGATGGTGTTCTGCAGGATGCGCTGGAACAGCATCGGCAGTTCCTGCGCCGGCTTGTCGCCGTATTTCTCGGCCAGCTTGAGCATGGCGTCCTGGACGATATCCATTGCGGCATCCTCATTTCGCACCGCGAAGAGCGCCTGCTTGTAGGCGCGGCGTTCCACGCTGGCCAGGAAATCCGACAGTTCAATTCGGGCAGACAGGATTCAGTTTCTCACTTTTGATCGAAGGGGGCTCGCCCTTCGCGAAATGCCTTGACCTGAGAGGGGGTAGTCAGTAAAGTTACAAGTTTTTCAGCCGCTTATAGAAGCATTCTGGGTGCAACAATGGTTTTGACTGGTGCGGAAATTGTAATCAGGTGCCTGCAGGAAGAAAAGGTCGAGTATGTTTTCGGCTATCCCGGCGGCTCGGTGCTATTCATTTACGACGAGTTGTTCAAGCAGGACAAGGTGCGCCATGTGCTGGTGCGCCACGAGCAGGGCGCCGTCCATGCCGCCGACGGGTATGCCCGTTCGACCGAGAAGGTCGGCGTGGCGCTGGTGACCTCCGGCCCGGGCGTGACGAACGCGGTGACCGGCATCGCCACCGCCTACATGGACTCCATTCCGATGGTGATCATCAGCGGGCAGGTACCGACCGCCTACATCGGCCAGGATGCTTTCCAGGAGGTCGATACCGTCGGCATCACCCGGCCCTGCGTCAAGCACAATTACCTCGTCAAGGATGTGCGCGACCTCGCCGAAACCATCAAGAAGGCCTTCTATCTTGCCAAGAGCGGCCGGCCCGGCCCGGTGCTGGTAGACATTCCGAAGGACATCTCGGCGGCCAAGTGCGAGTACGCCTATCCGAAATCGGTCGCCATGCGTTCCTACAACCCGGTGATCAAGGGCCATCAGGGGCAGATCAAGAAGGCGGTCCAGCTGCTGCTCGAGGCCAGGCGGCCGATGGTCTATACCGGCGGCGGCGTCGTCCTCTCCGAGGCGGCGGAGAAGCTCATCAAGCTGGTCAGGCAGCTCGGCTTCCCGGTGACCAATACCCTGATGGGTCTGGGCGGCTATCCGGCCACCGACAAGCAGTTCGTCGGCATGCTCGGCATGCACGGCACCTACGAGGCCAACATGGCCATGCAGCACTGCGACGTGCTGCTGGCGGTGGGTGCCCGCTTCGACGACCGCGTCATCGGCAATCCGGAGCATTTCGCCGAGGTGCCGCGCAAGATCATCCACATCGACATCGACCCCTCCTCGATTTCCAAGCGGGTCAAGGTAGACGTGCCGATCGTCGGCGATCTGCCCGAAGTACTGGAGGATATCGCCAAGCTGCTGGCGGCCAGCGGCGACCGGCCGGACGAGAAGGCGCTCAAGGCCTGGTGGAAACAGATCGACGAGTGGCGCACCAAGGATTGCCTCAAGTACGACCGCAAGAGCAAGATCATCAAGCCGCAGTTCGTCGTCGAGAAGCTCTATGAGGTGACGAAGGGGGAGGCCTTTGTCTGCTCCGACGTCGGTCAGCACCAGATGTGGGCGGCGCAGTATTACAAGTTCGACAAGCCGCGCCGCTGGATGAATTCCGGCGGTCTTGGCACCATGGGCTTCGGCCTGCCGGCGGCGATGGGCGTGCAGCTGGCCCATCCGGGTGCACCCGTCGCCTGCGTCACGGGCGAGGGCAGCATCCAGATGTGCATCCAGGAACTGTCGACCTGCAAGCAGTATCGCCTGCCGCTGAAGGTCATCCTGCTCAACAACGGCTATCTCGGCATGGTGCGCCAGTGGCAGCAGCTGTTCCACGGCAACCGCTATTCCGAATCCTATGTCGACGCCCTGCCGGACTTCGTCAAGCTGGCGGAAGCCTACGGTCATGTCGGCATGCGCATCGAGAAGCCGGGCGATGTCGAGGGCGCCCTGAAGGAAGCCTTCAAGCGCAAGGACGACCTGGTCTTCATGAACTTCGCCATCGACCCGACCGAGAACGTCTACCCGATGGTGCAGGGCGGCAAGGGCCTCACCGAAATGATCCTCTCCGAAGAGTTATAAGACCCATGCGTCACGTCATCTCCCTCCTCATCGAAAACGAAGCCGGCGCGCTGTCGCGCGTTTCGGGACTCTTCTCGGCGCGCGCCTACAACATCGAATCGCTCACCGTGGCGCCGACCGAGGATCCCTCCATGTCGCGCATGACCATCGTCAGCGTCGGCTCCGACGACATCATCGAGCAGATCACCAAGCAGCTGAACAAGCTGATCGAGGTGGTGAAGGTCGTCGACATCTCCGAGGCGGCGCACATCGAACGCGAGCTGATGCTGGTCAAGGTGCGCGCCACCGGCAAGGACCGCGAGGAGATGAAGCGCATGTCGGACATCTTCCGCGGCCGCATCATCGATGTCACCGAGTCGACCTACGTCATCGAGCTGACCGGCAACACCGCCAAGCTCGACTCCTTCATCGAGGCCATCGACCGCTCGCTGATCCTCGAGACCGTGCGCACCGGCGTGTGCGGCATCGGCCGCGGCGACCGCGTGCTCAAGGTCTGAATCATTCTTCCCGCCGTGTCCGGCGGACTGACTTTTGCTTGAAAGGAAAAACATGAAGGTCTATTACGACAAGGACGCCGATCTCTCCCTCATCAAGGGCAGGAAGGTCACCATCGTCGGCTACGGCTCGCAGGGCCACGCCCACGCCCTCAACCTGCACGACTCCGGCGTCAAGGTGACCGTCGGCCTGAGGAAAGGCGGCTCGTCGTGGGACAAGGCCAAGAAGGCCGGCCTGGCCGTCAAGGAAGTCGGCGATGCGGTGAAGGGCGCCGATCTGGTCATGATCCTGCTGCCGGACGAGAACATCGGGCAGGTCTATCGCGAAGATATCGAGCCGAACATCAAGAAGGGCGCGGCGCTGGCCTTCGCCCACGGCTTCAACATCCATTACGGCCAGGTGCAGCCGCGCGCCGACCTCGACGTCATCATGATCGCACCGAAGGGCCCCGGCCACCTGGTGCGCTCCACCTATGTCGCCGGCGGCGGCGTGCCCTCGCTGATCGCCGTGCACCAGAACGTCTCGAAGAAGGCGCGCGACATCGCCCTGTCCTACGCCGCGGCCAACGGCGGCACGCGCGGCGGCGTCATCGAGACCACCTTCCGCGAGGAGACCGAGACCGACCTCTTCGGCGAGCAGGTGGTGCTGTGCGGCGGCCTCACGCAGCTCATCCAGAATGGCTACGAGACCCTGGTCGAGGCCGGCTATGCCCCCGAGATGGCCTACTTCGAGTGCCTGCACGAGGTGAAGCTGATCGTCGACCTGATCTACGAGGGCGGCATCGCCAACATGCGCTACTCGATCTCCAACAATGCCGAGTACGGCGACATCACGCGCGGCCCGCGCATCGTCACCGGCGAGACCAAGGCCGAGATGAAGCGCATCCTCAAGGAGATCCAGACCGGCCAGTACGCCCGCGAGTTCATCCTCGAGAACCGTGCCGGCGCGCCGATGCTGACCGCTTCCCGCCGCAACATGGCCGCCCACTCGATCGAGCAGGTCGGCGCCAAGCTGCGCGACATGATGCCCTGGATCAAGAAGAACAAGCTGGTCGACCAGACCAAAAACTAGTGTCTTCTGCGTATCCGCATCCGATCATTGCCAGGGAGGGCTGGCCCTTCCTGGCGGTTTCCGTTCTGGCCGCAGTGGCGGTCGGCGCCCTTGCCGGCTGGGGCTGGTCGGCGCCGCTGTGGATCTGGACGGTCTTCGTCCTGCAGTTCTTCCGCGACCCGGCGCGGCCGATTCCCGGTACGGCGAAGGATGTGCTCTCGCCGGCCGATGGCCGCATCGTCGCCATCCAGAAGACGCGCGATCCCTACCTCGACCGCGAGGCGCTGAAGATCAGCGTCTTCATGAACGTCTTTAACGTGCATTCCAACCGCAGCCCGGTAGACGGGGAAGTGAAAGGCCGCTGGTATCACGCCGGCAGCTTCCTCAATGCCGCCCTGGACAAGGCCTCGCTGGAAAACGAGCGCAATGCCGTCTGGCTGCGCATGCCGGACGGGCAGGATGTCACCTGCGTCCAGGTGGCCGGCCTCATCGCCCGGCGCATCCTCTGTTACGTGAAGGATGGCGACCGGCTCGCCCGCGGCCAGCGCTACGGCTTCATCCGCTTCGGCTCGCGGGTTGACGTCTACCTGCCGCCGGCCTCCCAGCCGAAGGTGACCATCGGCGACAAGGTTTCCGCCTCTGCGACCATCCTGGCCGAGCTAAAATAGGGCCATGCCCGAATTCCGTTCCCGCAAGGCCCTCGTCAATCCCGAGTTGAGGCGGCGCGGCATCTACATCCTGCCCAATCTGTTCACGACGGCGGCGCTGTTTGCCGGCTTCTACGCCATCGTGCAGGCCATGACCGGCCGCTTCGAGCACGCTGCGGTGGCCATCTTCATCGCCATGGTGATGGACGGCCTGGACGGGCGGGTGGCGCGGCTGACGCGCACCCAGAGCGCCTTCGGCGCCGAATACGATTCGCTCTCCGACATGGTTTCCTTCGGCGTCGCGCCGGCGCTGGTGATGTTCGAGTGGGCCATGAAGGGCATGGGCAAGTGGGGCTGGATCGCCGCCTTCATCTATTGCGTCGGCGCCGCGCTGCGCCTGGCGCGCTTCAACACCAACATCGAGGTCGTCGACAAGCGCTTTTTCCAGGGACTGCCCAGCCCGGCGGCGGCGGCGCTCATCGCCGGCTTCGTCTGGGTGCTGATGGACCTCAACTACACCGGGGAGGAAGTGCGCTGGTACGCCTGGGCGCTGACCCTCTTCGCCGGCGTCACCATGGTCAGCAATTTCCGCTACTACAGCGGCAAGGACATCAACCTGCGCCGCAGCGTGCCCTTCATCGCGGTGCTGGCCATCGTGCTGTTCTTCGTCCTCGTTTCCAGCTATCCGCCCGGCATCCTGTTCGCCCTGTTTCTCTGCTATGCCTTTTCCGGCTATGCCATGGCGATCTGGGGCTGGTTCAGGCGCCGCAAGGGCACGGTCTGACACCCCCTTGCGCCGCGGCCGGAATCTGGCTATAGTCGAGCCATGCTTCAGATGGCAATGATCCTGACGGCAACACTTCTTCTCGGCGGCCTCCTGCTGGCCCGGCCGCTGCTGCGCCGCGCGCGCTAAATTCCCCGATTCCACAATTTGAGCGGTACCTGGCCGACGAGGGCAAAACCCCCGTTCGACTATCCATGCATCCCATTCGGAGACGAACATGAACGACCACTTGGTGATTTTCGACACGACCTTGCGCGATGGCGAACAGAGCCCGGGCGCCTCCATGACCAAGGACGAGAAGCTGCGCGTGGCGCGCCAGCTGGAGCGCATGCGGGTCGACGTCATCGAGGCCGGTTTTGCCGCCGCCTCGCCGGGCGATTTCGACGCCATTCACACCATCGCCCAGAGCATCCGCGAATCCACCGTGTGCTCTCTGGCGCGCGCCAACGAGAACGATATCCGCCGTGCCGGCGAGGCCATCAAACCGGCCGCCTCCGGCCGCATCCACACCTTCATCGCCACCAGCCCGATCCACATGGAAAAGAAGCTGCGTATGACGCCCGACCAGGTCGTCGAGCAGGCGGTGAAGGCGGTGCAATGGGCCCGCGAGTATACCGACGACATCGAGTTCTCCGCCGAGGACGCCGGCCGCTCTGAGCTGGACTTCCTCTGCCGCATCTTCGAGGCGGTGATCAAGGCCGGGGCAAAGACCCTCAACGTGCCCGACACCGTCGGCTACAACGTGCCGGGGCAGTTCGCCGCCACCATCCGCAGCCTGCGCGAGCGGGTGCCGAATTCCGACAAGGTCATCTGGTCTGTGCATTGCCACAACGACCTGGGGCTCGCCGTGGCCAACTCGCTCGCCGCGGTGACCGAGGGTGCGCGCCAGGTGGAGTGCACCATCAACGGACTGGGCGAGCGCGCCGGCAACGCCGCGCTGGAGGAAATCGTCATGGCGGTGCGCACGCGACAGGACATCTTCGGCTGCACGACGCGCATCGACACCACCCAGATCGTGCCGGCTTCCAAGCTCGTCTCCGGCATCACCGGCTTTCCGGTGCAGCCGAACAAGGCCATCGTCGGCGCCAACGCCTTCGCCCACGAGTCGGGCATCCACCAGGACGGCGTGCTCAAGCACCGCGAGACCTACGAGATCATGCGCGCGCAGGACGTCGGCTGGACGCAGAACAAGCTGGTGCTGGGCAAGCATTCCGGCCGCAACGCCTTCAAGACGCGGCTGGCCGACCTCGGCATAACGGTCGACAGCGAGGAGCAGCTCAACATCGCCTTCGCCCGCTTCAAGGAACTGGCCGACAAGAAGCACGAGATCTTCGACGAGGATCTGCAGGCGCTCATGTCCGACGAGGCGGTCACGCCCGAGCAGGAGCACTACAAGCTGGTCAGCCTGCGCGTCTGCTCGGAAACCGGCGAGACGCCGCATGCCCGCATGACGCTGTCCGCCGGCGGAGTGGAAAGTCAGTCCGAGGCGGACGGCGACGGGCCGGTGGACGCCTCCTTCAAGGCGGTCGAGCGCATCGCCGCAAGCCATTCCGAGCTGCTGCTGTTCTCGGTGAACAGCATTACCGGCGGCACGGACGCGCAGGGCGAGGTGACGGTGCGCCTGTCCAAAAACGGGCGGGTGGTCAACGGCCAGGGCGCCGATACCGATATCGTCGTCGCCTCGGTCAAGGCCTATATCAACGCCCTGAACAAGCTGGTGTCCAAGCCGGAGAAGGTCAACCCGCAGGTGTGACGCGCGCCCCTCCCTCGCGCCAGGTATTGCGGGAGCGGGGGAGGGATGCTACCTTCGGCCATATTTGCACGCCTCCTCGACGCCCTGCCCCTGCGCGGGAACCGGCCAGCAGGGCCGGCTGTCCCATTCAAGGTTTCAATGAATTTCGCCGTTAACCCGGTCGAAAGAACGCTCGCACATTTGCCATGAACGACGCGCAACGCCGCAAAATACTGCTGGTGGACGATGACCGCCTGGTGCTGGCCACGCTGCAAAGCGGGCTGGAGCAGGCCGGTTATGCCGTGCAGGCGTGTTCTTCGGCGGAAGAAGCGAAGCGGGTGCTCGCGCTGGACAACCCGGACATCGCCGTGCTGGACATCCGCATGCCAGGCGCCTCCGGGCTGGACCTGGCGCGGGAACTGGGCGAATCGCAGGCGATCCCCTTCCTCTTCCTGACGGCCTACAGCGAGGCCGAGGTCGTGCGGAAAGCCGCGGAGTACGGCGCGGTCGGCTACCTGGTGAAACCGGTCGACATCCCGCAGCTGGTTCCGGCCATCGAGGCGGCGCTGGCGCGCGCCGCCGATCTCAGGCAACTGCGCACCACCGAAACGCAGCTGCAGATGGCGCTCAACGAGAACCGCGAAGTCAGCATGGCGATCGGGCTGCTCATGGAGCGGCGCCGCCTCGGCCGCCAGGAGGCCTTCGAGTTCCTGCGCACGACGGCCCGCGCCCAGCGCCGCAAGATTGGCGAAGTGGCCGAGGAAATACTGTCGGCCGCCGAGCTGCTCAACGCCAGCAAAACATCCTGACCGGCGCTTCACCCCGCCGTGTCGCAGGGACTGACTTTTGCGGAGGCACGGACATACAGCACCGCGCTGGCGAACAAGACGAGGGCCAGGACGGTCTCGACGCCGGCCAGCGCGGCGGAGCGCCCGCTTTCGCTGACGGCGCGCACAATGCCCTCGGTGAAATAGGCCAGCGCGAGCAGCGTCACCCACTGGTGCGTGTAGCGCCGGCTGCGCAGCAAGCCGAACAGCGGCGCCAGCAGCGGCAGCGCCTTCAGCGCCAGCCATGAGCCGCCCGGCCGCAAAGGCGCCCACCACAATTCCCAGGCCAGGCAGAGGAATATCAGCGCGAGCAGGCTGGCGATGGCGAGCCGGTTCCAGAGGCGGGCGGCGTGCATGAGGGCTTCCGGTAGAATCGCCGCATTCTATCGGAATGGATCTTGTCGATGCGCCTGGTCGGACCCCTGCCCGACTTCCTGATGCGTTGCGCGGCGCGCTTCCGCGAGGAGCGCTGTGCACAGGCCGCCGCCAGCCTGGCCTTCACCACGCTGCTGGCGCTGGTGCCGCTGCTGACCGTCTCCCTCTTGCTGATTTCCCAGTTCGATCTCTTCTCCGGCCTCGGCACGGCGCTGCGCAATTTCCTCCTCGGCAACCTGCTGCCCGAGAAGGCCGGCAAGATCATCGCCGCCTACGCCCTGCAATTCAGCCACAAGACCGGCCGGCTGCCGCTGTTCGGCATGGCCATGCTGGTGTTGACCGCCGTGCTGCTGATGCTCTCGATCGACCGCGTCTTCGGCCAGATCTGGCGCGTGAAGCAGCCGCGTCCGCTGCTCAAGCGGCTGGCCCTCTACCTGGGCGGCCTGGTGGTCGGGCCCGTCGTGCTGGGCGCCTGCGTGGCGGTGGCGACCTATCTCATGACGGCCTCGCTGGGGCTGGTGAACGAGCCGAAGTGGATGACCGACCTGATCCTGAAAGCCTTGCCGGCGCTGCTGCTGGCCGCCCTTTGCGCCCTGATCTATTACGTCATGCCGAACCGGCCGGTGCGAATGCCGCATGCCATGCTGGGCGGCGCGGTGGCGGCGCTGGGATTCGCCCTGCTGCAGCGCGGTTTCGCCGTATACCTGAAGGCGTTCCCGAACTATGCGCTGATTTACGGCGCCTTCGCCACGGTGCCGATCTTCCTGGTCTGGCTGTATCTGTGCTGGCTGGTGGTGCTGGCGGGGGCGCTGACGGCGGCCGTGCTGGGCGAGATGCCGCCGCCGAGGCGCTGATTACATCGGGTAAGGATCCGACTCGAACTGGAACAGTTCGATCGCGCCGGTCTGCATGTCCATGCTGAGCAGCCGTCCTTGCGTGACCTGGGTCTTGTCCTCGCCGGAGACGATGAAGAAGCGACGCGCGCTGAAGGCGCCGGAGGGAGCGAGCAGGGCAGGATTCTCCCGCAGCGCCGGAATGGCCGGCAGCAGCAGCCCCGGCGTCGGCTGCTGGGCGGGGTCGCCGTTGCGGAACATCAGTTGCACCGAGCGGGCCGCGGGCGAGACGAGTTCCAGGCCCAGTTCGATGTGCTCCGGGTTTTCGCTTTTCATCCAGCGCACGACGCAGATGTTCCAGGGCTTGTCCGGCGCCGGGCGCAAGGCGATCACGCTGCCGGGCACCAGCCCCTCGACCGTGCCGGCGACATGCATCACGGCATAGCCGGTCGGACTTTCGTTGAGCACCATCCACTCGGTCATGTGCGGCGCCCCCGCCGCGGCACCCGCCGGTGCCTCGCCGCTTTCCAGCAGTTGCCAGAGCTCGTTGAGGCCGACGCAGACTTCGGCGCGGAAATTGTTGTGGCGGCGCGCATGCTGGCGATGCGGGGGATGCGCCCAGTGCATCTGCAGGCGTTTCAGGGCGGCGATGCCGCCGGGACCGGCTGCGCGTTCCGGCAGTCGTAGGTTGCCTGCGGGCATGCCGTTTTCGAGTGCGGCAATCTGCTCGCTCAGCAGCCTGGCCAGCATCTGGAAGGAACAGAAAAGCAGGTCGCCGTGATCGGGCGGGATGCGCCGATTGGGCGGCACCGGCCCCATGTCGCGGCTGCCGTCGACCCAATACCACGAGCCTTCTTCCTCCTGCGGCGACGCAGCGAGCAGATTGACCGCCGCGGAGAACTGGGCCAGATAGTCGCTGACGATGGTGACCTCGACGGGGGAGAAACCTTCCGGCTGGGCCGCGGCCAGCGCCAGCATCCCCTTGTAGAGGTTCTCCGGATCCAGCGACAGGCCGGGGATCACGGTGGCCGTCGGCTCGTAATGGGCGCGCGCCGACTTGGCCAGGGCATGGGCGCGACGCCACAGGTCGGCCGGCGGCGGGCTGGCAACCATGAAACAGGTGTCCAGGGCAGCGGCAAGGCAGCGCAGGGCGCGGGCGGCAACGGAAGTGGCACTGCGGCGCTTGCTCAGGGCCAGATGCGCGGGATCCTGCAGGACGCGCTCATAGCCCGCCACGACATTCTGATGCACCGCGATGAGCAAGGACGCGGTGGCGCGCAATTCCTTGTCGAGCGGCAAGCTGGCTTCGGTCAGCCGTACCCTTAACGCGCGGGACAGTCGATGCGCCCGATCGTAGAAAAGGTCCAGGATGCGGTGGAAATGGGCGTCCTCGAGGCGGGCACGGCGGAGCGCCGCGAGTTCCCCGCTCAACTGGGCCAGATCCTGCGCCGGATCGTCCGGGATCGGCGAAGCGAGCCAATCCAGGACGTGGGTGACGTCGTCGGAGGGAGGCGTCTTGCGGACAGGGCTGGAGGATGCCACTAGAGTCTTCTGTCAGAGGCCGCGGCCGGCCAATATAAAAACGGTTTCATTGTAGAGCAATCCGTCCGGCGAACAAGAGAACGCGGCGCCACGCACCCATCGGGTTTGTGCTTGTTTTTCTGGTGGATTTACTTTACTATACCGCCCCTTTGGCTTTGGCCGCTTTGTCAGGCGCACGGCTTGCGCGTCCGGCACCGTCGAAGCTCCGTTTTCAGTTTTCAATCAAGGGTTAAGCACATGGTCGTGATTCGACTTGCCCGGGGCGGCGCCAAGAAGCGTCCGTTCTACAACATGGTCGTCACCGATTCGCGCAAGCGCCGTGACGGCGCCTGCATCGAGCGCGTCGGCTACTACAATCCCGTCGCCGGCGAAAAGGAGCAGGGCCTGCGCGTCGACATGCAGCGCATCGAGCACTGGACCGGCAAGGGTGCCCAGCTCTCGCCCACCGTGGCGCGTCTGGTCAAGCAGTTTGCCGCCAAGCCTGCCGCCTAAACACGCATGATCGTCCTGGGGCGCATTTCCGCCCCGTTCGGCGTCCGCGGCTGGGTCAGACTGCAGGCGTTCGGCGACGATCCCCAGGCGTGGGCATGCATGCCGCAGTGGTGGCTGGGCGCGGACGAGCAGGCGCCCGATGCGGCGTGGCAGGAGAGGCCGCTGGCCGAATGCCGGCCCCATGCGAAAGGTCTCATCGTCCGCTTCGAGGGCATCGAGGACCGCGCTGCCGCGGAGAAACTGGCCGGGCTTTATGCCGGCGTACCGCGCGAGGCGCTGCCGGCAACGGCGAATAACGAATTCTACTGGGCCGATCTGATCGGCCTGGACGTCGTGAATCAGGAAGGGACGCGGCTGGGCCGCGTCGCCGAGCTGCTGAGAAGCGGGGCGCACGAGGTGCTGGATGTGCGCGACGAAACCGGCCGGCAGCGCCTGCTGCCCTTCGTGGCGGCGGTGGTGATGAAAGTGGATCCGGCCGCGCGCCTGATCCGGGTGGACTGGGGGCATGACTGGTGAGCGTCGCCTTCGATGTCATCACGCTGTTCCCCGAAATGTTCGTCGCGCTGACCGATTACGGCATCACGCGGCGGGCGAAGGAACAGGGGCTGTGGCAGCTGGCGCTGTGGAATCCGCGCGATTTCACGACCGATGCCTACCGCACGGTCGATGACCGGCCCTATGGCGGCGGGCCCGGCATGGTGATGCTGGCCGAGCCGCTGGAAAAGGCGATAGCTGCGGCCAGGGAAACGCGGCCCGGCGCGAAGGTGATCTGCCTGTCGCCGCAAGGCCGGCCGCTGGGACATGATCGGGTGCTGGGCCTGGCGCAGGAAGCGGGCGCGATCCTGCTCTGCGGGCGCTACGAGGGCATCGACGAGCGGCTGATCGAGCGCTGCGTGGATGAGGAGATTTCGCTCGGCGATTTCGTGCTGTCCGGCGGCGAAATCGCAGCGATGGCGCTGATCGACGCGGTGGTGCGCCAGTTGCCGGGGGCGCTCAACGATGCCGCCTCGGCGCTGGAGGAATCCTTCGCCGGGGGGCTGCTGGATTGCCCGCACTACACGCGGCCCGAGGCCTACCAGGGCATGCCGGTGCCGCCGGTGCTGCTCTCTGGCCACCACGCCGAGATCCGGCGCTGGCGACTGAAGCAGGCGCTGGGGCGGACCTGGCTGAGGCGGCCGGAACTGATCGCGGCGCGCACGCTGAGCAAGGAAGAATCACATCTGCTTGAGGAGTTCAAGCGGGAGAACGGGAAGTAGTTTTCTTCAACCAGAAAGACATGCATCAGGCGGAAGCCTGCTCTGCGTGCGAGGCCAAAGGCCATTTTGACTTGGGAGCAAGGCAATGAATCTGATCCAGCAACTCGAACAGGAAGAAATCGCCCGCCTGGGCAAGAACATCCCCGATTTCGCCCCCGGCGACACGGTGGTGGTGAATGTGAACGTCGTCGAGGGCGAGAGGAAGCGCGTGCAGGCCTACGAGGGCGTGGTCATCGGCAAGCGCAACCGCGGCCTCAACTCCGCCTTCACGGTGCGCAAGATCTCCTCGGGCGAAGGCGTCGAGCGGACCTTCCAGACCTACTCCCCGCTGATCGCCAGCATCGAGGTCAAGCGCCGCGGCGATGTGCGCCGCGCCAAGCTCTACTATCTGCGTGGCCGCTCCGGCAAGTCGGCGCGCATCCGCGAGAAACTCCAATCCAGCAAGGCCGGCGCCGAGCAGTAACGGTTTCGCCAGGACTGCAAGCAAACGGGGCGCCGTGGCGCCCCGTTTGCTTTTCCTCGCCGTCCTGCGGCGACTGACTTTTGCCGGATCAGCCGGCGAGCTTGTTGCGCTCGATGAGGGCGTAGGCGGAATGGTTGTGGATCGACTCGAAGTTCTCCGACTCGACCACATAGGCATCGATGCGCTTCTCCGCATTCAATAGCGCGGCGACGTCGCGCACCATGTCCTCGACGAACTTCGGATTGTCGTAGGCGCGTTCGGTGACGTATTTCTCGTCCGGGCGCTTGAGCAGACCGTAGAGCTCGCAGGAGGCCTGGCTTTCCACCAGTTGCGCCAGTTCCTCGATCCAGACGAAGCCGTTGGTCGTCGCCGTGACGGTGACGTGGGAGCGCTGGTTGTGCGCGCCGCGCTCGGAAATCTTCTTCGAGCAGGGGCACAGGCTGGTGACCGGCACGACGACCTTCATGGTGAAGCGGTAGTCGCCGCCGTCGCGGATTTCGCCGACGAAGGTGACCTCGTAGTCGATCAGGCTCTTCACGCCCGACACCGGCGCCTTCTTCTGGATGAAGTAGGGGAAGGTCATCTCGATGTGGCCGGTCTCGGCCTCCAGGCGCTGGACCATCTCGCGCAGGGTCGGCTCGAAGTTCTCGACGGAGATCTCGCGGTCGTGGCTGTTGAGGATTTCCACGAAGCGCGACATGTGCGTGCCCTTGAAGTTGTGCGGCAGGCCGACGTACATGTTGAAGACGGCGATGGTGTGCTGCACGCCGCCACCCTTGTCCATCACCCGCACCGGATGGCGGATGGACTTGATGCCGACCTTGTCGATGGCCAGCTGGCGGGTATCGGCGAAGCCTTGGACGTCGGGTATGGCCATGGTGTCGTTCAGTTTCATCGTGCTCTCTCGGGATCGGGCGCGTCTATTAGCGTTTCCTTTTGGACGCATCCTATCATTCCCGAGGGAATTACTCAAGTATTAAACGTTTTATGCTTTCAGCAATGCTCGCGGCGTCGAGGCCGAGTTGCGCCAGCAGGACCGTCGAGTCGCCGTGTTCGGTGAAGCGGTCGGGCAGGCCGAGTCGCGCCAGCCGGGTGTTCAGTCCCTGCTCCTCCAGCGAGCGGGCCACCTCCGCCCCGGCGCCGCCGATGACGCTGTTTTCCTCGATCGTCACCAGCAGGTCGTGGCCGAAGGCCAGTTCCCTGACCAGGGCATGGTCGAGCGGCTTGACGAAGCGCATGTTGGCCACCGTCGCGTTCAGGATGTCGCCCGCTTCCAGGGCCGGCGCCAGCAGGCTGCCGAAGGCGAGCAGGGCGACGCGCACTCCTGTGCGGCGGATTTCGCCCTTGCCCAGGGGCAGCGGGGTGAGCGCCTGCTCCGGCGCGACACCCGGGCCGTGGCCGCGCGGGTAGCGCACCGCGCTGGGGCCGTCGTGCAGGAAGGCGGTGGTGAGCAGGCGGCGGCACTCGTTTTCGTCGGCCGGGGCCATCACGACCATGTTCGGCACGCAGGTCAGGTAGGACAGGTCGAAGGCGCCGTTGTGGGTGGCGCCGTCGGCGCCGACCAGGCCGCCGCGGTCGATGGCCAGCATCACCGGCAGGTTCTGCAGGGCGATGTCGTGAATCAGTTGGTCGTAGGCACGTTGCAGGAAGGTGGAGTAGATGGCCACCACCGGCCTGGCGCCCTCGCAGGCGAGGCCGGCGGCGAAAGTCAGTGCGTGCTGCTCGGCGATGCCGACGTCGTGGAAGCGCTGCGGGTATTCCTCGGCAAAGCGCACCATGCCGGAGCCTTCCTTCATGGCCGGGGTGACGGCGACCAGGCGCGCGTCCTGCGCCGCCATGTCGCACAGCCAGTCGCCGAAGACTTGGGTATAGCTCAGCTTGCCGCCGCCCTTGCCCTGGCGGATGCCGTTCTCGCTGTCGAACTTCGATACGCCGTGGTACAGCACGGGGTCGGCCTCGGCCAGCTTGTAGCCCTGGCCCTTCTTGGTGATGACGTGCAGGAACTGCGGACCCTTCAGCTCGGCGATGTTCTTCAGGGTCGGCACCAGCGAGTCGAGGTCGTGGCCGTCTATCGGGCCGATGTAGTTGAAGCCGAACTCCTCGAACAGCGTGCCCGGCGTGACCATGCCCTTGATGTGCTCCTCGGTGCGCTTGGCGAACTCCAGCAGCGAGGGCGAGACGCCGAGCACCTTCTCGCCGGCGCGGCGCGCGGCGTTGAAGGCGTGGCCGGAGAAGAGGCGCGCCAGGTACTTGTTGAGCGCCCCCACCGGCGGCGAGATAGACATGTCGTTGTCGTTGAGGATGACGAGCAGGTTGGCGTCGGCCACGCCGGCGTTGTTGAGCGCCTCGAAGGCCATGCCGGCGGTCATGGCGCCGTCGCCGATGACGGCGACGACGTGCTTCTGCTCGCCGCGGTCGCGTGCGGCGATGGCCATGCCCAGCGCCGCGGAAATCGAGGTCGAAGAGTGCCCGGTGCCAAAGGTGTCGTATGGGCTCTCGTCGCGGCGCGGGAAACCGGAGACGCCGCCCAGCATGCGCAGCTTGGCCATGCCGGGCCGCCGTCCGGTGAGCACCTTGTGCGCGTAGGTCTGGTGGCCGACGTCCCACACCAGCCGGTCCTCCGGCGTGTCGAAGACGTAGTGCAGGGCGATGGTCAGTTCCACCGTGCCGAGGTTGGAGGAGAGATGGCCGCCGGTCTTCGACACCGACTCGATGAGGAACTCGCGCAATTCCTGCGCCAGTTGCGGCAGCTGCTTGCGCTCGAGCTGGCGCAATTCGGCGGGGCTGTTGACGGTGTCGAGCAGAGGGTAGGCTGACATCAGGCGCTTCAGAACTTGCGGGTGACGATGTAGTGGGCCAGCTCGTGCAGGCGCCGGCCGCGCTCGCCGAAGGATTCGACGGTCGCGCGCGCTTCGGCACGCAGCGACTCGGCCATTTCGCGCGCCTCCGCCAGGCCCATGGCGCCGACGTAGGTGGCCTTGCCCTGGGCGGCATCCTTGCCGGCGGTCTTGCCTAGGGTTGCCGTGCTGGCCTCGGCATCGAGGATGTCGTCCACCACCTGGAAGAGCAGGCCGACGCGCTTGGCGAAGTGGTCGAGGCGCGCCAGTTCCTCCTCCGGCAGCGGCGCGCCGCACTGGGCGCCGAGCAGGATCGCGGCGCGGATCAGGGCGCCGGTTTTATGGACGTGCATGAACTCGAGCTCGGCGCGCGAGAGCTGCTGGCCGGTGCCCTCGATGTCGATCATCTGGCCGCCGGCCATGCCGCGCGAGCCGGCCGCCTGCGCCAGCAGGCGGATCAGCTCGATCTGGCGGCGCGGCTCGTCGGCCAGCGCGTGGTCGGCGAGCAGCAGGAAGGCCTGCGACTGCAGTGCGTCGCCGACCAGCAGGGCGGTGGCCTCGTCGTACTCGAC
>WYAY01000131.1 GCA_011526165.1 Sulfuritalea sp.
AGAAGATCATCGAGGAGGCGCCGGCGCCGGAGATCGCCCGCCGCCTCATCACGCGCATCGGCGACCGCTGCGCCGAGGCCTGCCGCAAGATCGGCTACCGCGGCGCCGGCACCTTCGAGTTCCTCTACGAGGACAACGAGTTCTACTTCATCGAGATGAACACCCGGCTGCAGGTCGAGCACCCGGTGACGGAGTTCATCACCGGCGTCGATCTCGTGCAGCAGCAGATCCGCATCGCCGCCGGCGAAAAGCTCGCCATTCGACAGCGCGACATCGAGCTGAAAGGGCACGCCATCGAGTGCCGCATCAACGCAGAAGACCCCTTCAAGTTCACCCCCTCGCCGGGGCGCATCGGCTCCTATCATCCGCCGGGCGGACCGGGCATCCGCGTCGATTCGCACGTCTATAGCGGTTACAACGTGCCGCCGCATTACGACTCGATGATCGGCAAGCTGATCGCCTACGGCGACACGCGCGACCAGGCCATCCGCCGCATGCGCATCGCCCTCTCGGAGATGGTGGTCGAGGGCATCAAGACCAACATCCCGCTGCATCAGGAACTGATGCACGACCACCGCTTCATCAAGGGCGGCACCAGCATCCACTACCTCGAGCAGAAGCTGGCCGCCAAGGACGAAGCCTTCAAGGGGAAGTAGGCCGGCCTTCAGGCCGACGATAGCCGCCGAACAACCGTCGGGCTGAAGTCCGACCTACATGTGTAGCGCCCCGCACGGCCGCCCGAAGGGGCGCCAGCCAACCATGTGGAGCCGCGCAGCGGCGAACCATCGTCACCCCCTTCCTCGGGAAGGGGGATGGGAGGAAGGTAGTCCAATGAGATGGCTCTCCGTCACTATCGCCACCGATGCCGAGCACGCGGAAGCGCTCTCCGATGCCCTGCTGGCGCTGGGCGCCCTCTCGGCCGGCATCGAGGACGCCGATGCGGGCACCGAGCGCGAAACGCCGCAGTTCGGCGAGCCGGGCAGCGCGCCGGGTCCGCTGTGGGCAAGGAGCCGCGTCGTCGCCCTGTTCGAGCGCAGCGCCGACCTGCCCCTGATCGTCGCCGCCGCCGCCGGCGCAGCGGGACTCGCCGCCACACCGGCCTATGAAACCACTGAAGTCGCCGAGCAGGACTGGGTGCGGCTGACCCAGTCGCAGTTCGAGCCGATCCGCATCAACGACAGGCTGTGGATCGTACCGTCCTGGCACGACGCGCCGGATCCGCGCGCGATCAACCTCGAACTCGATCCCGGCCTGGCCTTCGGCACCGGCAGCCACCCGACAACGCACCTGTGCCTCGAATGGCTGTGCCGGCATGTCCCGGCGGGCGCCGGCGTGCTCGATTACGGCTGCGGTTCGGGTATATTAGCCATCGCCGCAGCGAAGCTGGGCGCCGGCCACGTAACAGGCGTCGACATCGACGAGAACGCCCTCGCAGCGGCGGCGGACAACGCCGCCCGCAACGGCGTGGCGCTGCAACTACTGCATTCGAGGCAGCCGCTCGACACAACCTTCGACATCGTGGTCGCCAACATCCTCACCAATCCCCTCTGCGTATTGGCACCCCTGCTCACTGGGCGCACCCGTGTTGGCGGACAACTCGCCCTGTCGGGCATCCTCGCTAGCCAGGTCGCGCAGGTGCAGGAGGCCTACCGGCCGGCGTTCGAACTGGAATTCCGGACGGAACGGGAAGGCTGGGCACTGCTGACCGGGCGTCGCCGATGCTGACCACACAGTGCCCGAACTGCAGCACGGCCTTCCGCGTCACGCCGGAGCAGCTCAAGACGCGCGCCGGCAAGGTGCGCTGCGGCCAATGCAACGGCGTGTTCAACGCACTGGAGAACCTGCAGGATGCCGCGCCCCCCGCGCCAGTAGCGGCGGCAGAACCGGCGCCTACCGCCGAGCAACCGACGCCCGTCGAGGCCGAAACTGCTCCCGCCAGCGAGACGGCAGCCGAGGCCTCGCAGGAACAAATCGCCAGCACGGAATCCATCGACATCCTGCTCGAGGATATTGCCGGGCAAGCCCCGCCCAAGCCGCGCTGGCCTGCCTTTGCCTGGGCTGCCGCCACTTCGCTGGCGCTGGCCCTGATGCTGGCGCAAGCCGCCTACCTGCTGCGCGCCGAACTGGCCGTCTCGCAGCCCGAACTGCGTCCGCTGCTGCAGGAGATGTGCGGGCTGCTCGACTGCGACATCCCGCTGCCGCGCAAGGCGGATCTGGTCAGCATCGAGGCGTCGGACCTGCATCCCGACCCGCAACGCCTCAAACTGCTGGTGCTGGCCGCCACGCTTAAGAACCGCGCCCCTTTCGTGCAGGCCTATCCGCACCTGGAACTGACGCTGACCGACGTGCGCGACCAGCCCGTCATACGCCGGGTCTTCGCGCCCGCCGACTACCTGGGCGAAGGCATCGACGTTGCGGCCGGCTTCGCCGCCAACGCCGACCTGCCGGTCAACCTGTGGCTGGATGCGGGCGATTCCGGTGCCAGCGGTTACCGGCTGTACCTGTTCTATCCCTGAACCGTCGCCTTCCCCTTTATGATATTTTAAGATTAAAATTTCGCTTTCGATCCCCACCTCTACCGAAGGGAGTACACCATGACCACTGTCACACTCGGCGGCAACCCCATCCACCTCAGCGGCGAATTGCCCAAGCCCGGCAGCGCCGCACCGGCCTTCTCGCTGGTCGCCGCCGATCTGCGCGACCTTTCCCTGAAGGACTTCGCCGGCAAACGCAAGGTGCTCAACATCGTGCCGAGCCTGGACACGCCGGTCTGCGCCACCTCGACGCGCAAATTCAACGAGCAGGCCGGCAGCCTGCCCAACACCGTGGTGCTGGTGATCTCGGCCGACCTGCCCTTCGCCATGAAACGCTTCTGCGAAACCGAGGGGCTGAAGAACGTCGTCTCCCTGTCCACCATGCGCGGCCGCGATTTCATGAAGAGCTACGGCGTCGGCATCGAGGACGGCCCGCTCGCTGGCATCACCGCGCGCGCCGTGGTCATCATCGACGAGAACGACAAGGTGGCCTACACCGAGCTGGTGCCGGAGATCAAGCAGGAGCCGAACTACGACGCCGCGCTCGCCGCGCTGAAGTAGGCCGGCAAACAGGACGACGGGCAGCCGGCAGCGAGGCCGGCTGCTATAATCGCGCCTCTTTTTTGCGGAGGCATGCGATGCGCACCCTGATCTGCGGCTCGATGGCCTACGACACCATCATGGTGTTCCACGACCGCTTCAAGAACCACATCCTGCCCGACCAGCTGCACATCCTCAATGTCGCCTTCCACGTGCCGGACATGCGGCGCGAGTACGGCGGCTGCGCCGGCAACATCGCCTACAGCCTGAAGCTGCTCGGCGGCGAGCCGCTCATCATGGCCACCGTCGGCGAAGACAGCGGCCCCTACCTGCAGCGGCTGGAGCGGCTGCATCTCGATCGCAGCCACATCCAGGAAGTGCCCTCGACCTTCACCGCCCAGGCCTTCATCACCACCGACCTCGACGACAACCAGATCACCGCCTTCCACCCCGGCGCGATGAACCACTCGCATCTCAACCATGTCGCCGATGCGCAGGGACTGACTATCGGCATCGTCGCGCCGGACGGGCGCGAGGGCATGATGCAGCACGCGCAGGAGTTCCACGACGCCGGCGTGCCCTTCGTCTTCGACCCCGGCCAGGGGCTGCCGCTGTTCAACGGCGGGGAGCTGCTCAACTTCCTGCAGCTGGCCGACTACTGCTGCGTCAACGATTACGAAGCCAGGCTGCTGTCGGAAAAAACCGGCAAGTCCGTCGAGGAACTGGCCGGCATGGTGGAGGCGCTGGTCGTCACGCTCGGCGCCAACGGCGCCGAAATCCACAATG
>WYAY01000132.1 GCA_011526165.1 Sulfuritalea sp.
GCCGGTTGTTGTCGTAGCTCTCGGCGATGAAGGCATGGTCGTCGAGCGCGGCGATGGCGCCGGCCAGCGCCAGGTTGTTCACGTTGAAGGGCTGGCGCACGCGGTGCATCAGGTCGGCGATCTCGGCCGTGGTGACGGCGTAGCCGACGCGCAGGCCCGCCAGGCCGTGGATCTTCGAGAAAGTGCGTGTGACCACCAGATTGGGGAATTCCTTCACCCAGGCCAGGGTGTCGACACGGTCGGCCGGCGGCAGGTATTCGTTATAGGCCTCGTCGAGCACCACGACGACGTCCTTCGGCACCGCCTGCAGGAAGGCCTTCACCTGCGCGCCGGGCAGGAAGTTGCCGGTCGGGTTGTTCGGGTTGGCGACCCAGACGATGCGCGTATCGGGGCGGATGGCGGCGCGCATGGCGTCGAGGTCGTGGCCGTAATGCTTCGCTGGCACGACGATGCACTCGCCGCCGGCCGACAGGGTCGCCAGCGGATAGACGGCGAAGGCATGCTTCGAGAACACCGAGGAGCGTCCCGGCGCCAGGAAAACGCGGGCGACAAGATCGAGCACGTCGTTGGAGCCGTTGCCGAGCACGATCTGCTCCTGGCCTGCGCCGAGCCGCTCGGACAACGCCGCGGTGAGGTCGAACTGGTCCGGATAACGCTCGATGCCGTCCATCGCCGCCTGCACCGCCGCGCGGGCGCGCGGACTCATGCCGAGCGGGTTCTCATTGGAGGCCAGCTTGACGATCTTGTCGACCGGAATACCCATTTCGCGCGCCAGCTGGGTGATCGGCTTGCCCGGCTGGTAGGGTGAAATGGCGCGTATGTAGGACGGCGATTGTTCGGCGATGCTCATGTTTCCCCCTCTGCGGATTACCTCTCCCGTAGTTCCCTGCGGCCCACTCAGGCCGCAGCGCTCGGATAGGAGCCGAGCACCTTGACGAAGGCGGCGCGCTCGTGCAACTCGGCGAACGCCTTCACCACGCGCTCCTCGCTCTGGTGGCCATCGACGTCGACATAGAAGACATATTCCCACAGCCCGGTGCGCGAGGGACGCGACTCGAATTTGCTCATCGACACGCCATGGCGCGCCAGCGGCTCGAGCAGCCCATACACGGCGCCGGCCTTGTTATGCGCCGAGCAGACGAGCGAGGTCTTGTCGCGGCCTGAGGGCCCGGCGTCGTGCATGCCGAGAACCAGAAAACGCGTCGTATTGTTCGGATCGTCCTCGATGTCCTGCGCTAGGCGGCCCAGGCCGTAGTGGCCGGCCGCCGCTTCACCGGCGATGGCGCAGGATTCGGCATCCTCGGCGGCCATGCGCGCCGCCTCGGCGTTGCTCGCCACCGGCACGCGCGGCAGGCCGGGCAGGTTGCGGTTGAGCCATTCGTGGCACTGGGCCAGCGACTGGCTGTGCGAATAGAGGCGCTTGACGTCCTCCAGCCGCTCCGCCTTGGACAGCACATGCTGATGGATGCGCAGCACCACTTCCCCGCAGATGCGGATCGGCATCTGCAGCAGCAGGTCGAGCGTGCGGCCGACTGCACCCTCGGTGGAATTCTCAACCGGCACCACGCCGTAGTCGGCGTTGCCCGACTCGACGGCGCGGAAGACCTCGTCGATGGTGGCCAGCGCCGCGAAATCCGGCGCCGAGCCGAAATGCTTCTTCGCCGCGCTCTCGGTGAACGTTCCCTCCGGTCCGAAATAGGCGATGCGCAGCGGCTGCTCCAGCGCCAGGCAGGCGGACATGATTTCGCGGAAGATGCGCCACACCGTGGTTTCGCTCAACGGCCCCTTGTTGAGGGACGCGATCCGGCGCAGCACCTGCGCCTCGCGCTCCGGACGGTACACCACCGCCCCGCCCTTGACGCGGCCGATCTCGTGGGCGATCTCGGCGCGGCGGGAAAGACGCTGCAGCACCTCCTCGTCGAGGCGGTCGATTTCGGCACGCAGGCGCTGCAGATCGTCGCTCATGAACCTTCCCCCCGCCCCCCTTCCCGCGGAAGGGAGTGACGGCGGTTCGCCGCTACGCGGCTCCGTATCGTTGGCTGCGCCGTCCTTTGGGCGGCCAGGCGGACGGCGCTCATGCAGGCAGGTAGCGCACGGCCAGCACGCCCTCGATGCCGGCGATCGAGTCGATCACCGCCTGCGAGACGGCGCTGTCCACGTCCACAAGGGTGTAGGCGATGTCGCCGCGCGACTTGTTCACCATATTGTGGATGTTGAGGTTGGCCTTGGCCATCGCCGTGGAGATCTGACCGACCATGTTCGGCACGTTGGCGTTGACGATGGAGATGCGGAAGCCCGATTCGCGCAGCATCACGGTGTTGGGGAAGTTCACCGAATTCTGCACGTTGCCATGCTCGAGGAAATCGCGCACCTGGTCGGCGACCATCGCCGCGCAGTTGTCCTCCGCCTCGCGCGTCGAGGCGCCCAGGTGCGGCAGGGCCACCACGTTGGGATGGTTGTTCACGTGCCGGCTGGGGAAGTCGCAGACATAGCAGCCGAGCTTCTTCGCCTCCAGCGCCGCCAGCACGGCGGCCTCGTCCACCACGCCCTCGCGGGAAAAGTTGAGCAGCACGGCGCCGTGCCGCACATGTTCCAGCGTCTGTTCATTGACCATCTTCTTGGTGGCGTCCACCAGCGGCACGTGCAGGCTGATGAAATTGGCGTTCTTCAGCACTTCGGCCACGCTGTGCGCCTTCCTCACCTGCGAGGGCAGGCTCCAGGCAGCGTCCACGGTGATTTCCGGGTCATAGCCCATGACGTCCATGCCGAGCTTGATGGCGGCGTCCGCCACCAGGCAGCCGATCTTGCCCAGGCCGATGACGCCAAGCGTGTGGCCGGCCAGCTCGTAGCCGGCGAAGTTCTTCTTGCCGTCCTCGACCTTCTTCTCCATCTCGGCATCCTGCGGATCGAGGGCGGAGACGAAGCGCATGGCGCCGGTCAGGTTGCGCGCCGCCAGCAGCATGCCGGCGATGACCAGCTCCTTCACCGCGTTGGCGTTGGCACCCGGCGCATTGAACACTGGCACGCCGCGTCCGCTCATGGCTTTCACCGGGATGTTGTTGGTGCCGGCGCCGGCGCGGCCGATGGCGCGCACCGAGACCGGGATGTCCAGCTTGTGCATGTCGGCCGAGCGCACCAGGATGGCGTCGGGCGCCGGCATGTCCTTGCCGACGGTGTACTGCTCGGCCGGCAGGCGCTTCAGACCGGCCTGGGAAATCTGGTTGAGCACCAGGATCTTGTAGCTGTTAGCCATGCTTCGCCTCGAATTCCTTCATGTAGTCGACCAGCGCCTTGACGCCCTCGACGGGCATGGCGTTGTAGATCGAGGCGCGCATGCCGCCCACCGAGCGGTGGCCCTTCAGCTGGACCATGCCGCGCGCCTTGGCGCCCTTGAGAAACTCTTCGTCGAGCTCGGCGTTTTTCAGCGTAAACGGCACGTTCATCAGCGAGCGGTCGGCCTTGGCGACCGGGCTGACGAAGAACTTGCTCTGATCGAGGCAGGCATACAAAAGTCCGGCCTTTTCGCGGTTGTGCTTCTCCATCGCCGCCAGGCCGCCGCGCTGCTTCAGCCACTGGAAAACCAGGCCGGCGATGTAGATGCCGTAGGTGGGCGGCGTGTTGTACATCGACTCGTTGTCGGCATGCGTCTTGTAGTCGAGCATGACCGGCGTCTTCGGCAGCACCTGGCCGATCAGGTCGTCGCGGACGATGACGATGGCCAGCCCCGCCGGGCCGATGTTCTTCTGCGCACCGGCGTAGATCAGGCCGTATTTGGAAACGTCGACCGGCCTGGACAGGATGTTCGAGGACATGTCGCACACCAGCGGCACGTCTCCCGTCTGCGGCGTCCAGTGGAACTCGACGCCGCCGATGGTCTCGTTGGCGGTGTAGTGCACGTAGGCGGCGTCCCTGGAGAGCTTCCAGTCGGCCTGCGCCGGCGCATAGGTGAAGTTCCTGTCCTCGCTGGAGGCGACGACATTCACCTGGCAGTACTGCTTGGCCTCCTTGATGGCCTTCTTCGCCCACTCGCCCGTGTTCACATAGTCGGCGCTCGATTTGCCGCGCAGCAGGTTGATCGGGATCATGGCGAACTGCAGGGTGGCACCGCCCTGCAGGAACAGCACCTTGTAGTTGGCCGGAATCCCCATCAGTTCGCGCAGGTCGGCCTCGGCCTGGGCGGCGATGCTCATGAACTCCTTGCCGCGGTGGCTCATCTCCATGACGGACTGGCCGCTGCCATGCCAATCAAGCATCTCCTCCGCCGCCTGCTTGAGAACGGCTTCCGGCAGGGTTGCCGGGCCGGCGCTGAAATTGAAAACACGTGCCATTTCTATTGCTCCTCGTCGGTCTCGATAATCTTTTCCATGCCGGCCAGCTTCGTGCCGTCATCCAGGTTGATCAGGGTCACACCCTGTGTCGAGCGGCCCATTTCTCGGATGTCCTGCACCAGCGTGCGGATCAGCACGCCGCCAGTGGATATCAGCATCAGTTCATCGGTATCGGAAACCAGCACGGCACCGATCAGCTTGCCGTTCCGGTCGCTGGTTTGGATGGCAATCATTCCCTTGGTGCCACGGCCGTGACGGGTGTACTCGGCGATCGCCGTGCGCTTGCCGAAGCCGTTCTCGGTGGCCGTCAGCACGCTCTGCTCCTCGCCCTTGGCGACGAGCATCGAAATCACGCTCTGAGCCGGATCGAGCATCATGCCGCGCACGCCGCGCGCCTCGCGGCCCATGGGGCGTACGTCCTCCTCGGCGAAACGCACGGCCTTGCCGGCATCGGAGAACAGCATCACGTCGTACTCGCCGTCTGTGATGGCGACGCCGATAAGGTGGTCCCCCTCATCGAGATCGACGGCGATGATGCCGGCCTTGCGCGGATTGGCAAAGGCCGACAGCGGGGTCTTCTTCACCGTCCCACCCATCGTCGCCATGAACACGTAATGCCCCTCGTCGAACTCCTTCACCGGCAGCACCGCGGTGATCTTCTCGGCCTCGGCAAGCGGGAAGAGGTTGACGATGGGCTTGCCGCGGCTGGTCGAGGAGCCTTCCGGCACCTCGTACACCTTCAGCCAATAGACCCGCCCACGGTTGGAGAAGCAGAGGATGTAGTCGTGCGTGTTGGCCACGAAGAGGCGGTCGACGAAGTCGTCCTCCTTCATCGCCGTGGCCTGGCGGCCGCGGCCGCCGCGCCGCTGGGCGCGGTAATCGGCCAGCACCTGGCGCTTGAAATAGCCCCCATGGGACAGGGTCACGACCACGTCGGTCGGGGTGATGAGGTCCTCCAGGCAGAGGTCCTCGGCGTTCACCACGATCTCCGAGCGCCGCACATCGCCGAACTGCTCGCGGATGGCCCGCAGCTCGTCGGCGATGATGCGGGTGATGCGCGCGGGATTGGCCAGGATGTCGAGCAGGTCGGCGATCTGCTCCATCACTTCGCGATACTCGGAGACGATCTTGTCCTGCTCGAGGCCGGTCAGCCGCTGCAGGCGCAGCTCGAGGATGGCCTGGGCCTGGGCGTCGGACAGCCGGTAGCCCTGTCCGGACATGCCGAATTCAGGCAGCAGCCCATCCGGCCGCGAAGCCTGCGCGTTGGCACGCGCCAGCATCTCCTCGACGAGGGTCGAGCGCCAGGTGCGCGCCATCAGTTCGCGCTTGGCCTCCGGCGGCGTCGGCGCCGCCTTGATGAGGGCGATGATCTCGTCGACATTGGACAAGGCCACCGCCAGGCCTTCCAGGATATGGCCCCGCTCGCGCGCCTTGCGCAGCTCGAACACGGTGCGCCGCGTCACCACCTCGCGCCGGTGGGCGAGGAAGGCGACGAGCATCTCCTTCAGGTTAAGCAGGCGCGGCCGACCGTCGACCAGGGCCACCATATTCACGCCGAAGGTGTCCTGCAACTGCGTCATCTTGTACAGATTGTTGAGCACGACCTCCGGCACTTCGCCGCGCTTCAATTCGATGACCACGCGCATGCCGGACTTGTCGGATTCGTCCTGGATGTGGGAAATCCCCTCCAGCTTCTTCTCGTTGACCAGCTCGGCAATGCGCTCCAGCAGCGACTTCTTGTTCACCTGGTAGGGCAGTTCGTCGACGATGATGGCCTGGCGGTTGCCCTTCTCCAGGTCCTCGAAATGCGTACGCGCCCGCATGACGATGCGGCCGCGCCCGGTAAGGTAGCCCTCGCGCACGCCAACGGTACCGTAAATGATGCCGGCCGTGGGGAAGTCGGGCGCAGGAATGATCGCAATCAGATCCTCGATGCCCAGTTCGGGATGGTCCAGCAACGCCAGGCAGCCATCCACCACCTCGTTCAGATTGTGCGGTGGAATGTTGGTCGCCATGCCGACGGCGATGCCGGAGCTGCCGTTGATGAGCAGGTTCGGAATCTTCGCCGGCAGGATCAGCGGTTCGCGCTCCGAGCCGTCGTAGTTCGGCCCGAAATCGACCGTCTCCTTGTCGATGTCGGCCAGCAACTCGTGGCCGATGCGTGCCATGCGGATTTCCGTGTAGCGCATGGCGGCGGCATTGTCGCCATCCACCGAACCGAAGTTGCCCTGGCCGTCCACCAGCATGTAGCGCAGGCTGAAATCCTGCGCCATGCGCACGATGGTGTCGTAGACTGCGGTGTCACCGTGCGGGTGGTACTTGCCGATCACGTCGCCGACGATGCGGGCGGATTTCTTGTAGGCCTTGTTCCAGTCGTTGGACAACTCGTGCATGGCGAAGAGCACGCGCCGATGAACGGGCTTCAGCCCGTCGCGTACGTCCGGCAGCGCCCGGCCCTTGATCACGCTCATGGCATAATCGAGGTAGGAGTGGCGCATCTCTTCTTCGAGGCTGACCGGGAGGGTTTCCTTGGCGAACTGGATGGTCATGGACTGGGCAAGGGAAGCGGAGATTTTGTTCCGCTAAAAAAGTTTGAATTTTAGCATGTTGCCTCTACCCGGGGCAGCCGCCCCGTCGCTTTCCACTCGTCCACCACAAGCGGAATTGTCGTTCCGACAACAAGTTGTATGCCCCTGTTTTTTGTGCTTTAATCCCTCGTCAATGTTTGTCAGGCCCGGCCTGCAGGTTGCCGGAAAATCAGAACAAGCTGTCTTTTCAGTGGAGGATAAACCTTGAATACCGCCAAACTCACCCGGGTCATCGCCGCCGCGACGCTCGGCCTTTCCGTTTCCGCCGCCAGCGCGCAGGTACCCAACAACGATGGCTATCTCTTCGATACGCGCGGCCTTGTCGCCAAGAGCGGCTTCGGACTGTGCTGGAAGACCACCCGCTGGACGCCCGCCATGGCCATTGCCGAATGCGATCCCGACCTGGTGAAGAAGCCGGCTCCTCCCGCGCCGGCTCCTGCCGCTGCCGCTCCGGCCAAGCCGAAGGCCTGCAATTTCACCTACGCCCTGCAGAGCGATGCCACCTTCGCCTTCGGCAAAGCCGATCTCAACGCTGCCGGCAAGAAGCAACTCGACGACAACGTCATCGCCAAGCTGGGCAACTGCGCCAGCGTCAAGCTGATGCTGATCACCGGTCACACCGACCGCATCGGCAGCCACGAGGCCAACCAGAAGCTTTCCGAGAAACGCGCCGATGCCGTCAAGGCCTACCTGGCCAGCAAGGGCGCCAAGGCTGGCTCCGTCGAAACGATGGGAGCAGGCAAGACCCAGCCCGTCCCGGCCGTGAAGTGCGACGACAAACTGCCGCGCAAGAAGCTCATCGAGTGCCTGGCGCCGAATCGCCGCGTCGTCGTCGAGGTGCAGGGACCGGCCAAGTAAGTTTGCCCCGGCAAACCAAAACCCCGCCCTTCCTGGCGGGGTTTTTTTACGCATGTCCGAACCGATAGACCTACTGATCGAACCGCGCTGGCTCATTCCTGTCGAGCCCCGCGGCGCCATGCTGGAAGGCCAGGCCGTAGCTGTTTCTGCCGGCGACATCGTCGACGTCCTGCCAGCCGAAGCGGCGCGGCAGCGCTACCTTCCGGCCCGACATGTCGTCCTGGCCGATCATGTGCTGATCCCCGGCCTGGTCAACCTGCACACGCACGCCGCGATGACGCTGCTGCGCGGCATCGCCGACGATCTGCCGCTGATGGAGTGGCTGAAGAACCATATCTGGCCGGCTGAAGCGAAACATGTTTCGGCCGCCTTCGTCCGCGACGGCACGCTCCTCGCCTGCGCCGAGATGCTGCGCGGCGGCATCACCTGCTTCAACGACATGTATTTCTTCCCGGAAGCCGCGGCGGAGGCGGCGCGAAGCCTGGGCATGCGTGCCGTTCTCGGACTGGTGGTCATCGAGTTTCCGACCGCCTACGCCGCCGATGCAGAGGACTACATCGTCAAGGGACTGGCTGCGCGCGACCGTCTGCGCGGCGATCCGCTGGTCTCCTTCTGCATGGCGCCCCATGCCCCCTACACCGTCAGCGATGCCAGCTTCGAGCGCATCGCCACGCTGGCCGCCCAACTCGACCTGCCGGTTCATATCCACGTGCACGAAACCCGGGGAGAAATCGAGGAGAGCGTGCGCCGGCATGGATTGCGGCCCATCGAACGGCTCGATCGCCTCGGGATGCTGGGCCCGGGACTGATCGCCGTGCATGCAGCTCATCTCGATGCGGCCGAAATACGCCTGCTGGCGAAATACGATTGCAGCGTCGCCCACTGCCCGACTTCCAACATGAAGCTTGCCAGCGGCATCGCCCCCATCGTGGCCAAGCTGGGTGAAGGCATCCGCGTCGGGCTGGGCACCGATGGCGCGGCGAGCAACAACCGTCTCGATCTCTTCCAGGAAATGCGCCATGCCGCCCTGCTAGCAAAGGCGGTCAGCGGAAACGCCGCCGCTTTCGACGCCCATACCGTGCTGCGCATGGCAACCCTGAACGGCGCCGCCGCGCTCGGCCTGGGCGACCGGATCGGCTCCATCGAAGCCGGGAAAGCCGCAGACCTGTGTGCTGTGCGCCTCAATACGGTTGAAACCGCCCCTTGCTTCAATCCTGCTTCCCATCTGGTCTATGCTGCCGGTCGTGAGCATGTCAGTCACGTATGGGTCAATGGCGTTCTGCAGGTCGAAAATGGCGCGTTGCAGCAATGCAACACAAGCCGATTGCTTGACATCGCATATTTGTGGCAGAATAAATTGACTGCATGAGCCGGCTTGGCCAAAGGGGAAGAACCGAAGCCGGCAAAACGTGTTGTTAAACCGTGCTGTTTTGGCCGACCCACTTTCCATTTCGCACCGCAACGAGGGGAACACATATGAACAAACAAATATCGAAGCTTACGCTGCTGGCCACGCTTGGCATGAGCGCCTCCGTCGCGCTCGCACAGGTTCCGAACAACGACGGCTATCTCTTCGACACGCGCGGCGTCGTGGCCCGCAGCGGCTTCGGCCTGTGCTGGAAGACCACGCGCTGGACCCCGGCCATGGCCATCGCCGAGTGCGACCCGGATCTGGTCAAGAAGCCGGATGCGCCGAAGCCTGCTGCGCCGGCCGCCACACCGAAGCCCGCCGCCCAGAAGGTGACTCTAGCCGCCGACGCCCTGTTCGACTTCGACAAGGCCGTGCTGCGCCCCGAGGGCAAGGCCAAACTGGATGATGTCACCGGCAAGCTGAAGGGCATGAAACTGGAAGTCATCATTGCCGTCGGCCATGCCGACCGGCTGGGTTCCGACAAGTACAACCAGAAGCTGTCGGAGAAGCGCGCCGAAGCCGTCAAGTCCTATCTGGTTGGCAAGGGCGTCGAGCCTAACCGCGTCTACACCGAAGGCAAGGGCGAGAAGCAGCCCATTACCGGCGACAAGTGCGGCAAGAGCGACAAGCGGACCAAGCAACTCGTCGAGTGCCTGCAACCCGACCGCCGCGTCGAGATCGAGGTCATCGGCACCAAGTAATCCGGCAATTCGCTGTAAAAGCCCTGCGCAAGCAGGGCTTTTTTATTTTATATACTACGCAGCATGAGCGAACCCGCCTTGCCAAATGCCGATCAGGCCGAAATCGACAAGTTCGGCGAACTCGCCCACCGCTGGTGGGATCCGCAATCGGAGTTCAAGCCCCTGCACGACATCAACCCGCTGCGCCTGGACTGGATAGACCGGTCCGTCGGTCTGGCCGGGAAATGCGTGCTGGACGTCGGCTGCGGCGGTGGCGTCCTCTCCGAATCCATAGCCATGCGCGGTGCCAGGGTGACCGGTATCGATCTTGCGGACAAAGCGCTCGGCGTCGCCAAGCTCCACCTTCTGGAAAGCGGGCAGCAGGTCGAATACCGCAAGATATCGGCCGAGGAACTCGCCATCGAAATGCCGCAAGCCTTCGACGTCGTCACCTGCCTCGAGATGCTCGAGCACGTGCCCGACCCTGCCAGTACGGTGCGCGCCTGCGCCCGGCTCGTCAGGCCGGGCGGCACGGTGTTCTTTTCCACCCTCAACCGCAATCCGAAATCCTATCTCTTCGCCGTCCTCGGCGCCGAGTACGTGCTCAAGCTGTTGCCGCGGGGCACCCACGACTATGCCAAATTCATCCGCCCGGCCGAACTGGCCCGCTACGTGCGCGAAGCCGGACTGGCGGTCTGTGAACTCGTCGGCATGACCTACAACCCCTTCACCAAAACCTACGCGCTCGGTGCGAATACCGACGTCAATTACCTGATGCGCTGCAGGCGCGATGATTGACGCCGTCCTCTTCGACCTCGACGGCACACTGGCGGACACCGCCGTCGACCTCGGCGCCGTGCTCAATCGTCTGCGCACCGAAGCAGGCCAAATGCCCTTGCCGGCCGCCACCGTCCGTCCGCATGTCTCGAAAGGCGTGCGCGGAATGCTCGGCATCGGCTTCTCCATTGCGCCCGGCGACGACGGCTACGCCGAGCTCCACCAGCGTTTCCTCGCCTATTACGGCGAATCGCCCTGCGTGGCCACCACGCTGTTCGACGGCATCGCCGAACTGCTCGACCGCCTGGAAGCGCAAGGCATCAAGTGGGGCGTCGTGACCAACAAGACCAGCCGCTATACCCTCCCGGTGGTCGAAGCCCTCGGCCTGGCGCGGCGCGCCGCCTGCATCGTCAGCGGCGATTCCTCGCCCAGGCCCAAACCGGCCCCCGACCCTCTGCTCCTCGCCAGTGCCATTGCCGGCACGGACGCCGCGCGCTGTCTGTATGTCGGCGACGACCTGCGCGACATGCAGGCCGCCCGCGCCGCCGGCATGGGTGCGATTGCCGCCGCTTGGGGCTATCTCGGCGACGAACTGCCTCTTGAAGAATGGGGCGCCGACACCATACTTGAGTCACCTGCCAGTCTGGTCGGGCTGCTTCAGTAGCGCGTGCTAGAATGGCCGCAGCAACGCATCACATTGAATCCGGGGGCGACCTGGCTTCGACGTGGGTCGCGAAGCAGAGCAGTGCATGCCGAGGACCAGTCACCTCGCAAATCCATCTGGAAAACCACAAACGCCAACGACGAGCGTTTCGCTCTAGCCGCTTAATACCGGCTAGCTCTGCACCGGTTTGCTGACGGGCCGGGCCGCGCAAGCGGCAGCAGAGTCATTCACACCAGCTAAGGATCGTCCTCGCCGCGCGGCCGGTCACGAAAATTCAGCGGATCGCCTGTCATCAGCCCGCCGGTTGGCGGATGCCGGGTTAAATCAAACAGCCAGGCTAAGCATGTAGTACTGCCTGTAGAGGGCTTGCGGACGCGGGTTCGATTCCCGCCGCCTCCACCAATCAGGAACGCCACCCCTTGCGGGTGGCGTTTTCCTTTATACCGCGGTAATCTTGGCGCACCCGATTCCTGCCTGGAGACGTCTATGCGCCCAACCTTCCCCTCCGTCCTGCTTGTCGCGGCCTCCCTGGCATGCCTGCCGGCCGCCAGTCTGGCTCAGAATGCCGAAGAGAAACCGGCAGCGGAAGACGCTTCTTCCACAGTCAAGGTCCAGGAACCGGCCAAACCGCTCAGCAAGGAGGAGCAGGCCGAGGCCAGGCGTCTGGCACGCGAAGAACGCGCGCGCGAAGCGGAAAAGGAACGCCTGGAACGGGAGCGCCAGTGCCGCATCAAGCCGGTGATGACCGACGCCGAAATTGCCAAGTGCAAGGAAGCCTGGCGCTGAGCTTCCCGTCTCGCCACGAAAAAAATGCCACCCGCGGGTGGCATTTTCATGTCGGGGTGCCGGGTCAGCCCTTGACGCGGTTGCGGTACTCGCCGGTGCGGGTGTCGATCTCGATCTTGTCTCCGGTCTCGCAGAACAGCGGCACGGACACCTCGAAATCGGTGGCGATCTTGGCCGGCTTGAGCACCTTGCCCGAGGTGTCGCCGCGCACGGCCGGCTCGGTGTAGGTGATCTCGCGCACCACGCTGGTGGGCAGTTCGACCGAGATGGCCTTGCCGTTGTAGAACACCACCTCGCAGGCCATGCCGTCCTCCAGGTAGTTGAGGGCGTCGCCCATGTTCTCCTTTTCCACCTCGTACTGGTTGTACTCGGCGTCCATGAAAACGTACATGGGGTCGGCGAAATACGAGTAGGCCACTTCCTTCCGCTCGAGGGTGACGACCTCGAACTTCTCGTCGGCCTTGAAGATGTTCTCGCTCGGCGCGTCGGTGAGCAGGTTCTTGAATTTCATCTTCACCACGGCGGCGTTGCGGCCGGACTTGTTGTATTCGGCCTTCTGCACGACCATCGGATCCTTGCCGATCATGACGACGTTGCCTACGCGGAGTTCCTGTGCCAGTTTCATATGATGTTAAGCGGCTAGAAAAAAACGCGAAATTATAGCCTAAGCGAGCAGAACTGCACCAGCTTGGCAGCCAGATCGCCGTTATTGCGCAGACCGGCCGCCCAGAGCTCGGCACGCCGCGCCAGCGGCACCTGCTGCGTCCAGAACGCCGGCCAAGTCGTCCCCATCCCCTCGCCGCGGCTCCAGGCGTTCCAGAAATCCGCTACCGCCCTGCCCGTCTCGGCCGGCAGGCCGTCGCAATAGCGCCGCAGGAAAGCCGCCAGTTTGTGCAGGTGGGTGCCCTCCGCCTGCGGATAGGGCTGCCAGACCATCGGCCGAAGGGCCCATTGCGCCCGCATGAAGGAATCCTCGCCACGCACGAAATTGCAGTCGCAGGCCCACAGCAGCCGGTCGTAGCGATCCTGTTCCAGGAAGGGCAGGATGCGCACTTCCAGACTACCGCGCCGCAGGGCGCCGCCGGCGGCCGGGGCGGCCTGGCCGAAGAACGCCGCGATCGCCTCGCCGGCGATGCCTTCCGGCACCAGGCAGGTGACCGGCCCCTGCTCGTGCCAGCATTCGAACAGTTCCTCGGCGCGGCTGCCCGGATAGCAGAAGAGGGAGATGCGTACCTCCTCCCCATGTGCCGGCGCCATTCCCAGTTCCTGCCAGAAGGCGGCCTGCGCCCCAGCGCTCAGTTGAAAGACCCGGCGCTGTCTTTCCAGATCCCTCTCCAGCAGCACGCCCCCGGTATTCGGCGCAAAGCCGGGGAAAAAGAAATGCTTGGTAAGCGGCAGGCGCGGGTTGGGCGAAGCCAGGCCGTGGCATTCGCCGACCCAGTCCTCGGCACTGAGGTATTCGAGGTTGATCCAGCGCGGCCTGGGCGTTCGGATCGCCATGGCATGCAAATAGTTCTCCGGCAGATTGCAGGCGAAAGCTTCCACCACCACGTCGGCCGCTTCGACCGCAGGGAAAGGCTGCATCCAGTGCCGCACCTCGACGCCGCGGCTTTGCTGTATCTCCTGATCGGCTGCGATTTCCGGCCAGATGCGACGAAAGGCCGCCAGATCGTCCACCCAGAGACGCACGTGCAGGCCGTGTTCCGCCGCCAACTGGCGCGAAAGCCGCCAGCAGACGCCGATGTCGCCGTAGTTGTCCACGACGCTGCAGAAGATGTCCCAGGATTTCGGTGCTTCCATTTATCTATTTGTTTTATATTGTTTTATTGTTGACTCCAGGCGGTCCGGCCACGCCGCCTCAAGCCGAGCAGCGCTTCGGCCGTTAATTATAACTACTGGTATTGACTGGACTATTTCCGCGCGATGCTCGATCGCCCGCTGCCCTCCCTCGAATCCTGGGTGAATTACCTCAGCCAGGCAGCCATTCCCGTGCTGAAGCGAACGGCGCGCGAACTCGAACGGCTGCGCGAAAACGAGGAGAACGTCACTGGCCGCCAGCTGGCGGGCGCCATTCTGCACGATCCGCTCATGACGTTGCGCGTTCTGGCCCATATCGAGGCGCACCGACGCAAGAGCCAGACCGCCGACATCACCACCATCGACCATGCCGTCATGATGATCGGCATCACGCCCTTTTTTGCCAAATTCGAGAACCTGCCGCTGGTCGAGGACCAGCTCAAAACCCTGCCCCAGGCCCTGCTCGGCCTGCTGCGCGTGATCGCCCGCGCCCGCCAGGCCTCGCTGTTCGCGCGCGACTGGGCGGTGCTGCGCCACGACCTCGATGTAGAGGAGGTCACCGTCGCCGCCTTGCTGCACGACACGGCGGAAATCCTGCTCTGGTGCTTCGCACCCGCCCTGATGCTGGCCATCCGCGCACGGCAAGCGGAAACCCCCGGGCTGCGCAGCGCCGCCGCGCAGGAGGCGGTGCTCGGCATCCGCATCGGCGACCTGCAACTGGCCCTAGCGCGCGCCTGGCGGCTGCCCGAACTGCTGCAGGCCCTGATGGACGACGGCCACGCCGAACATCCGCGCGTGCGCAACGTCATCCAGGCGGTCAATCTGGCGCGGCATGCCGCCAACGGCTGGAACGACCCCGCCATTCCCGACGACTTGTGCGAGATCGGCAAGCTGCTCGGCATCTCCGAGGCTTCCCTGCTGGAACGGCTGCGCCGGATCGCCGATATCCCCCCCGCTGCCGACATGGCATCGCCCGAGGCCGGGGACGGCCAATCGCCATAACTGAATGGATTAGAATAGCCGCCATTCGTCCAAGCAGGGAGGAAAGCATGGGTACCGTTTCGCTGGTGGTGCTGGGCCTCATCGTCGTCGCGCTGGTGTATGGCGTGATGATCTACAACGGGCTGGTGCAGGTGAAGCATGCCGTCGCCAAGGCCTGGGCCAACATCGACGTGCTGCTCAAGCAGCGCCACGACGAGCTGCCCAAGCTGGTCGAGACCTGCAAGCAGTACAAGCAGTTCGAGCAGGAGACCCTGCAGCGCGTCATCGAGGCCCGCTCGCGCGTGCAGACGGCGCGCGAATCGCAGAACATTCCGGCCCTGGGCCAGGCCGAGGGGGCGCTGCGCATGGGCCTCGGCCAGCTCTTCGCCGTCGCCGAGGCTTATCCCGAGCTGAAGGCCAACGAGAACTTCATGCAGTTGCAGACCCGCATCACCGCGCTGGAGAACGGCATCGCCGACCGCCGCGAGCTGTACAACGAGGCGGTGAACATCAACAACGTGCGCATCGAGCAGTTCCCCGATTCCATCGTTGCCGGCCTTTTCCGCTTCGGCGCCAAGCCGCTGCTCGAGTTCGCCGCCGACGAGAAGGCCGACGTCGACATGAAGGCGCTGTTCAGCTAAAAGCGTCACGCAATGCTCGTCCGCCTGCGCCGGGGGTACGGCAATCTCGTCACCTCCGGCGCCCAGCTTGTCCTGATCCTCATCGGCCTGCAGACCGAGTCGGTCCTCGGCATGGCCGTCTGCCTCGGCCTCATGGCGCCGGTCAGCCTGGTCGCCTGGACCTCCGCCTACCGCCGCACCCGCGCCATCGACGACACGCCCACATCGCGCATCGCCTCTGCGGCGCAAGGCTATGCCGAGCTGATCGGCAGGGGCAAGGCGCTCGCCGGCGTGCCGCTGATCAGTCCGGTCTCGCAACTGCCCTGCCTGTGGTACCGCTACACCATCGAGCGCCGCGACAGCGACAACAAGTGGCGCATGGAGGAGCAGGGCGAGAGCGACGCCTCCTTCATCCTCGACGACGGCACCGGCGAATGCGTGGTCGACCCGGAAGGCGCCGAGATGCTGATCTCGAAGAAGGACACCTGGATGCAGGGCGAGCGCCGCTACACCCAGTGGCTGCTCATCGAGCGCCAGACCGTCTATGCGCTCGGCCAGTTCGTCACGCGCGGCAGCGTCGACCTGGCGCTGGACGTCAACCAGGACGTCGGGCAACTGCTCGCCGACTGGAAGAAGCAGCCGGGCGGATTGCTGCAGCGCTTCGACCTCGACGGCAGTGGCGAACTCGACCTGCGGGAATGGGAACTCGCCCGCGCCCAGGCCAGGCGCGAAGTGCTGGCCAGCCACCGCGAGCTGCGCAGCTCGGCCGAACTGCACCTCATGCAGCGGCCGGGCGGCCGGCGGCACTACATCATTTCCGACCTCGATCCGGCCGGGCTGGCGCGGCGCTACAAGTTCTGGGCCTGGTTCCACCTGGCAGTGTTCTTCGGCGCGCTGATCGCCCTGCCCTATGTCTGGCGCATGGAAGGCGGTTTCTGAGCCGGACGCGCCGTCCTGCGGAGACTGACTTTTAGCCGGCCGCTGCCGAGCGGGTTTCGAGTTCCTCCCAGCGCACCATGGCCTGGCCGATTTCCCCCTCCAGCGCCGCCAGGCGTTCCTTCAGGGCGCGCACCGCCCCGGGCTCGTCGCGGTAGAGCGCCGGGTCCGCCAGGCGTCCGTTGAGGCTGGCCTGCTCGGCTTCCAGCGCGGCGATGCGCTCGGGCAGGGCCTCCAGCTCGCGTGCCTCCTTGAACGACAGCCTGGCCTTCGCCCGCGGTTCGCGTTTCCGCTCGACAACCGCGCGCTTCTCCTGCGCGGGTGCCGCGGCAGTCTCCTGCGCGCGCCGCGCCTGCGTCTCGCGCAGCCAGTCCTCGTAGCCGCCGACGGTTTCGCGCCAGCTGCCGCCGCCCTCCGCCGCAATCACCTGGGTGACGATGTTGTCGAGGAAGCTGCGGTCGTGGCTGACGAGGAACACCGTGCCGGCGTAGTCCTGCAACAGCTGCTCGAGCAGTTCCAGCGTCTCGATGTCGAGGTCGTTGGTCGGCTCATCGAGGACGAGGACATTGGCCGGCCTGGCGAACAGGCGCGCCAGCAGCAGGCGGGCGCGCTCGCCGCCGGAGAGCGACTTCACCGGCGCGCGCGCCCGCGTCGCGGGAAACAGGAAATCCTCGAGATAGCCGATGACGTGCTTCTTCTCGCCGCCGAGCTGCACATAGTCCGAGCCCGGGCTGATGATGTCGGCCAGCGTCGCCTCCTCGTCGAGCGCGGCGCGGAACTGGTCGAAGTAGGCCACGGCGAGCTTCGTGCCGAGGCGCACGCTGCCCGCATCCGGCGCGATCTCGCCGAGGATGAGGCGGATCAGCGTGGTCTTGCCGGCGCCGTTCGGACCGATGATGCCGACGCGGTCGCCGCGCAGGATGCGGCAGGAGAAGTCGCGCACGATGTCGCGCTCGCCATAGCGCTTCGCGACATGCTCGAGTTCCGCCACCAGCTTGCCGGAAGCCTCGCCGCGCGCAAGCTGGAAGCCGACGCCGCCCAGCCGCTCGCGCCGCGCCGCCCGTTCCCGGCGCAGCTGCTCGAGCCGTCGCACGCGGCCTTCGTTCCTCGTGCGGCGCGCCTCGACGCCCTTGCGGATCCATACTTCCTCCTGTGCCAGCAGCTTGTCGAAACGGGCGTTCTGCTGGGCCTCCGCGGACAGCATCTCCGCCTTGCGATTCTGGTAATCGGCGAAGCGGCCGGGGAAACTGGCCAGCTTGCCGCGATCCAGCTCGACGATGCGCGTGGCGACGGCGTCGAGGAAGCGGCGGTCGTGCGTGATCACCACCACCGCGCCGCCGAAGCCGGCGATGAGCTGCTCCAGCCAGAGGATGCCGTCGAGGTCGAGGTGGTTGGTCGGCTCGTCGAGCAGCAGCAGTTCCGGCTCGCCGGCCAGCGCATGCGCCAGCGCCACGCGCTTGATGCCGCCGCCGGAGAGCTCGCCGATGCGCGCGTCGCCCGGCAGATCGAGCTGCGACAGGGCCTGTTCGACGCGCATGTTCAGGCGCCAGCCGTCGCCCGCTTCCAGTTGCACCTGCAGCTCGTGCAGGCGCGCCAGCGCCGCCTCGCCCGGGTCGTGCGCCAGGCGCTGGGCGGCATCGTGGTACTCGACGAGCAGGCGGCTCACCGCACCGACGCCGGCGGCGACCGCCTGGTACACCGTCTGCTCCGGCGCGAAATCCGGCTCTTGCGGCACGTAGGCGACACGCAGATCGTCGCGCCGCCATAGCGTGCCATCGTCGAGCGATGCGGAGCCGGCCAGCGCGCGCAGCAGGCTCGACTTGCCGCTGCCGTTGCGGCCGATGAGCGCGACGCGCTCGCCCGCGTCGACCTGGAAGTCGGCATGGTCGAGCAGTGCGACGTGGCCGAAGGCCAGGCAGCCCTTGTCGAGGGTGAGCAGCGGCATGAGAGGGAGACGGCGGAGGGCCGAAGCCGGGAGCGCAATGCGATGGCGGGATTATAGCGGAGCGGCTAAAATACGGGCCCGCTCCTCGTAGTTCAATGGATAGAACGGCCGCCTCCTAAGCGGCAAATACAGGTTCGATTCCTGTCGAGGGGACCA
>WYAY01000002.1 GCA_011526165.1 Sulfuritalea sp.
CCGTTGCCCAGCACCACCCACTTCTGGCTGGTCAGCCCCTCCAGGCCGACCGGGCCGCGGGCGTGGATCTTGTCGGTCGAGATGCCGATCTCGGCGCCGAGGCCGTACTCGAAGCCGTCGGCGAAGCGCGTCGAGGCGTTCACCATCACCGAGGCCGAGTCGACTTCGCGCAGGAAACGCATGGCGCGCGTGTAGTCCTCGGTGACGATGGCGTCGGTGTGCTGCGAGGAATAGGTGTTGATGTGGGCGATGGCCTCGTCGACGCCGGCCACCACCTTCACGGCGATGATGGCGGCGAGATATTCCTCGTACCAGTCCTGCTCGGTTGCTTCCTTGAGCTTCGCTGCGTCGATGCCGGCGCCGCGCAGGAGCGTCAGCGATTCCGCGCAGCCGCGCAGCTCCACGCCCTTGCCGGCCAGCATCGCGCCGAGCTTCGGCAACAACGTCTTGGCGACGCCGCGCGCCACCAGCAGCGATTCGGCGGTGTTGCAGGTGCCGAGGCGCTGCGTCTTGGCGTTCTCGACGATGCGCAGCGCCTTGTCGGCGTCGGCCGCGTCGTCGACGTACACGTGGCAGTTGCCGTCGAGGTGCTTGATGACCGGGATGCGCGCCTCGTTCGAGATGCGCTCGATGAGGCCCTTGCCGCCGCGCGGCACGATGACGTCGACGAACTCCTTCATGGTCACCAGCTCGCCGACGGCGGCGCGATCGGTGGTGTCCACCACCTGCACGGCGGCGGCGGGGAGGCCGGCTTCGCGCAGGCCTTCCTGAACCAGGGCGGCCAGCGCGCGGTTGCAGCGGATCGCCTCGGAGCCGCCGCGCAGGATGGCCGCGTTGCCGGCCTTCAGGCACAGGCCGGCGGCGTCGACGGTGACGTTGGGGCGCGCCTCATAAATGATGCCGATGACGCCGAGCGGCACGCGCATGCGGCCGACCTGGATGCCGGAGGGGCGGAACTTGAGGTCGGTCATCTCGCCGATGGGGTCGGCCAGGGCGGCGATCTGTTCGAGCCCCTCCGCCATGGTCGCCACCGACTTGTCGGAGAGGGCGAGGCGGTCGAGCATGGCCTCGTCGAGGCCGGCGGCGCGCGCCGCGTCGAGGTCCTCGCGGTTGGCGGCAAGCAGCGCCGCCTTGTCGCGGCGGATGGCCGCGGCCATTGCCAGCAAGGCGCGGTTCTTGGCGTTGGTCGAGGCCCTGGCCATGTCGCGCGAGGCCGCGCGCGCCTGGCGGCCGAGGGCCTGCATGTAGTCCTTGACGTTCATCTGTTCCTGTTTCATGCCGGTTTCCTTGCCAGCCGCAGGGCCAGCTGGAGAAATTCGTCCCACACGTCGCCCTGCACCAGGCCCTTGATCATGCGGTCGATGCGCGCCGCGGCGAGCAGGGCCGCGCGCAGTTGCGGTGCGCGCAGCCGCTGCAGGGCGCGCTGCAGGGCGGCGGCGCGGCGGTCGTCGAAGACGCGCTCGGCGCGCAGCGCCGCGGCCAGCGGCCGTCCTTCGTCCTGGGCGGCCCGCAGCGCGGCCAGGGTGCGGATCTCGCTGGCGAAGGCCCACAGCAGCAGCGGCGGCGCCACGTCCTCGCCACGCAGACCCTCCAGCAGCCGGGCGCAGCGGGCGGCGTCGCCTTCGAGCAGGGCGGCACGCAGCTTGTCGACATCATAGCGCGCCACGTTCAGCACCGCATCCTCGACCTGGGCCAGGGTCAGCTGGCCGGGTGGATGCAGCAGGCCGAGTTTCTGGATCTCCTGGTGGGCAGCAAGAAGGTTGCCCTCGACGTGGGCGGCGATGAATTCCAGGGCGGCGCGCTCGGCGGTCTGCTCCTGCCGCGCCAGGCGCAGGGCGATCCAGTCGGGCAGTTCGGCGAGGCCGGGGGCGTTCAGTTCGATCGCCACGCCGGCCTGAGCTAGGGCATTGAACCAGGAAGTCTTGCGTGCCGCCCAGTCGAGCTGGGGCAGGGTAATCAGGGTCGTCACCCCGCCGGGCAGGCGCTCGCAATAGCGCTGCAGGGCTTCGCCGCCCTCGCGCCCGGGCTTGCCGCTGGGAATGCGCAGGTCGACCAGCTTGTCGCCGCCGAACAGCGAGAGGTTGCCGGCGGCGAGCATCAGGCTGTCCCACTTGAAGCCGGCGCCGGCGACCAGCACTTCGCGCTCGCTGAAGCCCCTGCTGCGGGCGGCGGCGCGGATGGCGTCGCCCGCCTCGATCACCAGAAGCGGTTCGTCGCCGTGCAGGAGGTAGAGCGGCGCGAGCGTTTTGGCGAGGTGCGAGGCGAGCTGGTCGGCGCGCAGCTGCATGGCGTAGCCGGGCTCAGCTCTCGACTTTGGCTGCGGCCATGCGGCGCAGCACCTGCTGCACCATGTCGTTCTGCATGTCGCGGTAGAGCAGGACTTCTTCCTGCTCCTTGGCCAGCACGCGATCGTCGCTGAAGCTGATCTCGCGCACCAGGACGACCTCGGTGGGGGGGATGAATTCCCTGCCCTTCAGGTCATGCACGCGGAAGGCGAAGCGGTAGCGCAACTGGTACTCGCGCACGCGGCCGGTGGCCGACAAGCTGAGGATATTCTTCTCGCGCGTCTCGCCAATGCGGGTGAGCACCGCTTCGGCCTCTTGCGGTGAGGAAGCCAGCCGGGTGCTGCCGTAGGCACGGATGTTCCTTCTCAAGATGGCGCCCAGTTCCCAGTCTTCGGCGACGTACAGGCTGGAGAACGGCAACGGCTGCGCGCCGCGCAGCTGAAAGCCGCAGGCGGCCAGCAGCAGGGCCAGGACGACGGATGCCAGTGCGCGCATGTTCCGCTCTCCGCTCAGACGACGATATTGACCAGCCGGCCGGGTACGACAACCACTTTCCTGGCCGGCTTGCCTTCCATGTACTTCTCGGCGACATCCGAGGCCAGTGCTGCCGCCTCGATCTGCTCCTTCGCGGCGGCAGCCGGCACCTTGACGGCGCCGCGCAGCTTGCCGTTCACCTGCAGCACCAGTTCGATCTCGTCCTGGGCCAGGGCAGCTTCGAGCGGCTCAGGCCAGGCGGCGTGCAGGATGTCCTTGCCATAGCCGAGCTCCTGCCAGAGATGATGGCAGATGTGGGGCGTGATGGGGGAGAGCAGGCGCAGCAGGATGGACAGGCCTTCGCGCACCAGTGCAGGATAGCCTTCGATCTCCTTCGGCGCGCGCTCCAGGGCGTTCAGCATCTTCATGGCGGCCGAGGCGACGGTGTTGAACTGGAACTTGTGGAAGTCGTAATTGGCCTGCTTCAGGTTCAGATGGATTTCGCGGCGCACGGCGGCCAGCGCATCGTCCGGCTTTGCCGGCAGGTCGGGCGCCGATTTCACGGCATCGGCCGAGGCGGCGGCGAAGGCCCACAGCCGCTTGAGGAAGCGGTAGCTGCCGTCCACGCCCGAGTCGGACCATTCCAGCGTCTGCTCCGGCGGGCTGGCGAACATCATGAAGAAGCGCGCCGTGTCGGCGCCGTACTGCTCGATCAGGTGCTGCGGGTCGACGCCGTTGTTCTTCGACTTCGACATGGTGCCGATGCCGCCGGACTCCACCGGCTGGCCGTCGCTCTTCAGCACCGCGCTGCTGCGGTTGCCCTTGTCGTCGAACTTCAGTTCGACGTCGGCCGGGTTGTAGTAGCTGATGCGCCCCGACGCCGGCTTGCGGAAGAAAATCTCGTTGAGCACCATGCCCTGGGTGAGCAGGCGGCTGAACGGCTCGTCGAACGTGACGAGGCCGAGGTCGCGCATCACCTTGGTCCAGAAGCGCGAATACAGCAGGTGCAGGATGGCGTGCTCGATGCCGCCGATGTACTGGTCGACCGGCAGCCAGTACTTGACGCGCTCGTCCACCATGGCGCCGCTGCTGTCGGCCGAGGCGTAGCGGCTGTAGTACCAGGACGAATCGACGAAGGTGTCCATGGTGTCGGTCTCGCGCCGCGCCTTGGCGCCGCACTTCGGGCAGGCGCAGTCGAGGAAGTCGGCCCGCTTGTTGAGCGGGTTGCCCGAGCCGTCCGGCACGCAGTCCTCCGGCAGCACCACCGGCAACTGGTCGTCGGGCACCGGCACGGTGCCGCATTTTTCGCAGTGGATGAGTGGGATCGGGCAGCCCCAGTAGCGCTGGCGCGAGATGCCCCAGTCGCGCAAGCGCCAGGTGACCTGCTTGTCGCCGAGCCCCCTGGCCTTGAGGTCGGCGGCGATGGCGTCGACCGCGTCCTTGGTGCCGAGGCCGTCGTACTTGCCGGAATTCACGCAGCGGCCGGCCTCCTTGTCGGCGTACCACTCCTGCCAGGCGTCGAGCGAGAAGGGCTTGCCGGGAACGTCGATGACCTGCTTGATCGGCAGGCCGTATTTTTTCGCGAAGTGGAAGTCGCGCTCGTCGTGCGCCGGCACGGCCATCACGGCGCCTTCGCCGTAGCCCATCAGGACGTAGTTGCCGACCCAGACCTCGACCTGTTCATTGGTAAGCGGGTGGCTGACGAAGATGCCGGTCGGCATGCCCTTCTTCTCCATGGTGGCGAGGTCCGCCTCCATGACCGAGCCGTGCTTGCATTCCTCGACGAAGGCGGCCAGCGCCGGGTTGTCGCGCGCGGCGCGCGTCGCCAGCGGATGCTCGGCGGCCACCGCGCAGAAGGTGACGCCCATGATGGTGTCGGCGCGAGTGGTGAACACCCAAAGAAGACCTTTTTCGGTTTTCTGGCCGCTGCTGCCCTCTCCCTCAGTCCCTCTCCCGCTCGCGGGAGAGGGAAGCGTCGTGCCGCCTGCGGCGGGAAGCTCGTATGGGAAGGCGAAGCGCACACCGAACGATTTGCCGATCCAGTTGGCCTGCATGGTCTTCACGCGTTCGGGCCAGCCGGGCAGGGCGTCGAGCGAGGCGAGCAGCTCCTCGGCGTACTTCGTGATGGCGAGGTAGTACATCGGAATCTCGCGCTTTTCCACCACGGCACCGGTGCGCCAGCCGCGGCCGTCGATGACCTGCTCGTTGGCGAGCACGGTCTGGTCGACCGGATCCCAGTTCACCACGCCGGTCTTCTGGTAGGCGAGGCCCTTCTCCAGCATGCGCAGGAACAGCCACTGGTTCCACTTGTAGTAGTCGGGCCGGCAGGTCGCCAGCTCGCGCGCCCAGTCGAGGGCGAAGCCGAGCGACTTCAACTGCTTCTTCATGTAGGCGATGTTGTCGTAGGTCCACTGCGCCGGCGGCACGCCGTTGGCCATGGCGGCGTTTTCCGCCGGCAGGCCGAAGGCGTCCCAGCCCATCGGCTGCAGCACGTTGAAGCCGCGCATGCGGTGGTAGCGCGTCAGCACGTCGCCGATGGTGTAGTTGCGCACGTGGCCCATGTGCAGTTTCCCCGAGGGATAAGGGAACATCGACAGGCAGTAGTACTTCGGCTTCGAAGGATCCTCGACGGCGCGGAAGGCGGCGGTGTTTTCCCAATGCTGCTGGGCGGCCTGCTCGATCCCGGCCGGGGCGTATTTTTCCTGCATGAGGGGAAGCGGATTGTCTTTGCAAAAGAGCGGATTATACCCTCGGCACGGAGGGCGCCGAGGGCTTTGCAAGAAGCCGGGAAAGCGAGAGGCCGCCGTGCTGCGCGGCTTAAGCGCGGGCGGTCAGCAATCGTGCCCAGGCCAGCGACCAGCCCTTGACCGCCAGCAGCGGCAGGTGGGCGATGCGCGACTGCAGCCTCACCCAGGGACTGATTTCCGGCGTCGGCAGGCAGGGTTTGCGCTTTTCCCGCTCGATCAGTTCATGCAGACGGGATTCGGCGGCCTCCCAGTACTCCGACGTGCCGACCCAACCGGTGGCGTCGGTGGCGTGGCAGAGCGCTTCGCGCCAGAGTTCTTCCGCGCGCGCTTCGGAAATATCCGCCTTGTGGGCAATCCAGGGCAGGATCATCGGACCGTTCATGCTGTTCTCCTAAGAATCGTTCGGCTGCTTCTGGTGAACCCCGGCAACACCGATGTTGCACCGCAACTTGATTTGCGGCCGAATTTTACGCCTGTTTCGACATATGTTTTATTGACTTGGTTCAATAAATTGCTGCTTTGCAGCAATTTTAGGCGCTACTACCTAGACGCTGCGAAGCGTGTACTTACATTGCATGGAAGAGGTTAGTTGGCGCGGCCCAGCGTGAAGCGCAGGGTAGCGCCCTGATCGGGGCTGGCCTCGGCCCAGACGCGACCGCCGTGTCTGTGAGCGACGCGAGCGACGGTGGCCAGGCCGATGCCGGAGCCCTCGAACTCCTCGGGCTTGTGCAGGCGCTGGAAGGGCGAGAAGAGGCGGTCGGCGTACTTCATGTCGAAGCCCACGCCGTTGTCGCGCACGAAGAAGACGGTCTCGCCCGCGAGGGTTTCCCGGCCGAAGGCGATGCGCGCCG
>WYAY01000133.1 GCA_011526165.1 Sulfuritalea sp.
GCACGGCGCACATGGCGGCGATCTCCTCGGCCACCTCCTCCGGCGTGCCGTCGGACTCGGCGAGCAGGATGGCTTCGGCATTCAGGTCGTAGCCGGCATGCACGTAGTCCTCGACGGCGGCCGTGGCCGGTTTGTCCATCATCTCCAGCCCGGCCGGGATGATGCCGGCGGCGATGATGTCGGCGACGGCGTTGCCGGCCTTCACCACGTCGTCGAAGGAGGCCATCGCCACCTGGGCGAGCTGCGGCTTCGGCGTCAGCTTCACCGTCGCCTCGAGCACGATGCCGAGCATGCCTTCCGAGCCGATCATCAGGGCGAGGAGGTCGTAGCCGGGCGAATCCAAAGCTTCGTTGCCGACCTCCACCACCGTGCCGTCGATCAGCGCCACGCGCAGGCGCAGCACGTTGTGCACGGTGAGGCCGTATTTCAGGCAGTGCACGCCGCCGGAGTTCTCGGCGACGTTGCCGCCGATGGTGCAGGCGATCTGGCTGGAGGGATCGGGCGCGTAGTAGAGGTTGCAGGGCGCCACCGCTTCCGAGATGGCGAGGTTGCGCACGCCCGGCTGCACGCGCGCGGTGCGCGCCAGCGGATCGATGTCGAGGATGCGCATGAACTTCGCCAGCGACAGCACGACGCCGTGCCTGACCGGCGTGGCGCCGCCCGACAGCCCGGTGCCGGCGCCGCGCGCCACCACCGGCACGCGCAGTTCGTGGCATAGCTTCAGCACGGCGACGACCTGCTCCTCGCGCGTCGGCAGCGCCACCAGCAGCGGCAGCTGGCGGTAGGCGGTGAGGCCGTCGCACTCGTAGGGCACGAGGTCTTCCTGCTCGACGAGCAAAGAGTCAGTCGCCAGGATACGGCGCAGGCCGGCGACGAGGCGGGCGATCTCGGCTTCATCGAGTTGGCGGTGTTCTTCGTTCGAGCCCATCTTTCCTCCAGTCGCACATCTTATCCGTCCGGCCCGGCGGCAGCCATGCGGGTTAACGCCGATCGCCCACCACATAGATGGCGCGGAAGTCGTTCACGTTGGTGCGCGTCGGGCCGGTGACGACCAGATCGCCGAGCGCGGCGAAGAAGCCGTAGCCGTCGTTGTCGGCCAGGCACGCCCTGGCGTCCAGCCCGGCGGCGCGGGCGCGCGCCAGCGTGTCGTCGGTGAGCAGCGCGCCGGCATTGTCTTCCGTGCCGTCGATGCCGTCGGTGTCGCAGGCGAGGGCGTGGATGCCCGGCGCGCCGTCGAGCGCCAGGGCCAGCGCCAGCAGGAATTCGGCGTTGCGCCCGCCGCGCCCCTGCCCGCGCAGCGTCACGGTGGTCTCGCCGCCGGAGAGCAGCACGCAGGGCGGCCGCGCCGGCGCGGCATGCTGCGCGCAGGATTTCGCGATTCCCGCCATGACCTTCGCCACCTCGCGCGCCTCGCCCTCGATGGCGTCGCCGAGGATGAACGGCGCGATGCCCGCCGCGCGTGCCGTTTCCGCCGCCGCCGCCAGCGCATCCTGCGCGGTGGCGATGGTGCGCGTCTCGCAATGGACGAAGCGCAGGTCGCCCGGCTTCGGCGTCTCGCTGGCGCCGGAGCGCAGCAGCGCCACGACGGCATCGGGCGCGTCGATGCGGTAGCTGGCCAGCACCGCCAGCGCGTCGGCGCAGGTGGTGGGGTCCGGCACGGTCGGCCCCGAGGCGATCACCGCCGGGTCGTCGCCGGGCACATCCGAGACGGCCAGGGTGACGACGCGCGCCGGATAGGCCGCCGCGGCGAGCCGCCCGCCCTTGATCGCCGAGAGGTGCTTGCGCACGCAGTTGATCTCGGCGATGGAGGCGCCGCTTTTCAGGAGTGCGCGGTTGACCTGCTGCTTGTCGGCCAGCGTGACGCCCTCGAAGGGCAGCGCCAGCAGGGCCGAGCCGCCGCCGGAAACCAGCACGATGACGAGGTCGTCGGAAGTCAGTCCGCGCAGCACGGCGAGGATGCGCGAGGCGGCTTCGCGGCCGGCGGCGTCGGGCAGCGGATGCGCCGCCTCGACCACCTCGATGCGCCGGCAGGGCAGGCCGTGGCCGTAGCGCGTCACCACCAGACCCGAGAGTTCGCCCGGCCAGTGCGCCTCGACCGCCCGCGCCATGGCGGCGGCCGCCTTGCCGGCGCCGACCACCAGGGTGCGCCCCGGCGGCGGGGGCGGCAGGTGGGCCGGCAGACGGTGCGCCGGGTCGGCGGCGCGCACGGCGGCATCGAACAGGCTGCCCAGGAAGGCTCGCGGCGAGGAGTTCATCGGAAAAAGCATACCCCGGCGGATGGGCCTGCGCCGCCCATGTAGGAAAAATTCCTACAGCCGATTCATCCCCGCCCCTATTCAGATTTCATGCCACCTGCCGTTTAATGTGTCATATACCGCCGCAAAAGGAGTGGCTCATGCAAACCGAACGCCGCAAACATCACCAGCTGAGAGCCCTGTTCGACGAGGCTTACGAACGGGTCGAGCCCTGCCTCGCGGCGGCGTCGCCGAAGGGCATGCCGGTCGAGTGGCTGGTGTTCCGCAAGGCGCGCGCCGCCTATCCGCAGCTCTCCACCCTGGAACTTTTCATGCTCGCGATGGCCTCACAAAGGGTGTATCGCAGCAGGCACGCTCCGCGGCAAGGCCGGCTGGCCTTCTGACGGCATGGCTTGACGGTACGATTCCTCCTCACCCGCCCATATCCCCCTCCTTGGGCGGCTCCAAGCCGGCGCAGCGTGCGCCGGCTTTTTTTTTGACGCCTGACGCGGCATGATGCTGCAATCGTGCGCACCGCCCTCCTCGCCGACATCCACAGCAACCTCGAAGCCCTGCAGGCCTGCCTGGCGCATGCGCGGCGCGAGGGTGCCGAGCGCTTCGCCTTTCTCGGCGACCTGATCGGCTACGGCGCCGACCCGCTCGCCTGCCTGGACATCGTCGCCGGGCTGGTCAATGCGGGCGCGCTTGCCGTGCGCGGCAACCATGACGAGGCCTGCCTCGGCGGACAGCTCGACGCCATGCATGTCGTCGCGCGCGACGCCATCTACTGGACGCGCGAGCGGCTCGGCGAGAAGGAGCGCATCTTCATCGCCGGCCTGCCGCTGACGGTGGCGGAGGGCGAGCGCCTGTACACGCATGCCAGCGCCGACCGGCCGGAGGCCTGGACCTATATCACCGGCCCCCGCGAAGCCGCCGAGTCGCTGGCGGCGACGCCGGCGCGCCTGGTCTTCGCCGGCCACGTGCACCATCCCCTGATCTACTTCACGACGCCGGGCGGCGGCCTGCGCCCGTTCGATCCGGTGCCGGGCGTGCCGCTGCCGCTGTCCGACTTCCGCCGCTGGCTGGTGATCGTCGGCTCGGCCGGGCAACCGCGCGACGGCAACCCGGCCGCCTGCTACGCGCTGCACGACGAGGACGCCGGCACCCTCACCCACTTCCGCGTGGCATATGATGCCGAGGCGGCGGCGAAAAAAATCATCGAAGCCGGATTGCCGGAGCGGCTGGCATGGCGACTGACCAGGGGGGAATAGGCGAAGGCCGGCTGGCGCCGGGCGCGGCGGTGGGCGGCTTTCGCATCGGCGAACTGCTGCACGAGGGCAACGTGGCCCTGCTCTGACTCAGACGCTCACGCGCGGCTTGCGGTGCTCCTCTTCGAGGTAGGCGAGGCGCTCGGCGTAGGGGATCTCGCCCTCGAAGCCGCCGAGGCGCACGTTGCGCAGCCATTCGGCGGCGTAGTAGTCCAGGACGCGCTGGACCTGCTTCTTCTCCACGCTGCCGCCGCCGAGCAGGTGCTTGAAGCGCGCCTGCAGCTTGAGGAAGGCGTCGCCCGGGTTGCGCGGCGTCGGGTAGGTCTCCAGGTAGGGCACGCCGTGTTCGAAGGTGACCGGGGAGAACAGGCCGCCCTCCTCCGAGAGATAGGCCAGGTCGTAGGTGAGGCTGTCGGCGGTGAACTTCCAGCCGGTGGTGCACGGCTGCAGGAAGTGCAGGAAGGCGCCGTCGATGCCGTCCTCCAGCGCGCGCGCCACGACGCGGGTGATGTGCTCCTGGCGGTGCAGGTTCATGCGCGCCGAGATCGTCGCGCCGTGATCGGCCATGATTTCGACGATGGGCTTCTTGCGCAGCTCGTTGCCCATCGGCTTTTCCTGGCCCTGCGGGTTGGTGGTGGTGTGGCCGCCCGGCGCGGAAGCCGCCGAGTACTGGTTGCCGGTGTTCTGGTAGCCCTCGTTGTCGTAGCAGACGTAGAGCGCGCGCTGATTGAGTTCGAGGTCGAGCGGGTCCTGCGCCAGCTTCTGCAGGCGCGAGAACAGGCCGGAGAGGTTGCCGAAGCCGATGTCGAAGGTGGCGCCGTCGCCGCCCCAGCCCAGGTGCAGCGTGCGCTTCATGGCCGCGCGCAGGGCGGCGCCCTCGTCGCCGTTCACCTTGTGCGCATATTTCAGCCGCGCCTTCTTGGCGGCGAGGCCGCCGAGCAGCTCGGAGGGCGCGCCGCCGAAGACGCCATGCAGCGAGGGGTGCTTCTTGCCGGTGTAGGGCCAGATGCCGGAATACACCTCGAAGCAGCCGGTCGCTTCATAGGTGATGATCTCCTCGAAGCCGGTGGCGGTGGCGGTCTTGGTGACCAGCCCGTAGATGGAATTCACCGGGCAGCCGAGGCAGTTGCGGATGCCGGGTTCCAGTCCGCTGCCCATGGCGGCGAGCGGGTCGAGGTTGATGCGGGTCCACGGGCGCCGCAGCGGGTAGCGCGCCGGCACGCCGGCGCCGGCCAGCGCCACCACGCGCGCCAGGTCGTGCGCGCCGGGCGCGATGACGGCCTTCGGCAGCCACTTGATCTCCGGCACGATCTTGTCGCGGATCAGCGCCAGCACGCGCCCCGGCGAGCTGTCGGCGCGCTGGCTGCGGCCCATGGCGAGCACGGCGCGGCGGAAATCCTCCAGCGTCGCCTTCTCCAGCGGCAGCGCGCCCCCGTGCGCGTCGGGGATGGTGAACGCCGCCTTGTCGGCGAGCGCACGCAGCTTGGAAAGCGCCTCGGCGAGCGAGAAGTTGCGCAGCACCAGCCCCTGCGTGCCGAGAATCGACGACGGCGTCTCGCCGCGCAGGCGCGCGGACACCACGGCGGAGAGGTTCACCAGCGGCTCGGGGTTCTCCAGGGCGCGGATCAGCCGCAGCGTGTCGCGCGCGGTGGCGACGACAGCGCCGAGCGCGTGCTTCTCCAGCACCGCGATGCAGTACAGGTCGAACAGCAGGTCGAGATCGGAGAGCGCATCCACGCGCGCCTCGGCACGGCGCCCGCCGCGGCCGGAATCGATGCTCACGCTGTAGCCGGCGGCGGCCTCGCGCAATTCCGCCAGGGCGGCCTGCTGCGCGGCGCGCGCCGCGTCGTCGAATTCGCCGGCGGCCTTCATGCCGGCCGAGACGGCCAGCCAGTTGAGCTCGGGGCGCAGCGCGACCAGCGCACGGCCGAGCTCGGTCTCCTGCCAGCGCGTCGGGTCATCGCCGCGCACCGCCGCCGGATGCGACAGCGCCTCGCGCTGCGCCTCGGGGAAGCGGAAGGCGGCGAGCAGGCCGGCCAAAGTCAGCTTCGGCGCGCCGGCAAGGCGCGCCTCCTCGCGCGCCAGCAGCGCATCGAGGAAGGCGAGGAATTCGGCCGCCGGCACGCCATAGTCGGCGCCGGTCTCCTCGGCCAGCGCCGCCAGCCCGGCGCCATCCATCTCGGCGAGCGCGCGGTTGAAGTCGCCCTGGCGGAACACCGTCACGACGCAGCCCTGCGCGGCGAGCGCCGCCGCGCGCTGCGCCAGCGCCGCCGCATCGGCCTGCCGGTTGCCCGGCGCCAGCTCGACGAAGCCGCTCAGGTGGTTGTGGAACAGCGCGCTGGCGTTGATGGCCGTGTCGCGCACGCCGAGGCGCTGCAGCAGGCGCGCCGCCTTCTGCAGGCTGGCGAGCAGGTATTCCAGCGCGATGCCGGCATCCTGGGCCAGCGCCAGCAGGCCGCGCTCCGGTCCGCCTTCGGCGAGCCCCTTGACGGGCAGGCCGCGACGGGCAAGTTCGTGCAGCACCGACCAGGCCTCGTCGGCCTTCGAGGCCGAGGCGGGCAGGCGCGCCAGTTCGTCGCTCAATTCGTCGAGGAGAAAGTCGGAGCGCTTGACCTCGGCGCCGAGCGCATGCATCAGCTCCGCCACGCCGGCGGCGACCAGCCACTGCTCGCGCGGGATCAGGCCGGCGACTTCCTCGGCGGAAGACTCGGCGACGTTCACCGCCAGCGGGCTGGCGCCGATCAGCAGCTGCACCCCGGCGGGCAGCGCCTGCGCCTGGGCGACGATGCGCGCGGCGAGGGCCAGGCCCGCATTCGGGTCGAGCTTGCCGGCGTGGAAGAACTCGGCCGCGGCGGATTTTTTCGCTTTCTTCATCTGCATGATTGCGTCCTGGCGAAGATCATTCGATTCATTCCCACCCTCTCCCCCGCCCTCTCCCGCCCGGGCGGGAGAGGGGGTATTCGTCCCCTCTCCCCGCTTGCGGGGAGAGGGCTAGGGAGAGGGGCTATAGGTTCACTCCCACATAAGCCTTCTCGCGCGCGAGATGGATCTCGCCCTTCTGCTCGCGCAGCGCCTTGAGCATCTCGTCGCGCGCCAGGGCCAGCGAAGGCGTGCGCCCGCCGAGGCCGTAGATGCGCGAGTACAGGCGCGTGCCGCTGGCGGCGAGGTCGTATTCGTTGGCCACGCCGGCGAGCTCGGTGTACAGGCGCCCGCCGACGGCGCCGAAGGGGTCGTCGCGGTCGTACACGAAGACGTGCTTGCCGGCGATCAGCTTCGCCCACTCCGCCTTCGGGAAGGGGCGCAGCAGATTGGGATGCAGCACGCCGACCTCGACACCGATTGAAGCAAACTCGCGCGCCACCTCCTCGAAGGTGCCGTGCGCGGCGCCGGCGACGACGAACAGCGTCGGCGCCCGCTCGTTCCAGGCCTGCACCGCGCCGTAGCGGCGGCCGGTGGCGGCGGCGAACTTGTCGAACACCCTCTCGCACACCTCCAGCGCCAGCGCCATGGCGACATGGCGCTGGTAGTCGGTGTCCATGCGCGCGTTGGAGAGCTGCAGCGCGCCCATGATCGACTCGTTGGGCGTGAACACATAGCGCCGCACGTAGTCGAAGGCCGGGTCGGCGTAGAGCGCGCGCGCCTGCGCGTCGGTGAGCGCCAGGTAGCGCTCCGGCGCATGGCTCACCTCGAAGCCCTCGGAACCGACGATCACCGGCGTCATCACCGCGCGGTCGGGGATCATCTCGATGGCGCCGCGGCGCACGCGGCCGTCGGGCCCGATCAGGCGCGCCGGCCGGTACTCGGCGTAGAGGCCGATGAGCCAGGCCATCAGGTGGAAGTCGTAGGCCTGCTGCACGTCGCGCGTCATGAAGACGATGTAGCCGGCGTCGAGCGCCACCTTGTAGAGGTCGGAGTGGTCGTTCTCGACGTCGAGCGGCGCATTGAGCGAGCGCACCACGTTGGAGATCACCACGTTGCCCATGCGCATGCCGCCGATGGTGTGCAGGATCTCGGCCATCAGCGCCAGGCCCTGCGATGACGAGGCGGTGAACGCCAGCACGCGGTCGCGCGCCGCGCCCATCAGGGCGCCGGCGGCGCCGTGCTCGGACTCCGGCGTCACCGATTCGGCGGTAAGGTCTCCGTCGGCGATCATCTGCGCCAGGTATTCGACGATGGCCGTCTGCGGCGTGATCGGATAGGCCGCCACCACCGAGGGGAACTGGTTGAGCACCTGCGCCGCGGCGCGGGCGATGGCGCGGTTGCCTTCCTCGCACTGCACTTCCTGGCCGGCGGGCGGGTCGTTCGGCGCGACGCGGCCGAGCGCGGCGCGCGCCGGCAGTCCGGGCGCCTCGCCCAGCACCTGCTCGCGCGCCTGGCGCAGGGCGTTGACGTTGGCGCGCACCTTCTCGCCCGGACCGAACTTGTCGGTGAGCGAAGCTTCCACCACCTTGGCGAAGGCCTCGGCATCCACCGCCTCGGCGCCGAGCAGGCCGAGCATGCCGCCGATCAGGGCGTAGTTGGGCGGCATGCGCTTGCCGCGCACCAGCCGGTCGGCGTCGAGCGTGCACAGGTGGTAGGGCTCGTGGAACTCGGCCACCTTGCGGAAGGCCTTCGGCTCCAGCTCGGTGTTGACGATGATGGCGATGTGGCGCGGATCGTGCGGCGGATACTCGCGCAGCAGCGTGCGCAGCAGCGGGAACAGCTTCGGGTCGAACAGCAGCACCACGTCGGGCACGACGAAAGGCGCGTGGTTGAGGATGGGCTCGCGGCTGACCACGCCGTAACCCTTCACCGGCGCGCCCTTCTTCGAGGGATCGAAAAGCGGGAAGGCGCGGCCGTTGTAGCCGGCGGCAACGAAGGCGGCGACGAGGTCCTGCGTCGCCGAGACCACGCCCGAGCCGGCCGAGCCGAGCAGGAACACCTTGAGCTGGCGCGCCTCGATGCGGCGGACGAAGTCCTGGCTGGCGAAGGCGGGGTGCGTGGCATAGAGGCGCTGCAGGGCGCCGGCCGGGTCGAGGCCCTGCTCGCGCAGGGCGAGCAGCGATTCGACCGGATAGTTGCCGGGCTTCAGCGGTGCCTCGACGATGCCGGCGAGGAAGTCGCGCCCGGCGGCGTCGATGCCGCCGGTCTGGGCATCGTCGAGATCGCCGATGCGCAAGCCCCCGAGCGTGAAGCCGACGCGCCCGCGCGAGGCCATCTGCACGGCGCGGGCGAAGGCCACCAGGCTCTTGTGGCGGCTGGCGAGCACCTGCGGGTCGCCGCCGAGTTGGATCGCGGTCATTGTTTCTGTTCTCCCATGTCGAACTGGCGCGGCGCGCCCTCGATGACGTCGTGCGGGCAGCAGGAGATGCAGATGCCGCAGGACTTGCAGTAATCCGGATCGACCTCGAAGACGAAGGGCTGCTGACCGAAGAGGTCTTCCATGTCGCCGATCGCGGCATGGCTGCCGTCGGCCTTCAGGAGCCAGGCGCGCAGGCCGCGCACCAGCGCCGGCATGGCGCCGGTCGGCACCAGCGGCACGATGCGGATGGCCGAGGTCTCGCCGCCGCCGCCCTCCGGGCAGTGGGTGACGCAGAGCGCGCATTCCGGCCCGAGGCATTTCTCCAGCCGCGTGTACACCGGCACCTCGTTGCCGTAGGGCGTCTTCCAGGCGGTCGACGTGCCCGGCGGCAGCAGGCCGCCGATCGGGCGGCGCTTGGCGCCCAGGTAAGCCTGGCTGACGCGCGCCTGGCCGATCAGCTCGGCGAGGCGCTGGCGCCCGCCGGCCGAGTCGATCTCGATGTCGGCATGCAGCACCTCGTCGATGACCGCGTGCAGGATGGCGCCGAAGTCGTACTGGCCCTGCGTGAGACCGGACAGCGACGGCAGCGCCCGGTAGACGGTGCGCGCGGCGCGGCGCGCCAGCTCCGGCGCGCGGCCGTTCTCGCGCGCCCAGCGTTCGAGCTCGGCGTCCGGATCGCGGCTGTCGACGAAATGGCCGGCGACGCCCATGGTCTCGATGAGCGGATAAAAGCCGGCCTCGTCGAGCGCCCGGTTGGCCGCCTTCAGGTCCTCGGCGTCATAGGGATCGAAAGTCAGTCCCGCCGACACGGCGAGCGGATTGGCCACCGCGAAGTCCGCCGGCGGCGGGTTGGCGGCGGCGTCCGCGGCATAGGGGTTGGGCAGTTCGACGAAGAGGGTCGACTCGTAGAGCGGGTTGACCATCTCCAGCGAGATGGCGCGCTCCGGACAGATGTAGATGCACTGCGCGCACTGCGAGTTGCCGGTGCATTCCTCGTCGCGACGCTGCTCGTCGGGCTTGCCGAAGCCGTCGTCGCTGTAGACGCGCTTGGGGCAGACCTGGATGCACAGGCGGCAGCCCTTGCACAGGGCGTAGTCGACGATCTGGCGGTAGATCGGCTGCGACTTGGCCGAAGGCTCGAGCAGCAGTTCGGGCGGCAGCGGCCCCTCGGCGATGAATTCGATGCGGCGCGCACGGCGCTTCGCCTCGGCCAGCGCTGCGGCGTCGAACAGCAGGCGGCGCAGGCGTTCGAGCACCGTGCCGTCGACCAGGGCGCGGGCCAGCGCCAGGCCCTCGACGTGGAAGCCTGCGGCGACGGCCTGCTGCGCCAGCGCCTCCAGCTCGGCGCCGGCGGCGGCCGGCGGCGGCGCCACGCGGCGCCGGCTGGCGCTGCTGGCAACGGGATTTTGCACGGTCATTGCATCACCTCTCTCAAAGTCCCTTGAGGCGGTCCGCCTCGGCGAAGCCGGTGGCGAGCGCCTTCTGGTTGAGGGCCGGGTTCTTCTTGCCGACGCTCTTCATCACGGCGGCGGTGACGGCCTCGCGCGACATCAGGCCGAAGTAGTCGAGCGCCAGGGCCAGCGCCAGGATGTTGATGCCGAGCTCGCGCTTCGGCGGGCGCACCTCGCGCGCCAGCAGCTCGCCGATGGGCGAGGCGATGACGCGCGGGTCGTCGTAGGTCTCGCGCACCGCCGTGGCGTTGGCGAGGATGCGGCCGTCGGGCGCCACCTCCTTGCGGAACTTGTCGAACGTCTCCTGGTTCAGCGCCACCAGCACGTCGAGCCGGTCGGACTGCGGGAAGTGGATCTCGCCGTCGCTGATGGTGACGTCGGAGTAGGCCTCGCCGCCGCGCGCCTCGGGGCCGTAGTTCTTCATGAAGACGCCGTTCTTGCCCGCGCGCACCGCCGCCGCAAGGGCGATCTCGCCGGCGCTGATGACGCCCTGCCCGCCCGAGCCGGCGAAGCGCAGCGAGGTGCGCTTGGCGCGCAGGTCGGTCTCGGGTTGCGGCGACACTGCCTCGACCTCTTCCCGCCCCGCCTCGACCGCCTTTCTGCTGCGCGCCAGGCAGTCGGCGTAGCCGGGCGTGTTCTGCAGGTCCGGGCGCGCCACGCGGTGGATGACGCCGAGCGGCTTCAGGCGCGCGCGCTCCTCCGCCGTCATCTCGCGCCAGCGCTCCACCGACGCGATCTGCTGCTCGATGTGCTGGCGGTAGCGGAAGGACTCGGCGCGCTTGTTGCGCGTGCCCCAGCCGGTGTGGCAGAAGCCGAGGACGTTGATGAAGGAGAAGCCCTTGTGGGCCAGCCCTTCCGCGATCAGTTCGTCGAGCTGGTCCTGGTGCTCCTGCAGGGTGGTCACCGCGCCCTGGGCGACGAAGCCGGCGCCGGCGCCGATGGCCAGGTCGATCAGGCTGAAGGACGGCTCGAACACGCCGTAGGGCGCCGAGGCGCCGACCTCGCCCTGCGGCGAAGTCGGCGAGTGCTGCGCGCCGGTCATGCCGTAGGAGTGGTTGTCGTAGACGATCAGCGTCATGTCGAGGTTGCGCCGCGCGGCATGGATGAAGTGGTTGCCGCCGATGGCGAAGATGTCGCCGTCGCCGGCGGCCAGCACCACGGTGAGCTCGGGCCGCGCCATCTTCAGCCCCGAGGCGAAGGCGAGCGAGCGGCCGTGGGTGGTGTGCACGGTGTTGAAGTCGAGGTGGCCCGGCATGCGCGAGGTGCAGCCGATGCCGGAGACCATGGCGACGTTGTTCTTGATCGCCTCGACGCCGGCCGGATCCATGTAGTCGACGCCGAGGCGGCGGCCGAGCTGGCGCATCAGCGCCACCTGGATCGAGCGCTGCATGTTGCCCAGGCCGCAGCCCTCGCACCAGATGTTGCGGCGCATCTGCGTGCGCCGCAGGTCGGGCATTTCAAGCGAGCAGACAAAGGGGGCGTTCATCGTGGTGCCCTCCCCCCTGCCCCCTCCCGGCGGGAGGGGGTGACGACAGTTCGCCGCTGCGCGGCGCCGGTTTCCTGGTTCATCGCACGATCTCCTGGTGAATGTCGCGCGGCGCGATGAGGCGCATGTCGACGCGGTGTATGCCGATCACCGGCGGCGGCGGCGTGCCGGCGGCGCGTGCCGCCTCGCAGGCGAGGCGCTCGACTTCCAGCCGGTACTGGCCGAGGTTGAGCTCGGCGACGACGACCTTCTTCGCGCGCGCCAGGTGCGGCGCGAAGGCGCCGGCATCCGAGGGCCACAGCGTGATCGGGCGCAAGAGCCCCGCCTTGACGCCCTGGGCGCGCGCCTCCAGCACGGCGTCCTTGGCGGCGCGGGCGGTGATGCCGTAGGCCACCACCAGCACCTCGGCGTCCTCGGCGAGGAAGCTCTCGGTCTTGAGGATGTCGGCGCGCGCCTCCTTCGTCTCCAGCTTGGCGTGGATGCGTTTCTGCAGCTGGTCGATCAGGCGCACGTCCTTGGTCGGCAGGCCCTTGCGGTTGTGGTAGAGGCCGGTGAAGTGGGCACGGTAGCCCTCGCCGAAGGGCGCCAGCGGCGGCACGCCGCTGGCGGTCTGGCCGAAGGCCTCGTAGTCCTCCGGCGCGCCGGAGGGATAGGGGCGATTGACAACGGGCACGAGGTCGAGCGGCGGCAGCAGCACCGGCTCCTTCATCTGCGCCACCTTGGCGTCGGGCAGCAGGATCACCGGCGTGCGGTACTTCTCGGCGATGTTGAAGGCGCGCACCGTCTCCTCCCAGCACTCCTGCACCGTGGCCGGCGCGATGGCGACGATGGGATGGTCGCCGTGGGTGCCCCAGCGCGCCTGCATCACGTCGGACTGGCCGGGATCGGTCGGACCGCCGGTCGAGGGTCCGCCGCGCATGACGTTCACCACCACCAGCGGCACTTCCACCAGGCAGGCGTAGCCGAGGTTTTCCTGCTTGAGCGAGAAACCGGGGCCGGAGGTGGCGGTGAAGGCCTTGACGCCGCCGAGCGAGGCGCCGATGGCGGCGGCGATGCCGGCGATCTCGTCCTCCATCTGCAGGTAGCTGCCGCCGTGGCCCATGATGTGACGCGCGGCGTATTCGAGCACCTCGGTCGAGGGCGTGATCGGATAGCCGCCGAAGAAGCGCGCACCGGCTTCGAGCGCCGCCTGCGCGATGGCGTCGTTGCCGCCCAGGGTGGTGCGCCGCGCCTGCTTCAGGCGTCCGGCCTGGATGGCCTCCCGCACTGCATTCACCCGGCGCAGGTCGATGACCGGTGCCGAGCCCGCCGCCGGCGCGCGTCGCGCCTGCGCGGCCTCTGCCGCTGCTGCTGACATGATTTCCTCGCTCCTGGACGCGCCCCGCCGCGATGCATCGCGATCTATTTTTTTAAGGCGCAAATATTTGATATATAGGATATTCCCCCGCGGACCCACTAGGCCGCACGATAGCCGAGTCACCGGGAATTCTCAACTTTCCTGATGGGGGTATATGGCGATCTTTTGACCTGAGGCAAAAGTCAGTCTGCGCGGGACGGCGGTGCGATGAACTTGCCGCACCGCCGACTGCCCCGCCCGGCGACTGTCATTCATGGCGCAGTCATTCTGTTAAAATTTTTCCGCCGGGAAATCGCGGACTCCCGGCTTTCCCAAGACGGTGTCCCGTCCAAGTGCCGCCCATCGTGATTCCTGCGAGGATATATCGTGGACACCGACAACACCCAAGCTCCCCCACCCGTTTCGCTCGGCGAGGCGTTTCTCTACTGGCTGAAGCTCGGCTTCATCAGCTTCGGCGGCCCGGCCGGGCAGATTTCCATGATGCACCAGGAACTGGTCGAGCGCCGGCGCTGGATCTCCGAGCGGCGCTTCCTGCATGCCCTCAACTATTGCATGCTGCTGCCCGGCCCGGAGGCGACGCAGCTGGCCGTCTACATCGGCTGGATGATGCATCGCACGCCCGGCGGCATCATCGCCGGCGTGCTGTTCGTGCTGCCCTCGCTGTTCCTCCTCATCCTGCTCACCTGGATCTATCTGGCCTTCGGCAGCCTGCCCGTGGTGGCCGGCATCCTCTACGGCATCAAGCCGGCGGTGACCGCGATCGTGGTGTTCGCGGCGTACCGCATCGGCTCGCGCGCGCTGAAGAACGGCGTGCTGTGGGCGATGGCGGCGGCGGCCTTCGTCGCCATCTTCGCCTTCGACGTACCCTTCCCGGCCATCGTCCTCGTCGCCGCCCTCCTCGGCTACGTCGGCGGCCAGCTCGCACCGGGGAAGTTCAAGGCCGGCGGCGGCCACGGCGCGGCCGACAAGCATTTCGGCCCGGCCCTCATCGACGACGATACGCCGCCGCCATCCTGGGTGCGCTTCTCCTGGGGCCGGCTGGTCGGCTATAGCGCTGTCGGCCTCGCGCTCTGGGCCGGCGCCATGGCGCTGCTGACGGCGCAGGGCGGCTGGGGCGGCGTGCTGACGCAGATGGGCTGGTTCTTCACCAAGGCGGCGCTGCTCACCTTCGGCGGCGCCTATGCCGTGCTGCCCTACGTCTACCAGGGCGGCGTCGAGACCTACGGCTGGCTCAGCGGCCCGCAGATGATCGACGGCCTGGCGCTGGGCGAGACGACGCCGGGGCCGCTGATCATGGTGGTGGCCTTCGTCGGCTTCGTCGGCGGCTGGACCAAGGAAATTTTCGGCACCGAATCGCTGTTCCTCGCCGGCGCGGCGGGCGCGACGGTAGCGACCTTCTTCACCTTCCTGCCCTCATTCCTGTTCATCCTCGTCGGCGGCCCGCTGGTGGAGGCGACCCACGGCGACATCAAGTTCACCGCGCCGCTGACCGGCATCACCGCCGCCGTCGTCGGCGTCATCGTTAACCTGGCGGTATTCTTCGCCTGGCACGTGCTGTGGCCGCAGGCCAGCGCGGCAGCGCCCTTCGCCGGAGGCTTCGAATGGCCGGCGGCGCTGATCGGGCTGGCCGCCGCCGTCGCCCTGTTCCGCTACAAGCTCGGCATCATGCCGGTGATCGGCGCCTGCGCGGCGGCGGGGCTGGCCCTTTCTCTCTTGCCGGCCGCATGATGCGCGGCATCCTGGCATGCGCCGCACTGCTTTCCGCCTGGTCGGGAGCGGCGCTCGCCCAGGCACCCATCCCGCCATCCTCGGTGGTGCGCTTCAACACCCTCTGCGCCACCTGCCACGAGGGCGAGTGCAGCGCGCGCCTGAGCTTCCGGCTCGATCCCGGCGCCACCGACGGCCACATCCGCCGCTATACCGGAGACATCAGCCCGCAGGCCGCGCGCGAACTCAACGCGCTGCTCGAGCACATGAAGCTCGAGTGCGGCTACTACGCCATCGACCTGCCCGCGCCGAAGGACGGCCGCTGGAAGGCGGCGCTGCTGCAGCAGCTGCATGCCGCCGAGGAGAGGGCCTACTTCATCCCGCTCGGCCGACTGGAAGCGGGGCGGCACCGCTTCACGCTCGGCTTCGAGGGCGAGGCCGAACTCTCGGTGCAGCTCGTCTCGGCAACCTTCGAGATCGCCGAGCAGCCGGCGCTAAAGACAGGGAACGGACGCGTCGTCGTCGAGTTGGAGGCGGCAAGGGCCGGCGAGCACTACCTGCGGCTGCGCACCGAGCAGCCGGCCCGCCTGCTTACGCTGGAAAGGGATTCGCTACGCTGAATCAGCGCCGCACCGCCGCCAGGATGCCGGCGAGCAGGGCCTGCGGCGTCGGCGGGCAGCCGGGCACGCGCACATCGACCGGGATGACGTTCTCCACCGCGCCGCAACTGGCGTAGCTCTCGCCGAACACCCCGCCCGTGCAGCCGCAGTCGCCCACCGCCACCACCAGCTTGGGGTCCGACGTGCAATCGTAGGCCACCTTCAGGGCATGCGCCATGTTCTTCGTCACCGGGCCGGTGACGAGCAGCAGGTCGGCATGGCGCGGACTGGCGACGAACTTGATGCCGTAGCCCTCGAGGTTGGTGCAGGGATTGTTCAGCGCGTGGATCTCCAGCTCGCAGCCGTTGCAGGAGCCGGCGTCCACCGCGCGGATGGTCAGCGCGCGGCCGAGGATGCGCAGGATCTCGTCGCTCATCCGGCTCATTTCGCGCGCCATCTCGCGCTCGCCGGCGGGGGCAGGCGGCGGCTCACTGACGATGCCGGTGCGCAGGATGCGGCGGAGCATGGGGATCATGAGTCGTGTCCCGAGTAGGAAAGGTTGAACGACTTGTTGATGAGCGGGAAGTCGGGAACGATGTCCTTCATCACCGCATGTTCCAGCGCCGGCCAGGCCTGCCAGGAAGGATCGTGCGGATGCACGCGGGCAAGGCGTCCCTCGCCGTCGAGCTGCAGGCCGACCACCACTTCGCCGCGCCAGCCCTCGACCGCGCCGAGGCCCTGCGCGCCGGCCAGCGGCGGCAGCTCGGCGCGCAGTTCGCCATCGGGCAGCCCCACGGCGATCTCGCGCAGCAGGCGCAGCGACTCGAACGTTTCCGCGAAGCGCACCGCGGCGCGCGCGGCGACGTCGCCGCGCTCGTCGGTGGCCGGGCGCACGCCCAGCATGGCCCAGGGCGGCGGCGGCGTGTAGCCGGTGCGGTGGGCGCGCCCGTCGAGGATGAGTCCGGTGGCGCGCGCCGCCAGGCCGCTCAGCGACAGTTCGCGCGCCAGCGCCGCGTCGATGGCGCCGGTGGTGGCGAAGCGGTCCTGCAGGCCGGCGTGCTCGTCGTAGATCTTCTTCAGTTCCTTCACCTCGCGGCCGATGCCGTCGCACTGCTCGACGATGGAAGACAGGCCCGGCGCTTCGAGGTCGAGCGCAACGCCGCCGGGCACGATGCGGTCCATCATGAAGCGGTGGCCGAAGAGCTTACCGTTCAGGCGCAGCCAGTCCTCCTTCAGGCGCATGAACTGCGAGAAGCCGAAGGCCAGCGCGGCGTCGTTGCCGAGCGCGCCGAGGTCGCCGAGATGGTTGGCGACACGCTCGCGCTCCAGCATCAGCGCGCGCAGCATGAGGGCGCGCGGCGGCGGGCTGACGCCGCAGGCCGCCTCCGCCGCCATGGCGTAGGCCCAGGCGCAGGCGCAGGTCGAGTCGCCGGAAATGCGCCCGGCGAGCCGCGCGCCGTCGGCGATGTTTTTCCCGACGAACAGCTTCTCGACGCCCTTGTGCTGGTAGCCGAGGCGCTGCTCCAGGCGCAGCAGCCGCTCGCCGATCACCGAGAAGCGGAAGTGCCCCGGCTCGATGATGCCGGCGTGGATGGGGCCGACGGGAATTTCGTGGGCGCCCTCGCCGCCGACCTGGACGAAGTCGTAGTCGCTCGGTGCGTTGGTGAAGCCGGTGCCCTCGCCCGCGTCGTGGCGCAGCGGGAACCAATCCTCCGGCCAGGCGCCGTGGCGCAGCCAGGGGCGCTGGTCGCCGCCCTCGTGGGCGATGCCGACCAGATCGCGCGTCGCCCGCTGCATGCGGTTGGCGGCGGGAAAGATACCGGCGAGGTCGGGATAGGTGGGGCGATCCGCCGGCAGGTCGAGGCTGAGCCAGGCGTGGCCGGCATCGATTCCGAACACGCAATGCAGGCGAAAACCGCCGCTGCGCAGGCGCTCGTCGCTGCCCCACAGCGCGGCCAGGCGGCCGTCGGTGCGGTGCACGGCGACGGCGAAGGCCTGCAGGGCTTCGCCGTTGTCGGCATGCCCGCGCCAGACCGGGCTGCCGATGCCGGGCTGCTTGTCGAACTCGATGGGCTCGTCGAAGAATCTCATGGCGTCAGCCCAGCATGCGCGCGGCTTCCTGGAACCAGCGCGTGAGATAAGGCGGAATCCACAGCCCGAGCATCAGCACGATGGCCAGATGCACGAACACCGGGGTGATGGCCGGCGCGTGCGGCAGGCGCTGGGCGTGGGTCTCGCCGAACACCATCGGCTGCACCTTGCCAAAAATTGAAGCGAAGGCGACGCCGAGCGCCAGCAGCAGGATCGGCGTCGCCCACGGGTGGTGCTTCATGGCGTGGGTGAGGATCATGAACTCGCTGGCGAAGACGCCGAAGGGCGGAAGCCCCAGGATGGCCAGCGTGCCGAGCATCAGGCCCCAGCCGATCACCGGGTTGATCCTGATCAGGCCGCGGATGTCCTCCATGACCTGCGTGCCGCACTTCTGCGCGGCGTGGCCGACGGCGAAGAAGATGGCCGACTTGGTCAGCGAATGCAGCGTCATGTGCAGCAGCCCGGCGAAGTTCGCCACCGCCCCGCCCATGCCGAAGGCAAAGGTGATGAGCCCCATGTGCTCGATGGACGAATAGGCGAACATGCGCTTGATGTCCTTCTGCCTCGAGAGGAAGAAGGCGGCCACCACCAGCGTGAGCAGGCCGAAGCCCATCATCAGGTTGCCGGCGAAGTCACTGGGGATGGCGCCGTCGGCGAGCACCTTGACGCGCAGGATGGCATACAGGGCGACGTTGAGCAGCAGGCCGGAGAGCACCGCCGAGACCGGCGTCGGGCCCTCGGCGTGGGCGTCGGGCAGCCAGTTGTGCAGCGGCACCAGGCCGACCTTGGTGCCGTAGCCGACCAGCAGGAATATGAAGGCCAGCGCCATGATGGTGGGATCGAGCTGGCCCTTGACGCCGACGAGGTAGGTCCACAGCAGCGCATTGCCGGTCTCGCCCAGCACGCGCTCGGCGGCGAAGTAGAGCAGGATGGTGCCGAACAGCGCCTGGGCGATGCCGACGCCGCAGAGGATGAAGTATTTCCAGGCCGCCTCCAGGCTGGCCGGCGTGCGGTAGAGCGAGACCAGCAGCACGGTGGTCAGCGTCGCCGCTTCCATCGCCACCCACAGGATGCCCAGGTTGTTGGTGGTGAGCGCCGCCAGCATGGTGAACATGAACAGCTGGAACATGCTCTTGTACAGGCGCAGGCGCGGCGCACTGAGCCTGCCGTGCTCGCGCTCGTTGCGCATGTAGGGCCCCGAGAAGATGCTGGTGGTCATGCCGACGAAGGCGGTCAGCGTGACGAAGAAGACGTTCATCGAGTCGATGAAGAAGGCCTCGCCGAAGACGAAGCGCGGCCCGCCGGCGACGATCTCGGCGGTGAGCAGGGCCGAGGCGAGGAAGGTGCCGGCGCTGGCGATGATGTTGAGGTTGGGCGCCCAGGCGCGCTCGCCCGCCAGCGCCAGCGCGAGGCCGCTGGCGAGGGGGATGGCGAGGACCAGGACGAACAGGTCGAGCATCATTTTTCCTTCAGCCGCTCCAGGTGGCGGATGTCCAGGCTGTCGAACTGGTCGCGGATCTGGAAGAAGAACACGCCGAGGATGATGACGCCGATCAGCACGTCGAGGGCGATGCCGAGTTCGACCACCATCGGCATGCCGTAGGTGGCGCTGGTGGCGGCGAGGAACAGGCCGTTTTCCATGGCAAGGAAGCCGATCACCTGCGGCACCGCCTTGCTGCGCGTGATCATCATGAGGAAGGCCAGCATCACCGAGGCCAGCGCGATGCCGAGCGTGCCGCGGCTGACGGTGCTGGAGAGCTGCGAGATCGGCAGGGCGACGTTAAAGGAGATGATGACCAGCACGATGCCGACCAGCATGGTGGTGGGCACCTTGATGAGCGGCTCGACGTCCCACTTCACTTCCAGCCGGCGCACCAGGCGGTGCAGGATCCACGGCAGCAGGATGGCCTTGAGCAGGAGCGTCAGCCCGGCCGACCAGTAAAGGTGCGTCTGCCGCGTGGTGACGGCGACCACCAGGGTGGACAGGGCCAGCGTCAGGCCCTGCAGGGCGAACAGGTTGATCAGCGTCAGCACGCGCCGCTGCGCCAGCATGGCGAAAGCGAGCAGCAGGATCGTCGCGGCAAACAGGTTGATCAGCTGCGTGGAAAGGCTCATACCCGGCTCTCCAGCAGCAACCGCACCAGCAACCCCAGCACGGCGAAGAGGAAGGCGGTGCCGAGGAACTCCGGCGCGCGGAAGATGCGCACCTTGGCGTTGAGAGTCTCGATCAGCGCCAGCAGCGCCCCGCCGATGGCGAGCTTCGCCACCACTACCGGAATCGCCAGCAGCAGGCCAGCGAAGCTGTCGCCCTGGGCGATGCCCCAGGGGAAAAACAGCGCCAGGCCGAGGCAGGAATAGGCGTAGAGCTTGAGGCTCGCCGCCCACTCGATCAGCGCCAGGTGGCGGCCGGAGTACTCGAGGATCATCGCCTCGTGGATCATGGTCAGCTCGAGGTGCGTAGCCGGGTTGTCCACCGGCACGCGGGCGTTCTCGGCGAAGGAGACGAAGGTGAAGGCGATGCCGGCGAAGGCCAGGCTCGGGTAGATGACGAACTCGCGGTGGGCGAGCGTCTCGACGATGGTCGCCACCGAGGTCGACTGCGCGATCATGGCCATGGTGAAGATCACCATCAGCAGGGCCGGCTCGGCGAGGAAGCCGACCAGCATCTCGCGCCGCCCGCCCAGCGTGCCGAAGCTGGTGCCGATGTCCATCGCCGCGAGGGAAATGAAGATGCGCGCCAGACCGAAGACGCCGACCAGAGCGATGGTGTCGGCCGACGGCGCGAAGGGCAGGTCGGTGGACAGCACCGGGATGATGGCGCAGGCCAGCAGCATGCAGCCGAACACCACGTAGGGCGCGAAGCCGAACAGCGGCGAGGCGCCGTGCGCCAGCACGACATCCTTGTGGAACAGCTTGTGCAGCATGTAGTAGGGCTGCAGCAGCGGCGGCGCCGAGCGGTTCTGCAGCCAGGCGCGGCACTGGTTCACCCAGCCGGTGAGCAGCGGCGCCAGCGCCAGCGCCAGCACGATGGCCAATAGCTGCCAGAGCAGACCGGAGATGCTCATATCCATGCACCCGAGCAACGCAGTCCGGCCGCCGGGCCGTCCCAAGGCCGGACGGCACGTTCGCGGAGCGAACAAGCACGATCACGTTTCACCGAAGCGTCCCGTGATAAACGAGCGCAGCGAGCGAGCGGGCTCCCCCGCCTCGGGGCGGGGGCCGGGGGGTGGGGGGCGATCCTCCTCATGGCCGCGCCACCAGCAGGAGGAGGATCAGGGTGAGGAAGCTGTAGAGCAGGTAGATGGCGATGCGGCCGCCCTGCAGTCCGGTGATCAGCGCCGAAATGCCGTTCACCAGCCGCGCCAGCGGCAGGTAGAGTCCATGCCAGAAGTGGTCCTCCACCTTCACGCTGTAGTACGGCTTCTCGTCGCGGAGCGTCGGAAAGTGCCGCTCCATGCGGAACATCGGCTCGAAGATGCGGCGGATCGGCTGGCTGAAGCCCTCGGCCGTGTCCTGCGCGCGCGGACCCTGGAAGACATAGCCGCAGTCCCAGGCCGGCGAGCGACGCGTGCGGCCATGATAGAGCCGGTGCACCAACTGGCGGCCGAGCAGCACCGCGGCAACGATGGTAACGAGGAAGATCAGCGGCTCGTAGCTGGCGCGGTCGGGCGAGATCGGCGCCAGCATCCACCAGCCGTGCTCGCGCACCTTGTCGGACAGCCCCGTGCCGAGCAGCTGCGTCGTTGCGGCATCGATGCGGCCGATCACCCAGGTCGGCAGCACGCCCAGCGCCAGCGTCAGTAGCCCCAGCCAGGCCAGGCCGGCGCGCTCCCAGGGGCCGGCGTCGTGGGCGTCCTTCAGCGCCTCCTCGCGCATCTGGCCGAGGAAGACGATGCCGTAGAACTTGACCATGGCAAAGCCGGCCAGCGCCGCCACCAGCGCCACCACGGCGGCGGCCACCGGCACCACCATGTTGAGCCAGGCATGCGGCAGGCCCGGCGAGAACAGGAAGGCCTGCAGCAGCAGCCACTCGGAGACGAAGCCGGACAGCGGCGGCAGGCCGGCGCTGGCGATCACGCCGGCGAGCGCCAGCCAGGCCACCCAGGGCATGCGGTGGATGAGGCCGCCCAGCTTGCCGAGGCTGCGCTCCTTCGTCGCGTGCAGCACCGAGCCGGTGCACAGGAACAGCAGGCTCTTGAAGCCGGCGTGCGCCAGGCAGTGGTAGAGCAGCGCGGTCATGGCCAGGGCCGCCAGCGCCTCCATGCGGTAGGCATGGAAGATCAAAGTCAGTCCCAGCGCCACGGCGAGCAGGCCGATGTTCTCGATGGAGGAATAGGCCAGCAGGCGCTTCATGTCGCTCTGCACCGTGCTGTAGAGCACGCCGAAGAGGGCCGTTGCCAGCCCCACCGCCATCGCCGCCACGCCCCACCACCACAGCGGCGTGCCGACCAGGTCGAAGGAAACGCGCAGCAGGCCGTAGATGGCGGTTTTCAGCATGACGCCGCTCATCATGGCTGAGACCGGCGAGGGCGCCGCCGGATGCGCCTCCGGCAGCCAGACATGCACCGGCAGCAGGCCGGCCTTGGCGCCGAAGCCGAACAGGGCCAACAGCCAGGCCACCGAGGCCCAGAACGGCGTGTGCGGCTGGGCGCGCATGCCGGCAAAGGTGTAGTCGCCGCTGCCGGCGGTCATCACGCCGAACGAAAGCAGGATGGCGATGGCGCCGACGTGGGCGATGAGCAGGTAGAGATAGCCGGCGCGGCGGATCTCGGCGTGGCGGTGGTCGGTGGTCACCAGGAAGAACGAAGACAGCGCCATGACCTCCCACGCCACCATGAAGGCGTAGGCGTCGTCCGCCAGCAGCACCAGCTGCATGCTGGCGAGGAAGACGTGGTACTGCAGGCACATCAGGCCCGGCGCCGTGCCCTCGCCCTTGCGGAAATAGCCGGCGGCGAAGACCGAGATGCCGGCCGAGGCGAAGCCGACCAGCAGCACGAAGACGGCGGTGAGGTTGTCCAGGCGCAGATGGAAGGGCAGGTCGGGCAGGCCGATGGCCAGCACCGCGGTCTGCGGCCCGCCGCCCAGATACGAGAGAGAAGTCAGTCCCGCCAGCACGGCGACCGCCGCGCCGAGCGGGAAAAGAACCTTGCTGATGAAGAAGAAGTTGCGCGGCGCGAGGACCCCGGCGAGCCCGATCGCCAGCCAAGCGCAGGCGGCGATGAGCAGAACGTCAATGGGTAGCAGGGTAGGCATGTCGGTGCGACACGCATTCTACCAGCCCGGCCGCCCCGCCCGCGCGCCGGGCCGGTACACCCCTACAACACGATGTTGATCATCACCATCAATACGACGAGGAACAGCAGCGTCATGACGCCGCCGGCGCGCATGAAATCGGCGACGCGGTAGCCGGCCGGTCCCATGATGAGGGCATTGACCTGGTGGGTCGGCAGGAAGAAGGAGTTGGAGGTTGCTAGCGCCACCGTGAGCGCGAACACCGCCGGGTTGGCGCCGGCGCCGATGGCGATGTTGACCGCCAGCGGCACCAGCAGCACGGTGGCGCCGACGTTGGACATCACCAGCGTGAAGAACGTCGCCAGCACGGCGATGGCCAGCTGCAGCACCCAGGTCGGCGTGCCGCCGAGCATCGACAGCGTCTGCTGCGCGATCCAGGCAGCGGTGCCGCTGGTTTCCACGGCAAGGCCGAGCGGGATCAGGCTGGCCAGCAGGAACACCGACTTCCAGCTCACCGCCTGGTAGGCCTCCTCGATCTTCAGCACGCCGGAGAGGATCATGCCGATGGCGCCGGCCATCAGGGCGATCGACAGGCGGGTGTCGGTGAACAGGATGAGACCGAGCGCGACGAGAAAGAAGGCCAGCGCCGCCCTCACCTTTTGCGGTCGCAGCTCCTCGTGCGGATACTCGGTGGTGAGGACGACGAAATTGCGGTCCTTCGCGACGCGCGCCAGCCCATCCCAGGAAGTATGCACGACGAGGGCGTCGCCCGCCTGCAAGGGGATGTCGCGGATGCCGTCGCCCTCGCGCAGAGTCTGGCCGGCGCGATGCAGGGCCACCATGGCGAGGCCGTAGGTCTTGCGCAACCAGACGTCGCGCGCGCTCTTGCCGATCAGTTCCGAACCGGGCGGGACCACCACTTCGGCCAGACCGGCCTTGGCGGCGGAAAGCGAGTCGGTGAAAGCCAGCAGGTCGTCGCGCAGTTCCAGTCCGTTGGCGTCGACGAAGGCGTGCAGCCGTTCCGGCGCGCCGAGAATACCAAGCACGGTGCCTGCACCGATCGCCACAGTGCGATCCAGCCCACCCGGACCGACGCGCGTCTCCTCGCCCGTCTGCGCCGCAATAACGCGCAGCCGGCCTGTACGCTCGACGTCATCGAGCGTCTTGTCGACCAGCGGACTGCCGGCCGGCACCACCACTTCGAACAGGCCGTAGTCGAGACCGTACAGCCGCTGGAAATACTCCATGGTGTTGGTGGCCTGGGTGATCGTCTCGTGCCCGCCGCCAGGCAGGACGAAGCGGCCCGCGATCACGAAGTAGGCGATGCCGGTCGACAGCAGGGCGAGGCCGATCGGCGTCACCGTAAACAGCGCCCAGGTCTGCATCTGGTGCTCGGCCGGCAGCGCCTTGTTGGAAGTGAGGATGAGGTCGTTGAGCAGGATCAGCGGGCTGGAACCGACCATGGTGATGGTGCCGCCGAGGATGGCGCAGAAGCCCATCGGCATCAGCAGGCGCGACATCGGCAGGCCGGTGCGCGCGGAAATGCGGGAGACCACCGGCAGGAACAGCGCCGCCGCGCCGACGTTCTGCATGAAGCTGGAGATGAAGCCGACCGTGCCGGAGATGGCCGGGATGACGCGCGCCTCGGTGCGACCGGCGACTTTCAGGATGGTGCCGGCCAGCCGGCCCATGAGGCCGGTCTTGTCGAGGCCGGCGCCGATGATCATGACGGCGATGATCGAGATGACGGCGTTGCTGGAGAAGCCGCGGAACAGCTCCGAGGACGGCACCAGCGGCTTCTCGAAGCCCGCCAGGCCGCCGAACTGGCTGATGAGGCCGAGCAGCACCATGATGCTCACCGCCGCCACGTCGACGCCGACAACCTCGAAGGCGAAGAGAAAGACGGTCAGCAGCAGGATCGCCATCACTACGGCGATCTCACGGCTGGGGACGACGGAGGCGACGGCCACGCCGATCGCGCCGAACACGACGGCGGCGATCAGCGTCTTCACGGGCAGTGCGGGCATGATGTTTCCAGTTCCTCGCTGATAGTGATCGGGCAAGGCAGCGATTATCGGCCAATGGCGCAGCGTTGGCGATACGGCAACGCCAATTGCATGACGTTTTCCCAGCGGTTTTTTTTATCGCCGAATGAGCGCCTTGTATTCTCAGAGAAAAAACCGGCGTCTTGCTTCAGGCCATGCCCCGCACGGCGCTAGAATGGCGCTTTGCGCCGCGAGACGGCGCATGCACCGCACGATGAAACCTTCCCCCGCTTCCCTGCGCCGCTTCCTCCCCTTCCTGCTGTGGTGGCCGCGCGTCACGCGCGGCACGCTGCGTGCCGACCTGCTCGCCGGCTTCTCCGGCGCGCTGATCGTGCTGCCGCAGGGCGTCGCCTTCGCCACCATCGCCGGACTGCCGCCGCAGTACGGCCTGTATGCCGCGATGGCGCCGGCGGTGATCGCCGCGCTGTTCGGCTCCAGCTGGCACCTCGTGTCGGGGCCGACCACGGCGATCTCCATCGCCGTCTTCGCGGCGCTCTCGCACCAGGCGCTGCCGGGCTCGGCCGAGTACATCCGCCTCGCACTGACGCTGACCTTCCTGGTCGGCGTGTTCCAGCTCGCGCTCGGCCTGGCGCGCATGGGCGCGCTGGTGAACTTCATCTCGCACAGCGTGGTGATCGGCTTCACCGCCGGCGCCGCCATCCTCATCGCCGCCAGCCAGGTGCGCAGCTTCTTCGGCATCGACATCCCGCGCGGCACACCGTTCTACGAGATCGCCCGCCTGCTCGTCGTGCGCGCCGGCGACATCAATCCGTGGGTCGCCGGCATCGGCCTCGTCACGCTGGCCTCGGGCCTCCTTTCGCGCCGCTACCTCAAGCGCGTGCCCTACATGATCGTCGCCATGCTGGTCGGCAGCCTCGTCGCCGAAGCGATCGTGCTGTGGCAGGGTACGGCCGCCGGCATCGTCACCGTCGGCGCCCTGCCGGCGCAGCTGCCGCCGCTGTCGCTGCCGGACTTCTCGCTCGATGCGCTGCGCGTCACCCTCGGCCCGGCCTTGGTCATCACCATGCTGGCGCTCACTGAAGCAGTATCCATCGCGCGCGCCATCGCGGTGCGCTCGGAGCAGCGCATCGACGGCAACCAGGAGTTCATCGGCCAGGGGCTGTCCAACATCGTCGGCGCCTTCTTTTCCGCCTATGCCTCGAGCGGCTCCTTCAACCGCAGCGGCGTGAACTACGAGGCCGGCGCGCGCACGCCGCTGGCCTCGGTGTTCGCCTCGCTTTTCCTGCTCGCCGTGCTGCTGGCGGTGGCGCCGCTCGCAGCCTACCTGCCGACCGCCGCCATGGCCGGCATCCTCTTCCTCGTCGCCTGGGGCCTGATCGACTTCCACCACATCCGCCACATCTGGCACACCAGCAAGGCCGAGACGGCGATCCTCTTCGCCACCCTGATCGGCACGCTGTTCAACCTGGAGGCGGGCATCTTCCTCGGCGTCACCCTGTCGCTGATGCTCTATCTGCACCGCACCTCGCGCCCGGAGATCGTCCCGTTGGTGCCGGCGGCGCAGGAGGGCGCCTACCATTTCGTGCGCGCCCAGGGGCATCCGGAATGCCCGCAACTGCGCATCGTGCGCATCAACGGCGCCGTCTACTTCGGCGCCGCCAGCTACGTGCAGCAGGCGCTGCAGGAGATCGACGAGGCCAACCCGCTGCAGAAATCCGTCCTGATCGCCGCCGCCCGCATCAGCCACATCGACATCGCCGGCGCGGAAGTCCTAGCCCAGGAAGCGCGCCGGCGCCGGCGCCTGGGCGGCGGCCTGTACTTCTACCGGCTCAACCAGGAGGCGCAGCAGTTCCTGCGCAAGGGCGGCTACGTCCGGGACATCGGCGAGGGCGCCTTCTTCCCGGTCATGAGCGACGTCACCCGCGCGCTCTACTGGTCGCTCGACCCCGACGTCTGCCGCAGCTGCACCAAGCGCATCTTCAAGGAATGCCACGGCGGCGTGCTGCCCGACGGCCTGCGCCGTCAGCGCCTCCTGTTCGCCACCGACGGCAGCGAATTCAGCGAGCGGCCGCGCGAGATCGCGCTGGCCCTGGCGCGCGGCTTCGGCGTCACGCTCGACGTCGCCACGGTGGTGGCCTCGCCGGCAGAGGACGCCGAAGCGCACGCGCGACTCGAGACCGTGATGCAGATTGCCCGCGCCGCCGGCGTCGATTGCAAGCCTGTCGTGCGGCACGGCAGGCCGGCGGTGAAGGAGGTGCTTGCCGCAGCCGCCGACGCCTCCGCCAACATCCTCGTCATCGGCCGGCGCCCGCCGCGCGGCGACCTGAAGGAACGCCTGCTCGGCGACAACGCCGCGCAGATCATCGCCGGCGCGCCCAGCCACGTCCTGATCGCCGGCTGGAAGTCGCAGATATGGCGCAAGCGCATCCTGCTGGCCGCCGACTTCGCCACCTGCGGCGGCGCACTCGACATCGCCGCCCAGCTGGCTCGACTCTCCGGCGTGCCGATCACGCTGCTCGCCGCCGGGGACGCCGCACCCGAGGCACGTGCCGCCGACGCCGAGCACGCCGCCGGCCTGCTGCGCCTCGAAGGCTGCGACTGCGACGTGCGGCTGGCCGCCGAAGCACTCGCCCCCGCCACCCTGCGCACAGCACAGGAAGTGGGCGCCGACCTGGTCATCCTCTTCGATCAGCGCCGCAAGGCCATCGACCAGATCGCCGGTGCACTCGATTGTCCCGTGCTGGTGGTGAAGGTCGGCGTCGACCTGCTCGACATCGAGGCCGCCGTGGCGAAACAGGCCTGAGCACCGGCTGCGGCTTGGCCGGCCGCCGGTTAAGCGCTACACTGCGCCGTCCTGCACAGACTGACTTTTCCCGGAATCCGCCGCCATGGGACACCGCCTCTCGAAAATCTACACGCGCACCGGGGACGCCGGCAGCACCGGCCTGGCCGACGGCTCGCGCGTGGCCAAGGACAATCCGCGCATCGCCGCGCTGGGCGAACTCGACGAACTCAACTCGGCGGTCGGCCTGCTGCTGACGGAGGAACTGCCGGAGGACATCCGCCGGCTGCTCACCGGCATCCAGCACGACCTGTTCGACCTCGGCGGCGAGATGGCCATCCCCGGCTCGGCGCTGCTCAACGAGAAGAGCGTCGGCGAGTTGGAGGCGGCCATCGACCGCTGGAACGGCGAGCTGGAACCTTTGAAGGAATTCATCCTGCCCGGCGGCACGCGCGCCGCCGCGCTGGCGCACCTGGCGCGCGCAGTGTGCCGGCGCGCCGAGCGGCGGCTGGTGGCGCTGGCCGCCGGCGAAGCCGTCAGCGAGACCGGGCGCAAATACGTGAACCGCCTCTCCGACCTGCTCTTCGTGCTCGGCCGCACGCTAAACCGCGTCGCCGGATGCGGCGACGTGCTGTGGCGGAAGGACCGGGCGCGCGGCTGAACGCCGCGCGAGGCATCGCCGCTACTCGCGGTCGAGCAGCGCCAGGCGGCGGGCGCGCACCGCCTGCGCCAGCAGGTCCAGCGCCTCGAGCGAATCCTCCCAGCCGAGGCAGGCGTCGGTGATGCTCTTGCCGTACTCGAGCGGCTTGCCCGGCACGTGGTCCTGGCGGCCTTCCTTGAGGTGCGACTCCACCATGACGCCGAAGATGCGGTCCTCGCCGGCGGCGAGCTGCGCGGCGACGTCGCGCGCCGCCTCCATCTGCCGCTTGAAGTCCTTGCGGCTGTTGCCGTGGGAGAAATCGACCATGACGCGCGCGGCCAGGCCCGCGGCGCCGAGCTCCTTGCAGGCGCGGTCCACGCTGGCGGCGTCGTAGTTCGGCTCCTTGCCGCCGCGCAGGATGACGTGGCAGTCCTCGTTGCCGTTGGTGGACACGATGGCCGAGTGGCCGGACTTGGTCACCGAGAGGAAGCAGTGCGGATGCTGCGAGGTGCGGATGGCGTCGACGGCGATCTTCAGGTTGCCGTCGGTGCCGTTCTTGAAGCCCATCGGACAGGACATGCCGGAGGCCAGCTCGCGGTGCACCTGGGATTCGGTGGTGCGCGCGCCGATGGCGCCCCAGCTGACGAGATCCGCAATGTACTGCGGCGTGATCATGTCGAGGAATTCCGTCGCCGCCGGCAGGCCCATCTCGTTCAGGTCGACCAGCAGGTGGCGGGCGATGCGCAGGCCTTCGTTGATTTTGAAGCTGCCGTCGAGGCGCGGATCGTTGATGAGGCCCTTCCAGCCCACCGTGGTGCGCGGCTTCTCGAAATACACGCGCATCACCACCAGCAGGTCCGCAGCCAGCCGGTCGGCCTCGGCCTTCAGGCGCGCGGCGTAGTCGATGGCGGCGTCGAAGTCGTGCACCGAGCAGGGCCCGATCACCACCAGCAGGCGGTCGTCGGCGCCGTGCAGGATGCGGTGGATGGCCTGGCGCGCGCTGAACGTCGTCTCCACCGCCGTCGGCGTGGGCGGGAACTCGCGCAGCAGGTGCGAAGGCGGCGCCACCTCGTGGATGTCGCGGATGCGCACGTCGTCGGTGATGGCGCGCGGATAGGCCAGCCCGCCCTTGGGGCCGGGACTGACGGAGGCGATGTTCGGCTTGCTCGACTTGCTCGGGGCGTTCATGTTCGGCCGCGCTGCATGGGATTGAGGTGCTGCATTTTAACGCATGGGCGGCTTGCGCCCATGCAGGGGCTCAGCCGGTGCCGCCCACCGTCAGGCCGTCGATGCGCACGGTCGGCTGTCCCACCCCGACCGGCACGCTCTGGCCTTCCTTGCCGCAGGTGCCCACACCCGGGTCGAGCCTGAGGTCGTTGCCGATCAGGGAGACGCGCGTGAGGGCATCCGGGCCGTTGCCGATCAGTGTCGCGCCCTTCACCGGCTGGGTGATCTTCCCGTCCTCGATCAGGTAGGCCTCGGCGGCGGAGAAGACGAACTTGCCGCTGGTGATGTCGACCTGGCCGCCGCCGAAGTTGGCGGCGTAGAGGCCCTTCTTCACCGAGGCGATGATCTCCTGCGGATCGCGGCTGCCGTTGAGCATGCAGGTGTTGGTCATGCGCGGCAGCGGCAGGTGGGCGAAGGATTCGCGCCGGCCGTTGCCGGTGGGCGCCACGCCCATCAGGCGGGCGTTGAGCGAATCCTGCAGGTAGCCGACGAGGATGCCGTCCTCGATGAGCACGGTGCGCTGCGTCGGGTTGCCCTCGTCGTCGACGGAAAGCGAGCCGCGCCGGTCGGGTATCGTGCCGTCGTCGACCACCGTGACGCCTGCAGCTGCGACGCGCTCGCCGATGCGGCCGGCGAAGGCCGAGCTGCCCTTGCGGTTGAAGTCGCCTTCCAGCCCGTGGCCGATCGCCTCGTGCAGCAGGATGCCGGGCCAGCCGCTGCCCAGCACCACCGTCATCTCGCCGGCCGGCGCCGGGCGCGCGGCCAGGTTCACGCGCGCCTGGTGCACCGCCTGCTTCGCATAGTCGCGCAGCACCGCGTCGGTAAAATAGGCATAGTCGTAGCGGCCGCCGCCGCCGCCGGAGCCCTGCTCGCGGCGCCCCTGCTCCTGCATGATCACCGTGACGGAGACGCGCACCAGCGGCCGCACGTCGGCGGCAAGGCGGCCGTCGCCGCGGGCGATCAGCACCACTTCGTACACGCCGGCGATGTGCGCCATCACCTCGGCGACGCGGGGGTCCTCGGCACGGGCGAAGCCTTCCAGCCGCTCGAGCAGCTTGACCTTTTCGGTGTCGGGCAGCGAGGCGAGCGGGTCGGCGGCGCCGTAGAGCGCCGGCTGCGTCCGGCCGGAGAGCATCGGCACCAGCTTGTCCGATCCCTGCGCGGCGATGGCGCGGGTGGCCTGCGCCGCCGACTTCAGCGCCGGCAGCGAAATCTCGTCGGAATAGGCGAAGGCGGTCTTCTCGCCGGCGATGGCGCGCACGCCGACGCCGCTCTCGATGTTGAAGCTGCCCGACTTGACGATGCCCTCCTCCAGGCTCCAGGCCTCGGAGCGGGCGTACTGGAAATACAGGTCGGCGTAGTCGAGCCGGTGGCGGAACAACTCGCCGAAGACGGTCTCGAGCTGGCGCGGAGAGAGGTCGAAGGGCGCCAGCAGGCGGGATTCGGCCGCGGCAAGGGGGGTTGGGGTCGGTGTCGTATCCATGTTCCTCACAATACACGATGCTGCAGGGCCGGCAGGCTGGCTCGCACTTCGGCGATGCGCACGGGGTCGAGCTCCGCCGTCACCACGCCGGGCCCTGCCGGCAGACGGTCGAGCACCTCGCCCCAGGGATCCACCAGCATGCTGTCGCCCCAGGTGCGCCGTCCGCTCGGGTGGGTGCCGCCCTGCGCCGCAGCCAGCACGTAGCAAAGGTTTTCCACCGCGCGCGCGCGCAGCAGCAGCTCCCAGTGGGCCTGGCCGGTGGTGTGGGTGAACGCCGCCGGCACCACCAGCAGGTCCACCGGTCCCATCGCGCGATAGAGCTCGGGAAAGCGCAGGTCGTAGCAGATCGACAAGCCGACGCGGCCGACGGGGGAATCGAAGGCGACGACCTCGCCGCCGGGCTCGATGGTCTGACTTTCATTGTAGCGCTCGGTTCCGCGCGTGAAGCCGAACAGGTGGATCTTGTCGTAGCGCGCCACGCGACGGCCGTCGTCGGCGTACACCAGGCAGCTGTTGCGCACCTTGTCCGGCAGCGAGGCTTCGAGCGGGATCGAGCCGCCCACCAGCCACACCTTGCAGCGCGCCGCCGTCTCGCGCAGGAAATCCTGCAGCGGGCCCTCGCCGTCCTTCTCGCGGGCACGTACCTTGTCCGTCTCGCTGCCGGAGATGAGCGGAAAGTACTCCGGCAGCGCCACCAGCCGCGCGCCGCGGTCGGCCGCCTCGGCCACCAGGCGGCCGGCCTCGCGCAGGTTCTGCGCGATGTCCGGCCCCGATACCATCTGCACCGCCGCGATCCGGGTTTTCATTTCGTGTCCCCTTCTTCCTTCTTCGCCGTCGTCTGCTGCGAGAGCTTCTCCACCTTCGGATCGGCCCAGCTGCCGGTGATGGCGTACTCGAAAGCGAACATCTGGCCGAAGGGATCCTTGAGCAGCTTCTGCGCCACCCAGGCGGCGGCGCCGACGGCCGGGTTGGCGATCATGGCGCCAACCGCCAGCGTCTCGCCCAGCGCCGGCTCGATGCGCACGCGCAGGTTCTGCGTCTCGGCCGGAATGCTCACTTCGCCTTTCATGTGTATCTTCGCCGACGGGCCCTGGATCTGCAGGTCCTGCGTGTTGAGCACACCCTGCGCCACCCTGGCGCTGCCGCCGATCGAATCGAAGGCGAAGCCGTCGCTGAAGATGTCGCGGAAATCCAGCGTGATGCGCCGCGGCAGCGATTGCAGGCTGAGGATGCCGAGCAGCCGGCCGACGCCCGGGTCCAGCTTGTTGAACTGGCCGTTGGCCGCCTCCGCCTTCAGCGTGCCGTTGAGCGTGGCGTGGTCGATCTGCGTCGGCGTGCCGTTCCAGGACACCCTGCCCTCCAGCTTCGCCGTGCCGCGCCTGACGGCGTCGGCGTAGCCGAGGCGCTCCATCATCTTGCCGATGCTGGCCACGTCGAGCCTGAAGTTCAGCTGCGTGCCACTGCCGCTCCAGAGGCCGTCGGAGACCAGCGTGCCGTCGGGGTTGCTGATGGCCAGCCTGTCCAGCTGCCAGCCGTTCGCCGCATTGGTCGCCGCCAGTTCCAGTTTGCCCAGCTTCCTGCCGCGCAGGGTGAAGCCGTCGGCGACGATGTCGAGGCCGGGCAGCTCGCGCAGGGGCTCCTCGGAGACCAGCGAATGGCCGGGGCGCGTGTCGTTCAGGGTGAGCTGCTTCAGGCGGGCGCCGAGGCGGCCGCGGCCGTCCGACTTCCAGCCGAATTCGCCGCTCACTTCCCGGCTGGCCACCTGGCCCTGCCAGGTATTGTCCTGCAGCGCCGCGCGCAGGACGACTTCGTTGAAGGGCCGGTCGAAGGCGATCAGCTCGTTGGTGCGCAGGCTGAGCTGGGTCACCGGATGGCCGCCTTGCCCGCCGCCGTTGCCGCCGCCGGCGGCGAACAGGGCGCGCCAGAAATCCACGTTGAAGGCGGGCACGCTGGCCGCCAGCAGCACGCCCTGCTCCGGCAGCGCCGGCGCCTCGCCGATGCCGATGACGCCGCGTTCGATGACGATCCGTTCCTGGCCGTGGCGGCGCATCAGGCGGGCGGACATCTCGTCGCCGAGGCCGATGCGCAGCTCGTCGCGCCCTTCCGTCGCGCTGCTGCGCTCGAAGCGGAGGGGCAGCGTCTCGGCCGAGGTCTTGTTGAAGGGCTCGGGCAGGCTGGAGGCGATGCCCTGCAGGCTCGACTCCAGCCGGACATCGGCGCTGCGGTTCTTCACCAGCACGCTGGCGCGCCAGGGCGCACTGCCGGACAGATGCTCGAGCAGGCGGTGCTCCATCGTCTTGCGCATGCTGGCGATGTTCAGGCTGCCCTGGGCATTGATGGCCACCGCGCCGTCGCCGCGCGTGGCGGCATTGATGACGACGGGCGAGCCGAGCAGCTGCGCGCGCGCATCCTTGAGGCTGACGCTGCTGCCGGTGAAACGCAGGCGGCCGTTCACCTCGGTGAGCGGCGGCAGGTCGGCGTCCACGGTCAGCTCGTTGCGCAGGAACTGGTACTCGCCCTCGATGAGGGTGTTGGCGACCTGGCGCAGCGGCATGGTCAACTTGAGCGCCAGCGCGCCGCTGCCGGCGGCCTGCATGCCTTCCGTGAAGCGGTCAATCTGTCCCGAGACGGGGCTGGAGTCGATGAAGCGCAGGAAATCGGCCGTCGGCCCGGCGGCGCGGCCGGCGATGCCGATGATCTCCTCCGGCGCCTCCAGGTCGGCGATCTCGGCGCTGACGCCGGACACGGCGACGCCGTAGATGCGGCCCTTGTCGGCGCGGATCAGCATGCGCCTGCCCTCGAACAGCAGGTCGCCCTGGATCCCCCCGATGGCGGGCCAGTCCGGCGCGAAACGCAGGTCGGCGCCGGCGATCTTCGCCGTGACCTGGAAGATGCCGTCCTTGCCGTCGGCGAAGGGGAAATCCTTCAGGTCGCCCTTCAGGCGCAGGCGGGCGTCGTCGGCGCGGCCGCCGGTGATGGCGGCGCGCAGCCAGTCGCGCACGTCGCGGTTGACCACCAGCGGCATGTAGCGCCACACCGCCGCGCCGTCGGCGCGCGTGAGCTTCGCGCTCATGTCGATCTCGCCGGGACCTTCCAGGCTGCTGCGGTAGCGGCCGGAGGCGCTGCCGGCGGCATCCTTGTTGTCGAAGGCGAGATTCTGCAGCTGCAGGTCGATGCGGCCGTCGGCCATGGTCCAGTCCGCATTGGCGCTGAGCTGCTCGAACTCCAGGCGCGGATCGGCGAACACCGCCGGCAGTTCCAGCACGGCGCGGCGGCTGTCCAGGCTGGCGTGCCCGCCCTTCTCGCTGCCCTCGATGCTGCCCGTCATGCCGGCGAAGCCCGGGTAGAAGCCCAGCGAACGCAGGCCGAGGCCTTCGAAGCGGGCGCGCAGGTTGAACTTGGAAAGCGCGCCGGCCTCGCCTTTCCAGCCGAGCTTGAGATCGAAGATGCGCCCCTGCGGCGCGTAGTCGGTCAACGCCTTGCGCGTTCCCTCGTCCAGCGGCAGGAAGCCGGCCAGCCGCGCCAGCACGTCGAGGTCGAGCCCGTTGGCGGCCGCCTCGCCCTCCGCCGGCTGTTTGCCGACGGGCGGCGTCCAGCGCAGGCTGAAATCGGTCGGCGCCAGTGCGATGCCGTCGCGCGTGGCAAGCGCCAGCTTGCGCGTGGTCACCTCGAAGCCGTTCTGCGGCAGGCGGCCGGACAGGCGGCCGTTGAGATGGGCCAGCTCCAGCATCGGCAGTTGGCGCGCCAGGCGCAGCCTGACGTCGCGCAGGGCAATGTCGGCGGTGAGCCGGCTCAGCCGCTTCTCGTCGAAGCCGAGCCACAGGCGCATGCCGCCGGCGCCCTGCGGCAGCTCGACGGGATAGTCCACCCAGGCGCGCCAGCCGGCGAGGTCGGCGTAATCGAGCTCGGCGTACACCTCGCCTTTCCACGATTGCAGATCGTCCAGGTCGCGGCCGCGGAAGTCGCCGCGCACGTCGAGGCGGGCGGTCAATTCGCGCGGCGGCGCCGCGGTCAGGCCGAAGCGGTGGCGACGGCCGTCGTTCTGCAGGACGAAGTTGAGCTGGGCCAGCTCCAGCGGCGGAGCGCCGCGCTTTTCGTCCTCCCAGCGGATGGCGGCATTGCGCACGACGATGCGTTCCTGCGCCAGCAGCCAGTCGGAGAAATCGCTGCCGTCAGCCTCGGTATTGAGCTGGATGCCGGCGACGAAGATGCGGCCGTCCTTCTCGCGGCGGATGTGCAGGGTGGGCGAATCGACTTCCAGCCGGTGCAGCCGCAGCTGCCAGCGCCACAGCGAGGTCCACGACAGCTCCGTCTCGACCGTGTCGAAAGTCAGTCCCGGGCGGCCGGCGGCATCGTGGATGCTGAAGCCGCGCAGGGAAAGCTGCGGCCGCAGCCCCTGCCAGCGGGTGTCGATGCGCGCGATGCTGACAGGCAGCCCGGCCGCCTGCGAGATGCCGCGCTCGATGTCGGCGCGGTAGTTCTCGATGTTCGGCAGCACCGAGTAGCGCAGTGCCAGGATGATCAGGGCAAAGCCGAAATAGCCGAGCCAGAACAGCCAGACCAGCGTGCGGCGCAGCCAGGCGGGCAACCAGGCGAGGCGAACCAGGCTGGCCAGCCGAACGGCAAGGCCCGGGCGGGTCGGTTGAGGGTGCGGGGTCGTGTCTTCTTGCATCAATGGTCTGGGCGTCCCGCCACGTTACAATCCCGGCAAACGCCCATCTGCGATAGTCGATTCTACCTGTAAAAACATCCATATAACGCCCCAATGCCCGATCCGACCGACAACCCCGCCCTGCTCGAACGCATCCTGCCCCTGAGCCGCTTCCTGGCCAGGCTCCTCGAAAGCCGTCCGGAGATCGGCGTGGCGCTGCGCGCCGACCTGCACCACTCCTTTGGCGAGAAGGCCATGCGCGACTTCCTCGCCGCCGAGGCGGCGGACGAGGCGGCGCTGCGCCCCGGCCTGCGCCGGCTGCGCGCCGCCGTCATGGCCCGCCTCGCCGCGCGCGACCTGGCCGGCCTGGCCGACCTGGCCGAGGTGACCGAAACCATGACCGTCCTGGCGGACGTCGCCGTCGACCATGCCGCCGCCGTGTTGTCGGCCGCGCTGGCCGCGCGCCACGGCACACCGCGCTCCGCCGCGGGCGAGGCGCAGGAGCTGGTCGTCGTCGGCATGGGCAAGCTGGGCGGGCGGGAGCTCAATGTCTCCTCGGACATCGACCTGATCTTCGTCTACCCGGAGGACGGCGAGACCGACGGCGACGGGCAACGGCTGTCGAATTTCGATTTCTTCACGCGGCTGGGCCGCCAGCTGATCGGTGCGCTGGCCGAGATCACCGGCGATGGCCAGGTCTTCCGCGTCGACATGCGCCTGCGCCCGAACGGCGATTCCGGCCCGCTGGTGGCCGGCTTCGACATGCTGGAGAACTATTTCGTCACCCAGGGCCGCGAGTGGGAGCGCTACGCCTGGATCAAGGCGCGACCGATGCGCGGCGCGCGCAGCGAAGATCTCTCGGCCCTGGCGCGGCCCTTCGTCTTCCGCAAGTACCTCGACTATGGCGCCATCAACGCCATGCGCGACCTGCATGCGCAGATCCGCCGCGAGGTGGCGCGCCGCGACATGGCCGACAACATCAAGCTCGGCCCCGGCGGCATCCGCGAGATCGAGTTCATCGCCCAGGTCTTCCAGCTCATCCGCGGCGGCCGCGACAAGGCGCTGCAGGTCCGCCCGACGCTGCTGGTGCTGCAGCTCCTCGCCGAGCGCGGCATCCTCGACGAGGCCGCCGTGCGCGAGCTGGCCGCCGCCTACCGCTTCCTGCGCAAGCTGGAGCACCGCCTGCAATACCTCGACGACGCGCAAGCCCACACCCTGCCGCAAGGCCCGGCCGACCGGGCGCTCATCGCCCGCGGCATGGGCTTCGGCGATTACGCCGCCCTGCTCGAGGAACTCGACGACCATCGCGCCAACGTCAGCCGGCACTTCGAGGCCGTCTTCGCCGACCCCAACCGCCAGGGCCACGACCTCGCCGCCGTCTGGCACGGCTGCGAGGGAGGCGAAAACCTGCAGGAAGCGGCGCAGGAGCTCGCCCGCCTCGGCTACGCCGACGCGGCGAGCGGCGCGCAGCGCCTGGCCGGCATCCGCAACGGCAGCCGCTACCAGCAGATGCCGGCCGGCATCCGCGAGCGCTTCGACGCGCTGGTGCCGCGCCTGATCGAGGCGGCGGGGCAAACGCCCAATGCCGATGCGACGCTCGCGCGCGGCCTCGACCTGCTCGAGGCGATCAGCCGCCGCGCCGCCTACCTCGCCCTGCTGCAGCAGTACCCGCAGGCCCTGCAGAAGGTGGCGCGGCTGGCGAGCGCCTCGAGCTGGGCGGCGACCTATCTCACCCGCCACCCGGTGCTGCTCGACGAGCTGCTCGACGCCCGCCTGCTGGAAGCCGTGCCGGACTGGGCCGCCTTCCGCGCCCAGCTCGCCGACGAGCTCGACGGCCACGAGCCCGACACCGAGCGGCAGATGGACCTCATGCGCGAGGCCCACCACGCCCAGGTGTTCCGCCTGCTGGCGCAGGACCTCGCCGGCCTGCTCAGCGTGGAGAAACTGTCCGACCACCTCTCCGAGCTGGCCGACATCATGCTCGACCTGGCGCTGCGGCTGGTCTGGCGCAAGCTGCTGAAGCGTCACCGCGACGCGCCGGCCTTCGCCGTCGTCGCCTACGGCAAGCTGGGCGGCAAGGAGCTCGGCTACGCCTCCGACCTCGACATCATCTTCCTCTTCGACGACGACCACCCCGACGCGCCGGAGATCTACGCGCGGCTGGCGCAGCGCATCAACACCTGGATCTCCAGCGCGACGCCGGCCGGCATCCTGTTCCAGACCGACCTGCGCCTGCGCCC
>WYAY01000134.1 GCA_011526165.1 Sulfuritalea sp.
CGCACAACTTCTGCGACAGCTGCAACCGCGTGCGCATCACTTGCACGGGCGAACTGTATCCCTGTCTCGGCCAGAACGACGCCCTGCCCCTGATGCCGGTGCTGCGCGCCCACCCGGACGACGATGCGCCGCTGCGTCAGGCCATCGTCGACGCCATGGGCATCAAGCCCAAAGGGCACGATTTCAACGAGCAGATGCACGATCCCAAGGTCGTCCGCTTCATGTCGATGACGGGGGGCTGATGCCCTACCGTCCGCAACTCACCCAAGCCGCCCGCCCGGCCACCATCACCATCCCGGCCGTCAACGAGCTTGGCGAGTCGGTGCCGACGCAGATCGCCGGCGAGCATCCACTGACGCTCTACCTCGACAAGCGCGAGATCGTCACGCTGATGACCCTGGGCGGCGCGCCCGAGGCGCTGGCCATCGGCTACCTACGCAACCAGCGCCTGGTCGAGCGCCTGGAGGACATCGCCGCCGTGCAGGTCGACTGGGAGACGGATTCGGCAGCCGTCACCACGACCCGCACCGTCGGGGACATCCAGCAACGCCTGGGCAAGCGCACCGTCACCACCGGCTGCGGCCAGGGCACGGTGTTCGGCGACCTGCTGGAGGACCTCGACAGGATCGCGCTGCCGCCGGCGGCGCGCCTCGACGAAGGCACGCTCCACGCCCTGCTCGATGCCGTGCGCCACCACGAGTCGATCTACAAGCAGGCCGGCGCGGTGCACGGCTGCGCGCTGGCGCGCGGCGCCGAGATCCTGATGTTCGTCGAGGACGTCGGCCGCCACAACGCGGTGGACGCCATCGCCGGGCAGATGTGGCTGGACGGGCTCGAAGGCGGCGACAAGGTCTTCTACACCACCGGCCGGCTCACCTCGGAAATGGTCATCAAGACGGCGCAGATGGGCATCCCCTTCCTCGTCTCGCGTTCCGGATTGACGCAGATGGGCTACGACCTGGCGCGCCGCAGCGGCATGACCATGATCGGCCGCGCCCAGGGCCGGCATTTTCTGTTGTTCACCGGCGCGGAGCGTTTTCTGCGCTCTGCCGCGGCATCCGCATGAAGGTCACCGGACTCATCCTCGCCGGCGGCCTCGGTCGACGCATGGGCGGGCGCGACAAGGGTCTGCAGCCGTTTCGCGGCCGGCCGATGGCGGCCTGGGCCATCGAACGCCTGGCGCCGCAGGTCGATACCCTGCTCGTCAATGCCAACCAGAACCCGGCGTCCTACGCCGCCTTCGGTTACCCGGTCGTTCCCGACCGCATCGCCGGCTTCGCCGGCCCGCTCGCCGGCCTGCACGCCGGCCTCTCGGCCTGCGAGACGCCGCTGCTGGTCACCGCCCCCTGCGATTCGCCCTTCCTGCCCGAGGATCTGGTGGGGCGGCTGCGCGCCGCGCTGGAGGCAGCCGGCGCCGACCTCGCCGTGGCGAAGACCGGAGACCAGCCGCATCCGGTATTCTCACTGGTGCGGCGCGATGCGCTCGACGGCCTGACCGCCTTCCTCGAGGGCGGCGGCCGCAAGGTGGACGCCTGGTACGCGGCGCTGAAGGTGGCCGAAGTGCCCTTCCCGGACGAGCGCGCCTTCGCCAACATCAATACCCTGGACGAACTGAACCAACTCGAAACATGACTTCCCTGCTGCAAGCCCTCTCCTGCGCCGACGGCTACGATCCCGAATCGCTGAACGCCGAACGCGCACACCGGATCATCCTCGACCTGATCGAGCCGGTGCAAGACCGCGAGCGCCTTCCCGTGCGCGACGCGCTCGGTCGCGTGCTGGCCGAGGACGTGATCTCCACCATGGACGTGCCCGGCCACGACAATTCCGCCATGGATGGCTACGCCCTGCGCTTCGCCGACCTGGCGGCCGAGGGAGAGACCCTCCTCCACCTCGCCGGAACGGCCTTCGCCGGGCGCGCTTTCGCAGGCCACCTGGGCGCCGGCGAATGCGTGCGCATCATGACCGGCGGCGTGATTCCCGAGGGCGCCGACACGGTGGTGATCCAGGAAGTGGTGCAGGCCGAGGATGAGCGCATCGTCGTTCCGCCGAAGCAGCGCCAAGGCCAGCACGTTCGCCGCGCCGGGGAGGATTTGCGCACCGGCACGCCCGCCCTGCGCGCCGGCAAGCTGCTGCGCCCGGCCGAGCTGGGCCTGATCGCCTCGCTCGGCGTCGGCGAAGTCGTCGTGCGGCGCCGCCCACGCGTCGCCTTCTTCTCGACCGGCGACGAACTGGCCTCCGTCGGCGCGCCGCTGAAGGAAGGCGAGGTCTACGACAGCAACCGCTATACGCTGCACGGCATGCTCGTCCGCCTGGGCTGCGAGATCATCGACCTCGGCGTGGTGCGCGACGACCCGGCCGCGCTCGAGGCCGCCTTCCGCAAGGCAGCGGCGGAAGCCGATGCCGTCGTCACCAGCGGCGGCGTCTCGGTCGGCGAGGCCGACTTCATCCGCGGCATGATGACCAAACTCGGCGAGGTGGCGTTCTGGAAAATCGCCATGCGCCCCGGCCGGCCGATGGCCTTCGGGCGAATCGAGGGAGCCTGGCTGTTCGGCCTGCCCGGCAACCCGGTGGCGGTGATGGTGACCTTCTACGAGTTCGTGCGCGACGCGCTGCTGAAGCTCTCCGGCGTCGATCCGGTCGAGCCGCTGCCGCGCTTTCGCGTGCCTTGCGTCACGCCGCTCCGGAAACGGCCCGGCCGCAGCGAGTTCCAGCGCGGCATCCTGTTCCGCGACGCCGGCGAGTGGAAGGTGCGCCTGACGGGCGCGCAGGGCTCGGGCGTGCTGCGCTCGATGTCCGAGGCGAACTGCATCATCGTGGTCGAGCACGAGCGCGGCAACGTCGAGGCAGGCGAAGCGGTCTGGGTGCAGCCCTTCGAGGGGCTGGTGTAGGTTGGGCTTCAGCCCAGCCTAGGAGAAATAAAACGGCCGGCCGACGGTGTGGCCCTGGGCGTAGTCGACGCCCATCTCGCGCAGGCGGCCGAGCGCGCCTTCGGTCTCGACGAACTCGGCGATGGTCTTCATGCCGAGCGAGTGGGCGATGTTGTTGATGGCGCTGACCACCTCGCGGTTCATCGGCTCGGCGAACATGTCGCGCACGAAGGCGCCGTCGATCTTGACGTAGTCCACCGGCAGGTGCTTGAGGTAGGCGAAGGAACACATGCCGGCGCCGAAGTCGTCCAGCGCGAAGCGCAGCCCGAGTTCCTTGAGTTCCCGTATCAGTTCGGCCGCCTTGGTCAGGTTGGCCACGGCCAGCGTCTCGGTGATCTCGAAGCAGATGGCGCTGGGCGGCACCTTGTGCAGGGCGATCTGCTCGCGGACGAAGGCCGGGAAGCGGCCGTCGTTGATGCTTTCCGCCGACAGGTTGATGTCGAACACCGGCGGATTGTCCGGCGTCGCTTCACACTCGCGGCGAATGGCCGGCAGGGCGTTGGCGATCACCCAGCGGTCGATGGCCTGCATCATGTTGTGCCGTTCGGCGGCCGGAATGAACACCATCGGCGGCACGATCTTCCCTTCGCGGTCGACCATGCGCAGCAACAGTTCGAAATGGCGCGCCCTGGCGTTGGCCTCGTCGAGGCCGGCGATGCGCTGGCGGAACAGGCGGAAACCGTTGCGCTCGATGGCGTCGTGGATGGTCTCGACGATGTTCATGTCGGCGCGCGGCTGCTGGCTGGCGGCCTTGGCGTGATAGACGCGGATCTGGTCGCGGCCGGCCTCCTTCGCCGTGTAGCAGGCCGAGTCCGCCTGTTCCATCACCTCCTCGGCGCTGGCAGCGGGATCGGACAGCACGACGAGGCCGATGCTGGCGCCGACATGGAACACCTTCTCGCGCCAGACGAAACGGAAGTTCGAGACGTCCTGGCGAATGGCGTTGGCGATGCGCAGCGCCTGCTCCACCGGGCAGGCATGCAGCAGCACGGCGAACTCGTCGCCGCCCATGCGCGCCAGCACGTCGGTGGTGCGCACGCGCGCGCGCAGCACGGCGGCGATCTGGCGCAGGAACTCGTCGCCGGCGGCATGCCCGCCGCTGTCGTTGATCAGCTTGAAACGGTCGAGATCGATGAACAGCAGGGTGTGCTGCTTGTCCCCCTCGCCGCCGACGGCGATGGCCTTGTGCAGCTGCTCCTCGAAGCCGCGGCGGTTCACCAGGCCGGTCAGGGCGTCATGGTTGGCCTGCCAGAACAGCTCCAGCGATATGCCGCGCGGCACGGAGACGTCCTCCATGGCGAGGAAGGTCACCGGGTTGTCGCCGCCCACGTCACTGGCGCAGCTGATGTCGAGCACGTGCTCGTTGTCGGCGGCGTCGCGCAGCACGGCGCGCTGTGCCGGAGCCTTGCCGCCCTCCGCGGCGCGCAGCTCCTCGAGCAGCACCGGCGAGCCGTCGGCCGCACTGTGCAGGGGGAAAACCTCGGCGAAGGCGCGGCCGGTCAGCGCCGTCTGTTCGATGCCGGCCAGCTTCGCCGCCGCGGCGTTGGCGAAGAAAATGCCGCCGCGCCCGTCGACGCCGACCATGGCGATATCCAGGCAGCGGAAGGCGGTGTCGATCAGGCCGAGCTGCTCGCGCAGGCGGTTCGGCGAGGTGATCGAGTTCCAGGCCAGCCAGCCGCCGAGGGCGCCGATGCTGCCCAGGCCGGCGAACCAGACGACGCCGAACGGCCGGCTGCCTTCGCCGGGGCCGAGCGCCAGCGCCGCGCCGCAGAACCCCAGGACGCCCAGCGCCGCCAGGATTGTCCAAAGGAAGGGTTTGCGCCGCGCCATCATTCCTCCCCCGCCTTGCGCAAGGGCACGGCGGCGATCGCCGGCGGCTGCTCGATGCCGTCCAGTTCGACGCCTTCGATGCGGGCGAACTGGCCGCTGATCTTGCGGCTGCTGACCTGCACGTCCTGCACGTCCTTCTGCGCCTGGTCGATGTGGGTGGCCAGCTTCTGCATGCGCTCGTCGAAGCGGGCGAAGTCCTTCGACAGCTTGCCCAGCGCATCCTTGATGATATGGATCTGGTGCCGCGTCTCGACGTCCTTCAGCACGGCGCGCGCGGTGTTGAGCACCGCCATCAGCGTCGTCGGCGAGACGATCCAGACGCGCTTCTGCATGGCGTAGCCGACCGTTTCCGGATGGTAGGCGTGGATCTCGGCGAACACCGCTTCGGCCGGCACGAACATCACGGCGCCGTCGGAGGTTTCGTTGGGCAGGATGTACTTCGAGGCGATGGCGTCGATGTGCTTTTTCAGGTCGACGCGAAAGTCGGTCTGCGCAGCACGGCGCTCGAACTCGGAGCAGTCGGGCGCAAACATGCGGTGGTAGTTCTCCAGCGGGAATTTCGAATCCACCGCCACCAGGCCGGTCGGCTCGGGCAGCTTCAGCACGCAGTCGGCGCGGGTGCCGTTGGAAAGCGTGAACTGGAACGCGAAGCTGTCCGGCGGCAGGGTGTTGCGCACCAGGGCTTCGAGCTGCACCTCGCCGAAGGCGCCGCGCGCCTTCTTGTCGCCGAGCAGTTCCTGCAGACCCACGACGTTGCTGGTGAGGCCGTCGATCTTCTTCTGCGCCTCGTCGATGGTGGCCAGGCGCGCCATCACGTTGGCGAAGGTCTCGTTGGTCTTCTTGAAGCCTTCGTCGAGGCGCTCGCTGACGCGCCCGCTGATCTGCTCGAGGCGCTCGTTGATGCTGCGGGTGAGACTTTCCATGCTGGCGGAAAGCTGGGCCGAAGACTGCGTCAGCCCGGTCTGCAGCAGTTCGCGGTCGGCGCGCGCCTGTTCCGCCAGCTTGAGCATGATCTGTTCGAGGACTTCGGCGCGCAACTGGTCCTGTCGCGCCTGGAACGAGGCATTCAGTTCGGCCAGGGTTTTCTGCAGCCGCTCGCCGGATTCGGCGTTCTGCGACAGCAGGCGGTCACCCTGCCGGCTGAGGCCGTCGTGCAGGTCGGCCAGCATGGCACGGTGCTTCTCCGCCATGGCCGATTCGATGCCGGAAGGGAGATCCTTCGTCGCCGCATGGAGCGCGGCGATTCGCCACAGGATGAAAATTACAGCCGCAACTGCCAGCAGCAGCACGACCGCCGTCCAAAAATCAGGCATGACCTCCTCAAACGCTCCCGTGGAGCCAAGTCGCAGAAAATCCGCGCTGACACAGGAGGTTGTGTTCTATTTTTAATGTCGAGTATAGCAGCGGGATTCCGGCCTGCCTATACCTTTGGTGATAAATATCACGAATGTCAGGCCAGCGCACGCAGGCTTTGCAAGGCGGGCGCACGGAGGATGCGCGTGGTGCCGGCCAGTCCGGCGAGCGTGATGCCGAGGATCCCCCCCGCCACGCCGACCGGGAGCACCAGCCAGGCCGGCTCGTAAGGCATCTGGAAGACGAAACGGCCCAGCAGCCAGCTGATCAGCGCCGAGCCGACGCCGGCCACCACGCCGGCGATGGCGCCCAGCGCGACGAACTCCGCCGCCAGCGCGGCGCGCAACTGGCGGTTGCGCGCGCCGAGGGTGCGCAGCACGGCGATCTCGTATTCGCGCTCATCGTGGGTGGACTCCAGCGCGGCAAACAGCACGGCCAGGCCGGCGACCAGGGAAAAGGCGAAGATGAACTGCACCGCCCGCGCCAGCTGGTCCATCACCGACTGGAACTGGCGCAGGATGGAGGCGACGTCGATCACCGTCAGGTTCGGATAGGCCGCCACCAGTTCGCCGACGAAGCCGCTCCGCTCGGGCGGCAGATGGAAGCTGGTGATGTAACTGGCCGGGAACGATTCCAGCACGCCGGGCGGCGTGACGACGAAGAAGTTCACCCGCATCGAATCCCAGTCGAGCTTGCGCAGCGAGGTGATCTTCGCCTCCAGCCGGCGGCCGGCAATTTCGTAGGACAGCACGTCGTTCAGCTTCAGCTTGAGCGTCTCTGCCAGGCCCTGCTCCACGGAAAACTGCGGCACGCCGGCATCCTGCACCGCGAACCAGCGGCCGGCGGAGAGGGAATTCCCCTCGGGCATTGCTGCCATCCAGGACAGATTGAACTCGCGCTCGACCAGGCGCTGGGCGCGCTCCTCGGCGTAGTCCGCCGCGCTGACGGGCTTGCCATTCACCGCCACCAGGCGACCGCGCACCATGGGGAGCAGTTCGGGCTTCTCGAGCCCCTGCGCGGCGAACAGCTCGCGCACCGGCCCGCGCTGCTCGGGCTGGACGTTGATGACGAAGCGGTTGGGCGCATCAGGCGGCATGCTGCGTTTCCAGGTGGCGAGCAGGTCGTCGCGCGCCAGGGTCAGCAGCAGCAGCGCGGTCATGCCGAGGCCGAGCGCCACCGCCTGGATCACGCTGGCGCCCCGCCGCCGCGCCAGCGAGGCGATGCCATAGCGCCAGCCGGCGCCGGCGGCACCGCGCAGGCGGCCGGCGGCGGCGAGCGCCAGGCGCGCCACGCCAGCATAGACGGCGACGGCGAGCGAGAACAGGCCGAGCACCCACAGGCCGAGCTTGAGATCGGCCGCCATCCACAGCATCAGGCCGGCCAGCACCGCCGCGCCGAAGGCGTAACCGGTCCAGGCCAGCGGCTCGGCTTCGGCCCATTCGCGCCGCAGCACGCGCACCGTCGGCACGTTGCGCAGGCGCATCAGCTGCGGCAGGGCAAAACCGGCCAGCAGCGCCAGGCCGACGGCGAAGCCGTAGGCCAGCGGCAGCAGGGACGGCGGCGGCAATTCGCTCGTCAGCAGGCTCGCCAGCAGCCGCTCCAGCGCATGCTGCGCGGCGAAGCCGGCCAGGCAGCCGAGCGCCGAGGCGATGGCCCCGAAGAGCAGGAATTCGCCGACATACAGGCGCAGCAGTTGTCCCTCCCGCGCGCCCAGGCAGCGCATCACCGCGCAGCCGTCGAGATGGCGCTGCATGTAGCGGCGCGCCGCCAGCCCGACGGCGACCGCCGCCAGCACAGCCGCCAGCAGCGCCGCCAGGCGCAGGAACTTCTCGGCGCGTTCCAGTGCGCCGCGCACCTCCGGTCGCGCGTTGTCGAGGCTTTCGACGCGTTCGCCGCGGCCGAGGCGATCTTCCGCCCACTTGCGGTAGGCGGCGACGGCTTTCGCCTCGCCGGCCAGGTGCAGGCGCCAAGTGACCCGGCTGCCGACCTGGATCAGCTGCGTGGCCGGCAGGTCGCCGGCATGCATCATCAGGCGCGGCGCGATGTTGAAGAAGTTCACGCCGCGGTCGGGCTCCAAAGTCAGTACCGCGGAGACGGCGAAGCGGGCATTGCCGAGCTGCACGACGTCGCCGACCTTTGCCTCCAGCGCCGCCATCAGCCGCTCGTCCAGCCATACCGTGCCGTGCCCGGGCGTCTGGTTCGTCTCCGCATCCGGCAGGTTCAGCCCCGGCGCCGTGCGCAGGCTGCCGCGCAGCGGATAGCCCGGCTCGACGGCCTTGATGTCGGCCAGCTGGCTGGCGCCATTGAGCGTAGTCATGCTCGGGAAGCCGACGCTGCCGGTGATACGCAGGCCGAGCCGGCCGGCTTCCGCCCGGTAGCTGGCATCCCAGGGATGATCAGCCAGCAGCAGCAGGTCGCCGCCGAGCAGCTGGTGCGCCTCGCGCGTCAGCGCGCGCGAAAGGCGGTCCGTGAAGAAGCTGACGCTGGTCAGGCTGGCCACGGCGATGAGCAGCGCCAGGCCGAGCAGGCGCAGTTCGCCGGCGCGAAAGTCCCGCTTCAGCATCTGCCAGGAAAGTTTCATTGCAAATCGCGCAATTTCTCGACGGCCTGCTCGACCCGATCCAGGGCTATGACCTCGATCCCCTTGATTGGTTGCTTCGGCGCGTTGGCTTTCGGGATCAGGGCCTGGGTGAAGCCAAGCTTGGCGGCTTCCTTGAGGCGCTCCTGGCCGCGCGGCGCCGGCCGGATCTCGCCGGCCAGGCCGATCTCGCCGAAGGCGATCAGCTTCTGCGGCAGCGGCCGGTTGCGCAGGCTGGAGACGATGGCCAGCAGCACGGCCAGGTCGGCCGCCGGCTCGCCGATCCTGACGCCGCCGACGGCGTTGACGAAGACGTCCTGGTCGAAGCAGGCAATCCCCGCATGGCGGTGCAGCACCGCCAGCAGCATGGCCAGGCGGTTCTGCTCGAGACCGACGGAGAGCCGCCGCGGGCTGGGCGAATGCGCCTCGTCCACCAGCGCCTGGATCTCCACCAGCAGCGGGCGCGTGCCCTCCTGCGTCACCAGCACGCAGGAGCCGGCCACCTGCTGCTCATGGTGCGACAGGAACAGCGCAGACGGATTCGACACGCCGCGCAGGCCGCGGTCGGTCATGGCGAAGACGCCCAATTCATTGACCGCGCCGAAGCGGTTCTTCGCGGCCCGTACCAGGCGGAAGCTGGAATTCGGATCGCCCTCGAAATAGAGCACGGTGTCGACGATGTGCTCGAGCACGCGCGGCCCGGCCAGCGCGCCCTCCTTCGTCACGTGGCCGACGAAGACGATGCAGGTGCCGGCCTGCTTGGCGTAGCGCGTCAGCTGGGCGGCGCATTCGCGCACCTGGGCCACCGAGCCGGGCGCTGACTGCAGGGCGTCGGAGTACAGCGTCTGGATCGAGTCGATCACCGCGATGCGCGGCTGGTGTTCCGCCAGCGCGGCGAGGATCTTCTCGAGATGGATTTCCGTCAGCAGCTGCAGGCCGCCGACCTCCAGCTGCAGGCGCCGCGCGCGCAACGCCACCTGCTCGCCCGACTCCTCGCCGGAGACGTAAAGCGCCGCCTGGCGTCCGGCGAGTTGCGCCAGCGCCTGCAGCAGGAGGGTCGACTTGCCGATGCCCGGATCGCCGCCGATCAGCACGACGCCGCCAGCCACCAGCCCGCCGCCGAGCACGCGGTCGAATTCCTCGATGCCGGTGGCGACGCGGGTCTCCTCGCGCGGGCTGATCTCGGCCAGGCGCTGCAGCTTGCCGCTGCCGGCGATGGCGGAGAAGCGGTTGGTCGGCGCGGCCTCGGCCAAGGTCTCGACGAGGGTGTTCCAGGCTGAACAGTGCGGGCACTGGCCCTGCCACTTGGGCGAGCTGCCGCCGCATTCGGTACAGGTGTAGATCGTTCTACCTTTTTTCATCGGACTGCCTAGCTTGCGCCAGCAACTGGCTCACGGTATGCGCCTGCGGATAAGCCACATGCGCCCACGCGGCGAACGCCATCACGACCCCAAGAATAAGCGCGAATGGCGCCCAGGTGACACGAAACACGCCATGGATCCAACTCGCCTCTTCGGCGCGCCGCGAGGCGCGCACCAGACCACCGGCCAGCAGCACCTCGAAGACGGCCTCGGCCAGAATGGCGGGCGCGTTGAATACGATATAGACGGCCGAGCCGAATACCGCCGCCAGTACGATGGCGATGAGAATCAGCGTCAGTGCCAGGGCGCAGCCGCCCTCGTCGCCCCCGCCCAGATCGCCGACGGCACTGCCGGCCTTGGAGACGGCATCGCCGATGCCGGAGGCCGCATCGCTACCGCTGTTCGCAATGGCGCTGCCGGCTGTATCGAAATCCCCGCTGGCACCAGCGCCGGCGAAATCGCCGCCACCGCCCGAAAAGACCGACTTGCTGCCGCCGGACGGGCCGCCACCTCCACCCCATCCGCTGCCGGACAAGTCCGGCAGGTCGGCATCGACATTGCTCCTGCGCGGCCAGGCGTATCCGGCATACAGCAGCCAGCACTTGATACCGAGCAGGAAGACCAGATAGCTGGCCACCATCGCCCACAGGTAGCGCAGCCACATCGTGTCGAGTCCCGCCAAGAGCAGGAACTTGTTGGCGATGACGGCCATGCCCAGACTGCCCGCCACGATCAGCGACATGTGAAAGCGAACCAGGAATCGACTCAGCAGTTCTCTGCGGATTTTTTCAATTACGCGATGCTTTCGCAAGCGTCGCTGCTCTCGTCCGGCCACAGATGGGTTACCTTCCTGCTCGCCGCCGGTGTTGCTCCGTGCAAATCATCCATTAGTCTCGATTACGGGTACCCTCGGTGCCAGCGCGCAAAGCAGCTCGTAGCTGACGGTGCCGGCAGCAGCGGCGACCTCGTCGACCGGCATACCCTCGCCCCACAACACCACCGGCGAGCCGATGCCGGCGTCGGGGATGCCATCGAGGTCGACCATGATCATGTCCATCGAGACGCGTCCGACGGTGCGCGTGCGCCGGCCTTCGACGAGGATCGGCGTGCCGGTTGGGGCGTGGCGCGGATAGCCATCGGCATAGCCGCAGGCGACGATGCCGATGCGCATCGGCCGCTCGGCGGTAAAGATGCCGCCGTAGCCGATGCGTTCGCCAGCCGCGAGATCCTGCACCGCGATGAGCTGGCTGGAGAGCGTCATCGCCGGACGCAGCCCGAGTGCCTCGGCGCTCTCGTCCTGCGGAAAGGGCGAGGAGCCGTAGAGCATGATGCCGGGCCGCGCCCAGCCGCGGCGAGCCTCGGGAAAGCGCAGCAGCGCCGCCGAGTTGGCCAGGCTGACTGCCTGATCGCAGCCCTGCACGGCCTCATCGAAACGCGCCATCTGCCAGACGATGCCGCGCTCCAGGTCGGCATCGGCGAAATGCGTCATCAAGGTGACCGAGGCGACGCAGGACAAGGTATCCAGTGCGGTGAGCGCGGCATGGAACTCTTCAGCGGACAGGCCAAGCCGGTTCATGCCGGTGTTGATCTTCAGGTACACCGGCAGTCGTGCCGGGAGCGCGGCACTCGTCAGCATCTCCACCTGCTCCAGGGTATGCACCACCGGTGTCAGGCCGTGCTCGGCCAGCAGCGGGATCTCGTCGGCCTCGAAAAAACCCTCGAGCAGCAGGATGGGCTGGCGGAAGCCGGCCTCGCGCAGGGCAATGGCATCGGCCAGATCGAGCAGCGCGAAACCGTCAGCAAGGTCTTCGAGCGCGCCGGCCGCGCGCATCAGGCCGTGGCCGTAGGCATCGGCCTTGATGACGGCCCACAGGCGCGCCGCGCCGGCATGCTGGCGTGCAACGGCCAGATTGCCGCGCAGGGCGGAAAGATCGATGGTGGCGCGGGTCGGGCGGGTCAAGTCGGAATCGGCTGATCAGCCCTGCTTCGCCGCGAACTGCTGCAGCTTGTCCTTGGCGAACTCGACGAAGGTATTGACCAGCCGCGAGCGGAACTTCTCCTTCGGGTAGACCATCGACAGCGTGCGCGTCAGGCGCGGCTTGAGCGGGATGGCGAGCAGGTCGCCGAGGCGCTTTTCCTTGGCCACGGAAGCGCGCGAGACGATGGCGAAGCCGATGCCGGTTTCCACCACGCCCTTGATCGCCTCCGGGCTGCCCAGTTCGATGACGATGTTCAGGCTGTCCGGCGGCACGCCGGCGCTGCGGAAATAGTTGTCCGTCACTTCGCGCGTGCCGGAACCCGGCTCGCGGCTGACGAAGGGATGCGTCGCCAGCAGTTGCGGGGTGAGTTCCTTGTTCTTGCCCAGCGGCGTCCCCGGCGCGCAGATCACCAGCAGCTCGTCGTCGCAGCAGACTTCGCACTGCAGGTTGGTCTGGTGCGAGGGCGCCTCGATCAGGCCCATGTCGAGGGTATGCTCGGCCACCCGCGTCTCGATCGACTCGGAATTGGCGACGATCAGGCGCGGCCGCACATTCGGGTATTGCGACTTGAACTCGCCGAGGATGCGCGGCAGCATGAACTCGGCGATGGTGGTGCTGGCGCCGACCAGCAGCGGCCCGCCGATCTGGCCGGTCATCTCGGCCAGTCGCACATCAAGTTCGGAGGACAGGCCGAGGATGCGCTCGGCGTATTCGAGCACCGTCTCGCCCGCCGGCGTGAGCGTGATCTTGCCGTGCCCGCGGTCGAACAGGCGGGTGTTGAAATGCTCTTCCAACTGCTTGATCTGGAAGGTTACGGCGGGCTGCGTCATGAACAGCACTTCCGCCGCCTTGGTGAACGACAATTGTTTGGCGACGGCGTGAAAAACCTGAAGTCTCCGATCGGCCATAACCTACTCCCCTGAAGTTTTCTTATAGACTGATATTCAAGCACAAATTGGGCATATAAGAAAGCCTGATTGTTGCGTCCGTCCTTCAAACCTAGTGGCCACGCATCGTGACGCCAGCCGGGTATGACTTCCGACATAGGCCGGCACTTCATGGTATAAAGCCGCCACCCTAAGCCCATAAAAAACGATGACGGCTCACCTCACCGCAAGGCCGCGCGCCGCCGCATGAATCTCGGCTTCTACATCATCATGGCGGCGCAGTTCTTTTCCGCGCTCGCCGACAATGCGCTCCTCATCGCCGCCATCGCCATGCTGCGGGACATCCACTCCCCGGCCCAGTACGAACCCCTGCTGAAGCTGTTCTTCACCGTCTCCTACGTCGCGCTAGCCGCCTTCGTCGGCGCCTTCGCCGATTCGATGGCCAAGGGCCGCGTCATGCTGATCAGCAACACCATCAAGATCGCCGGCTGCTTCATGCTGCTGGTGGCGACGGTGCCGATGCTGGACGTCCTCGGCATCCCGCTCTATTACTACGTGCTGCTCTCCTATGGCGTGGTCGGCCTCGGCGCCGCCGCCTATTCGCCGGCCAAGTACGGCATCCTCACCGAGTACCTGCCGCACGACAAGCTGGTCGTCGCCAACGGCTGGATCGAGGGCCTGACCGTAGCCGCCATCATCCTCGGCACGGTGCTCGGCGGCGTGCTGATCAACCCGAAGGTAAGCGGCTTCCTGCTGACCATCGACCTTCCCGGCGTCGACACCCCGATCGACACGCCGGCCGAGGTGGCCATGGTGGTGATCTCCCTGCTCTACCTGATCGCCGCCATCTTCAATTTCTACATTCCGGACACCGGCGTCGACCACAAGCCGCTGCACAAGAACCCCGCCTACCTGATGCGGGAATTCTGGCACTGCGTGCGCCTGCTCTGGCGCGACAAGCTGGGCCAGATCTCGCTGGCCGTCACCACGCTGTTCTGGGGCGCCGGCGCCACCCTGCAGTTCATCGTGCTGAAGTGGGCCGACAAGGCCCTCGGCCTGCCCCTCGACAAGGCCACCGTGCTGCAGGGCGTGGTGGCGCTTGGCATCGCGGCGGGCGCCGTCATCGCCGCCAAGGCCGTGGCGCTCGACAAGTCGGTGAGAGTGCTGCCGGTCGGCATCGGCATGGGCGTCGTCGTGATGGGCATGATCTTCGTCACCGGCCTGCCGGTGGCGCTCGTCATGATGGTCGTCGTGGGAGCGATGGCCGGCTTCTTCGTCGTGCCGATGAATGCCCTGCTGCAGCACCGCGGCCACATCCTGATGGGCGCCGGGCACTCCATCGCCGTGCAGAACTTCAACGAGAACACCAGCATCCTGGTGATGCTCGGCTTTTACGCCCTGCTGGTGTATCTCGACTTCTCCATCTACGTGGTGATCGTCCTGTTCGGCGTCTTCGTCAGCCTGGCCATGCTGCTGGTCGGCTTCTGGCACCGCCGCAACATGCGACGGCACGGCGAGGAGCTGGAGCAGCTGCTCGCCGCGGCGAAGAACGTCAACGCGCACCATTGACCTTCCCCCCAGCCCCCTTCCTGGGGAAGGGGGTGACGGGAATTCTCTACGCTCCTTGCTTTACGTTACAGCTGGCTTGGGACGGCCCGGCGCCTGCTGCCTGATCACAGCACGACCGGCCGGTTGGGCAGCTCGTTCGGATTCTTCTCGCGCGGCGGAAAGTGCCGCGCCAGATGTTCGGTGATCTCCCCGATGGCGGCGAGCGTGCCCTGCTCGAATTCCCCCTTGCGGAAGCGCCGCTCTAGGCGGTGGCAGATGACATTCCATTCTTCCTGCGACACCCGCGCATTGACGCCGCGGTCGGCGAGGAGTTCGACCTTGCGGTCGACCAGCTGGACGTAGATCAGCACGCCGCTGTTGTGCTCGGTGTCCCACACGCGCAGCTGCGAGAACACCTCGACGGCGCGCTGCCTGGCGCTCTGACCCTGCAGCAGGGCCGGCAAAGTCAGTCCCGCCTCGACGGCGAAGCGCAGTTCGGCGTCGTGGCGCTTTTCCGATTCGGCGATGGCATGTTCGATCGCCTGCCGCACGCGCTGCGGGAAGGCCAGCCCGATGCTCCACTGGGGCAGGAAAAGATGCCTCAAGATGCGTTTCAAGTTCATCACCAGTCTCCTGAAGCGCCGCCGCCGCCGAAATCACCTCCTCCGCCGGACCAGCCGCCGCCGGAACCGCCGCCCCAGCCCCCTCCTCCACCGCCCCAGCCGCCCGCAGACCAGCCGTCGCCGCGTCCCGATGAGGCCAAGGCCAGCACGAAGATGAACACGAGGACGGCGCCGAGGATCGCGGCAAGCGCCGAGCCGGACACCAGCCAAGCGAGGCCGCCGACTACACTGGCGGCAACGGTGGCCCCGCCCAGCCGGCCGAACAGTCGCCCCAGCATGGAGCCGAAGACGGTGGCGATGACCATGCCGATGGCGAACAGGCTTTCCAGGTCCATCGCCGCGTTGCCCGGGGGCGCGGCGGATTGCGGCGGCGGCAGCGCCTCGCCGGCGATGACAGCCTGCAGTTTCGCCACGCCGGCCTGCAGCCCGCCGAAGAAATCGCCCTCCTTGAAGCGCGGACTGATCGCTTCGGCGACGATGCGCTTGGCGACGGCATCCGGCACAGCGCCTTCGAGGCCGCGGCCGACCTCGATGCGCAGCTTGCGGTCGTTTTTGGCGACGAGGATCAGGATGCCATCGTCGGTGCCCTTGCGGCCGAGCTTCCAGGCCTCGGCGACGCGGATCGAATACGACTCGATGCTCTCCGGCCGGGTGGTCGGCACCAGCAGGACGGCGATCTGGCTGCCGCGTTCGCGTTCGAGTCGCGCCAGCTCGGCTTCAAGCAACGCAGTCTGCTCGCCGCCCAGTGTGCCGGTGAGGTCGGTGACCCGCGCCTTGAGCGCCGGCACGGCGACGGGATCGTCCGCCGCCTGAGCGACCGCCAGCGACAGCGCCAGCCAGAGCGCCGCGAGCAGGCGCAGCATCGCGGCTTACTTGGCGGCCGGCGCCGTGTCGAACTTGATCGCCGGCGGCGCCGAGATCGCCTTCTCGTCCTCGACCGTGAAGTTGGCCTTGGTCTTGTAGCCGAACAGCATCGCCGTCAGGTTGTTGGGGAAGACCCGCACCGTGACGTTGTACTCCTGCACCGCCTTGATGTAGCGGTTGCGCGCCACGGCGATGCGGTTCTCGGTGCCCTCCACCTGCGCCTGCAGGTCGCGGAAGTTGGCGTCGGCCTTGAGGTTCGGGTAGTTCTCGGCCACCGCCAGCAGGCGCGCCAGCGCTCCGGAGAGCTGCGACTGGGCGGCCTGGAACTTGGCGAAGGCGGCCGGGTCGTTGATCAGCTCGGGCGTGGCCTTGAGGCCGGCGACGTTGGCGCGCGCCTCGGTGACTCTCGTCAGCACCTCCTTCTCGTGCGCGGCATAGCCCTGCACGATCTGCACCAGGTTCGGGATCAGGTCGGCGCGGCGCTTGTACTGGTTGAGCACTTCCGACCAGGCGGCGTTCACCTGCTCGTCGGTGGTCTGGATCTGGTTGTAGCCGCAGCCGGACAGCAGGCTGGCGACGAGGGCGAGCAATGCAAGAAGCTTGAGGCGCATCGGATTCTCCTGGGTTGATGGTGATGCGGAAACGATTTTAGGCCGGATTTCAACGGATGTCGGGCTCGAAGAATACCCATTTCGCCTGCGGGAACTCGGCTTCCAGGCGCGCCTCGACGGCGTTGATGCGGCCGACCAGCTCGGCGCCGCTGATCCGCCCGCCTTCCGCCATGCGCGCCTTGACGGCGATCACCACCTTGTCGCCCCAGGCCAGGGTGATGACATTGAGCACCTCGGCCACCTCGGGCTGGGCGGCGACGAAGCGCCGGATCGCCTCGCGCTGCTCGGGCGAGGCGGACTCGCCGACGATGAGCCCCTTCACCTCGATCATGATCATCACCGCGATGACCATCAGCACGGCGCCGACGCAGATGGTGCCGAGCGCGTCCCACAGCGGGTTGCCGCTGGCGAGGGCGACCGCCACGGCGATGAACGCCAAAGTCAGTCCCGCCAGGGCGGCGATATCCTCGCCGGCCACCACCATCAGCTCGGACTCGCGCGTCTCGCGGAACCAGCGCAGGAAGGGCTTGCCGCCGGCGACCTTGCGGATCTCGCGCATCGCGCCGGCGAGCGAGAAGGCTTCCAGTATGACGGCGACTCCGAGCACGGCGAGCGCGACCAGGCCGTTTTCCAGCGGATGCGGATGGCGCAGGCGCTCGATGCCTTCGTACACGGAAAACGCGCCGCCCATGAAGAACAGCAGCAGCGCGACGATCATCGACCAGAAGTAGGTGACGCGGTGGTAGCCGAGCGGATGGTCGGCGTTCTCCGGCCGCCTCGCTTCCTTCATGCCGAACAGCAGCAGCAGCTGGTTCACGCAGTCCGCCGTGGAATGGATCGCCTCGGCCAGCATCGAGCCGGAGTTGGTCCACCAGGCCGCGGCGAACTTGGAGACGGCGATGCCGAAGTTGGCGGCCAGCGCATAGAGGATGGCACGGACGGAGCCTTCCTTACCCGCCGACATCGTCCAGTCCCTTCATGGTGCGCCGGGCGAAGCAGAGGTCTTCCCAGGCCTTCGCCTTATCGGCCAGGTTGCGCAGCAGATAGGCCGGGTGGTAGGTGACGATGAGCGGGATGCCGCGGTAGTCGAACAGCCTGCCGCGCGAAGCGCCGACCTTGACCTCGGCGTTGAGCAGCGTCTCGGCGGCCGGCTTGCCCAGCGCAACGATCAGCTTCGGCCGGATCAGCTCGATCTGCCGCTGCAGATAGGGGAAGCAGGCCGCCGTCTCCTCCAGCTCCGGCGTGCGGTTGTTGGGCGGGCGGCATTTCACCGCGTTGCCGATGTAAACCTTCCTGCCGCGCTGCAGATCGATGGCCGCCAGCATGGCGTCGAGCAGCTTGCCGGCCTGGCCGACGAAGGGCTCGCCTTTCTCGTCCTCCTCGGCGCCCGGTCCCTCGCCGACGAAGAGCCAGTCGGCTTCGATGTCGCCGACGCCGAGCACTGCCTGCTTGCGCTGTTCGCACAGGCGGCAGTCGCGGCACTCCGCCACCGTCGACTTCAGTTCGTCCCAGCCCATGGCGGCGATGCGCCGGGTCCGTTCGTCAGCCGCCGGCGCAGCGGCAGGCGATGCCGGCATCGGTTCCCCCTCGGCCGTCGCCTGCGTCGGCAGCGCCGGTTTGTCCCGCAGCCGCCACAGCGGCGCCAGTCCCATCTCACGCAGGATGCTTTCGCGCCTGGTCATAAAGTCAGCACCATCACCACGGCATCTTCGCGTCCGCTGCCGGCAGGATAGTAGCCGCGCCGCCGGCCGATGGTCTCGAAGCCGAGCTTGCGGTAGAGCCCCTGTCCCGGTGCATTGGTCGGCCGCACCTCGAGGAACAGGCGCGCCGCCCCGTGCGCGCGCGCCACGCCGAACAGGTGGTGCATGACGAGCAGGCCGTAGCCGTGCCGCTGCCAGTCCGGCGCGACGGTGATGTTGAGCAGATGCGCCTCGTCGAGCACCAGCATCATCACGGCGTAGCCGATCAACTCGCCTTCCATGCGGCAGGTCCATGCGCTGTAGCCGGCGGCCAGCGAGTCGGCGAAGTTCGCGCGGGTCCACGGGAACGGATAGGCGCGCTGCTCGATCGCCATCACGGCATCGATTTCTTCCGGCCGCATGGGTGCCAGCACCGGCGCGTTCTGCAACACGGCGCTCACTGGACCGCCTTTCCACCGCCCCCCTCCCCATAGGAGGGGGTGACGGCGGTTCGCCGCTGCGCGGCTCCGGTTCGCGGGCAACCGTGCGGCGCACTCATTTGAGGCCTCCGGCCGCCAGCCTCTCCCGGGTCGTCAGCGCAACCTTGTCGCGCACGTAGAGCGGCGCCGCGAGGGCGGCATCGAGCGCTTCCCCGCGCGCCAGGCGCGGCGCCGCCAGACGCGCCACCGCGGCGGCGCGCGGACGCGCCTCGGCGCGCACGGCGGCAAGGCAGCCGCCCAGGCTCGCGCGCAGGCGGTCCGGGTAGGCGGCAAAGCCGCTGCCGCCGCCCAGCCAGCCCTGCCCCTGCGGCAGGGGCGCGCTGTCCGGCGCGACCACGGCAGGGGCGAGCATGTTCTCCACGAGGTCGCCCTGCACGCGGTAAGCCGCGCAGTAGACCTCGTTCATGCGTGCGTCGGTGCAGGCGTACACCCGCCCATCCCCCAGCTCCAGGGCCAGCGCCTCCAGACTGCCGACGCCGACGACGGGCAGACCGGCGCCGACGGCCAGTCCCTGCGCCACACTAGCCGCCAGCCGCAGGCCGGTGAACGCGCCGGGGCCGGCACCGAATGCGATGCCGTCCAGGCCGGCCAGCGCCACCCCCTGCTCATCGAGCAGGCCTTGCAGCAACGGCAGGGCGATTTCGGAGTGGGAGACGCCGCGCGCGCCCTCGCGCTCGACGATGCGGCCGTCGAAATACAACGCGAGGGTCAGCAGTTCGGTGGAAGATTCGATGGCAAGAAGTTTCACGAGGCGGATTCTACCCGATGGCGCCCTCCCGTTCGCCGTGTTGCGGGGACTGACTTTTACTTCACACGCCGCGCCGCGTACTCGTCCTCGATGTTGTGACTCCGGCCGCGCCTTCGGCGCTTAACATCGGCTTCGCCGAGTTAGCCTGCGCCGCAACATCGACCGCATTTGATCACGGCCGGAAGCGTGAAAGTTCGCCTACTTAACGCGCCGCGCCGCGTACTCGTCCTCGATGTTGTCGCGGAAATAGCTCCACATCGCGCCTGAGGTGCTCAGGCGCCGCCAGGTCTCGGACGGCACGTTGGCGTATTCCACCACGCGGCGGTCGTCGAACTCGACGCGCAGCGTGCGCGCGCCGGCATCGTAGCCGATGGCGCGCAGCTTGCCAGCATTGACCTGTTTCATGTCCATCTCGACTCCATCGCCATAACTAAGGCGAACCGGCCTTGACGCCCTGGCGATCCCTGTCGCGCAGTTCCTTCATTTGCTTGCGCTCCTGCGCATGGCAAACCGCCATGGCTTCGGCATTTCTCGCCGCGCTGACGCAGGCATGGGCGGCCTGCAGGATCCTGATCTTAGACTCGATGTGATCTAGCACGCGCTCCTTCAGTTCCTGCTGTGCTGCCGGACGCTTCGGGATGCTGCCGCCCTCCGGCGAGCCGGCGGCCCACGCCGGGGTGGCAAGCACTGCACACAGCATGAGGGTTGCGAGCCGCATGCCAATTCCTAGAACCGGCGCGAACGATCGCGATAGACATCCCGGCCGTGCTGGCGGATGTCCCGCCGCAGCTGCTCGCGCTCTTCGGGCGAAAGACGCCCCCGCCGGCCCTGTTCGCCCGACATGCGCTCCTGTTGTCGTCGCTGCATCTCGTCGTCGCGCTGGGCATCGCGTTGCGGCTGCCGCTCGGCGCGCCAGGCTGGGTCGCGCCCGCCCGGCTGTGCCTGGACGGGCGGGCTCGCCGCACAGGCCAGCAACAAACTTGCGATGATTGCCACACGGTATTTCATGTTTTCATTGTGCCAGATTGTCGGGGGGCATCGTAGCCGGCCTTTGTTAGCCATCTGTGTTCTGCGTCCCCGGCTTTGTAAAATTTTGTTTCCATCTGGCCAGCGGCGGCGTCTCCCGGTAGGATTCCCACATGGCAGAAAACCGCGGAAAAATCCTCGTCGTCGACGACGACCAGCGCCTGCGCGCCCTGCTCGACCGCTATCTCGGGGAGCAAGGCTTCGCCGTCAAGGCCGTGGACGGCGCGGCGGCCATGGACAAGGCGCTGGCGCGCGAGCATTACGACCTGATCGTGCTCGATCTGATGATGCCGGGGGAAGACGGCCTGTCCGTGTGCCGGCGCCTGCGCGGCAGCAAGGACACGACGCCCATCATCATGCTCACCGCCAAGGGCGACGATGTGGATCGCATCGTCGGTCTCGAGATGGGCGCCGACGACTACCTGCCGAAGCCTTTCAATCCGCGCGAACTGGTGGCGCGCATCCACGCCGTGCTGCGCCGGCGCGCCGCGCCGCCGCCGGCCGGTGCCCCCGCCGCCGAGGAGAGCACGGTCGACTTCGGCTCGGTCAGCGTGAACCTCGCCACGCGCGTTCTGACGCGCAAGGGCGAGTCGCATGCCCTCACCACAGGCGAGTTCGCCGTGCTCAGGGTACTGCTGCAGCACCCGCGCCAGCCGCTATCGCGCGACAAGCTGATGGAACTCGCGCGCGGCCGCGAGTACGAGGTGTTCGACCGTGCCATCGACGTCCAGATTTCCCGCCTGCGCAAGCTGGTCGAAGAAGACCCCTCCAAGCCGCGCTACATCCAGACCGTCTGGGGCTTCGGCTATGTGTTCGTACCGGAAGGCACGAGCACATAACCGCACCAATGACTGCAATCGACCCGCCCCCCTGCCCGAGGCTGGGGGCGACTGAGCCGAAGCCGCTTACGCGGCTTGTGTCAGGTTGATATGGCATTGCTGCCGCAGAGCCTGCTCTGGCGCACCTTCCTGCTCATTGCCAGCCTGATGGTGGTTGCCGCAGCCGCGTGGGCCGCCATCTTCGCCCAGGCCGAGCGCGAACCGCGTGCGCGCCAGATGGCGCAACTGGTGGTAAGCGCGGTCAACCTCACGCGCACCGCTTTGCTCACGACACAGCCGGACAAGCGCCTGGAACTGCTGATCGAGCTGTCCAGCCTGGAAGGCATCCGCGTCTATCCCGCCGAGGAGGACGACAGGATCGAGCCGCTGCCCGGCCAGTTCGGCCGCATCGCAGAACTGGTGCGGGAAAGCCTCGGCCCGCGCACCCGCATCACCCTGGCACGCGACGACGAGGCGGGCTTCTGGGTCAGCTTCCATATCGCGGAGGACGACGAGTACTGGGTGATGCTGCCGCGCGAGCGCGTGGAGCGCGACTTCTCGCTGCAATGGCTGGGCTGGGGCGCGGCGGTGCTCTGCCTGGCGCTGGCCGGCGCCTACCTCGTGATGTTCCGCGTCGCCCGCCCGCTCAAGGGCCTGACCGATGCCGCCGGCGAGATCGGACGCGGGCGCCAACCAGTCCCGCTCGCGGAAAGCGGCCCCGCCGAGATCCGCACGGTGACCCATGCCTTCAACCAGATGTCGCAGGATCTTGCCCGGCTCGACGAGGACCGCGCCCTGATCCTCGCCGGCATCTCGCACGACCTGCGCACCCCGCTCACCCGCCTGCGCCTGGCGGCGGAGATGAGCGGCGACGCCGCCTTGCGCGAGGGCATGGCAGCCGACATCGAAGACATGGACAAGATCATCGGACAGTTCCTCGACTTCGCCCGCGATACGGAAGGCGAACCGGCCGAGGCGACCGACCTGAATGCCGTGGTGCGCCACGTCGTCGAACCGCTGCAGAAGCGCGGCGCGAAAATCGCGCTGGAACTGGGGGACCTGCCCGTTTGCCGGCTGCGGCCGCTCGGCATGCTGCGGTTGGCCGGCAACCTCGTCAGCAACGCCCTGCGCTACGGCGGCGGCGCCGTCAAAGTGGTCACGCGCCGTGAAGCGGACCGGCTCCTGCTGGAGGTGATGGATCGCGGCCCGGGCATCCCGTCCGCCGAAGCCGAGCGCCTCAAGCGGCCTTTCACGCGCCTGGAGGGCGCGCGCACCGATGCCGGCGGCGCGGGACTGGGTCTGGCCATCGTCGAACGCATCGCGCGCAGCCATGGCGGCGCACTCGACCTGCTGCCGCGCGAAGGGGGCGGCTTGATCGCGCGGGTGACGCTGCCTCAGGCCTGAAGGTCGGCCGCCGCCTGTTCGTTTCGCAGGCGCCGCGCATACGCATGGCGCGCCTGCAGGCGCGGATCGGTGACGATCATGCCGACCGTCTCCCCCACCACCATCGCCACCCCGAGCAGCGGCAGCACCAGCATCAGCCCGGCTACGCCGGCGATGGCGCCGCCGACGAAGATCATCAGCACGGTGAGCAAGGGATGCATGCGCAGACTGCGGCCGATGGTGAGGGGCATGAAGACGAAATCGTCGAGCATCCTGACCAGGATGAAGACGATGATGGCGCCATAGGCCATCCAGGGATCGAGCGGGAAATCCGTCGCCGCCACCAGCACCACCAGCAGACAGCCCAGTATCGAGCCGACATAAGGCACCCAGGCCAGCACGGCGCAGACCAGGCCGAGCAGCACCGGCGCCGACATGCCGATGATCCAGAGACCGATGGCCAGGGCAATCGTGTCGAGGATGGTGAGGCTGATCAGGCCCTGGAAATAGGCGCGTGCGGTACGGTCCATTTCGTGCATCAGATAGAGGGTGCGCTCGAAAAAGGCGTTCGGTACGGCATTGGCGACGAATCGGGTGAACCGGCGCCCGTCGCGCAGGAAGAAGAAGGCGAGAAACGGCGCCAGCAGCAGCGCTGGCAGCCAGGTCGCCAGCGTCACCACGAAATCGGCGAGATAGCGCTGGGCGAAGGTCTCGGTGAAGGCCGCCATCTGCTCGCTGACGTTGCGGCTCAGGCTGGCGCGCTCGAGGAAGGCGAACTGCACTTCCAGCCCGTCCATGGTCTTCTGCAGCAGGCGGCTGCCGCCCTCGATGTAGCGTGCCATCGATTCCTGCCAGCTGACTGCATGCGAACTGATCCACGGAAACAACAGGGCCGCGCAGATCAGCAGCAGCAGGATGAAGCCGCCGCCAGTGATGGCGGCCGCAGTCTTGCGATGCAGACCGTGCAGCACCAGGCGGTGCGTCGCCGGCTGCAGGAAGTAATAGATGATCAGGGCGAGCAGGAAGGGCACCACCAGCCAGAGAATCTTCTTGAAAAGAAACAGCAGCAGGCAGGTCGCGGCGATGATGCCGATCCACACCACCGGACCCGAGCTGCGGTTCATTCCGGCTGCCACGCGGGGGATGTGACGGTCTCGCGCAGGCGCTGGCCGATGTGGCGCGCCAGTTGCAGGGAGATTTTCGAGGCGATCACGGCATGGGTTTCCAGCAGGCCGAGGAAGTCGGCGCGAAACAGGACGGCAAGCGTGCAGTTCTCCGCTGCACGTGCCTGCGCCGCGCGCGGCGAGTTGTCGAGCAGCGCCAGTTCGCCGAAAAGACGCCCCTCCCCCAACTCGGCGATCTTGCCGCCCGTCGGCTGCCCCTGGCGGCAGATCAGCACCTTGCCGGATTCGATGATATAGAGCGCCTGGCCCTCCTCGCCCTGGTCGAAAATGACTTCATCCTTGAGAAAGCTGCGCTCGTGCAGCAGGCCGTCTACGGTTTTCAGTTCGCGCGGACCGAGCGTGGAAAACAGCGACAACGCCCGCAACTGCTTGAGACGGGGCGAGTCTTCTTCCTTGCTGAACAGAAACATGACTGTCAAATCCCCCTCTAGTCGGCAACCTGCCTCCGGGACAGGTCGCCTTAATATTGATTTTGTGACAAACTGAATCGTGCGGTAATCGTCGTTTGGAATAAGTCTAGCATCTTCAAGGGAGTACCTACATGGCCACCACCTGGATCCTCGTCGCCAATGCCAGCCAAGCCAAGCTCTATGCCAACACCGGTCCGAAAAAGGGCCTGGCGCTCGTCAAGGAACTGCTGCATCCGGAGAGCCGCGAGAAGGCCGCTGACCTCGTCACCGACCGGCCGGGCCACATGCAGAGCGCAGGAAACGGGCACGGCGCACGCCAGCCGAGGACCGACCCGAAGACCAACGAGGCCCGCCATTTCGCCCAGGAACTGGCGCGCGAGTTGACCCACGGCCGCACAAGCGGCCAAGCCGGCCGCTTCATCCTGGTCGCGCCCCCCGCCTTCATGGGCCTGATCAACGAAAAACTGGACGGCCCCACCGCCGGCCTCGTCTCGGATCGCTTCGAGAAGGACTACACGAAGTCGAGCGAGAAGGAACTCGCCAGCCACCTCGAGTCCTGCATTTTCCTTTGATCTGATCAGTCCTCGGGAATGGCGTCGTCGGGGAAAAGCACCTCTGTATAGCCGAACCTCGAGAAGTCGCGCATCCGCATCGGATAGAGGATGCCGTCGAGGTGATCGCATTCGTGCTGCACGACGCGGGCATGGAACCCCTCGGCAACGCGCTCGACCGGCGCACCCGCAGGATCGAAACCACGATAGGCCAGACGCGCGCTGCGCGGCACCACGCCGCGCAGGCCCGGCACCGACAGGCAGCCTTCCCAGCCCTCTTCCAGTTCATCCGACAGCGGCGTCAGCTCCGGATTGACGAGTATTGTGCTGGGCACCGGCTCGGCCTGCGGATAGCGGGGGTTCGACTCGAAACCGAAGACCACCACGCGCAGGCCGACGCCGATCTGCGGCGCCGCCAGCCCGGCGCCGTTGGCGGCGCGCATGGTGTCCTGCATGTCGGCAACCAGTTCGTACAGTTCCGGCGTGCCGAACGCCTCCACCGGGCGCGCCTTCTCCAGCAGGCGCATGTCCCCCATCCGCAGAATATCTCTGATCATTTCGGCTCGATACAGATCATCTCGATAATGCGCCGCACCCGCTCCATCGATTCGTGCAGGATGTCCTCCAGGCTGGCGAACTGGATGCCCAGCTTGCTGTCACCGCGCCCTGCCGCATGGTTGGACACCACGGTAATGGCGGCATAGGGCAGCTCCAACTCGCGCGCCAGGGCCGCTTCCGGCATGGCCGTCATGCCGACGATGTCGGCGCCGTCGCGCTCCAGCCGGTCGATCTCGGCCGCCGTTTCCAGGCGCGGCCCCTGCGTCGCCGCATAGACCCCGCCGTCGATGACCGCCTGTCCCGCATCGCGCGCCGCCTCCAGCAGCACCCGGCGCAGCTCGGGATCGTAGGGCTGGGTGAAATCGATGTGCACCACCGAGGCGTCGCCGCCCTCATGGTAGGTGCATTTGCGGCCCCAGGTGTAGTCGATGATCTGGTGCGGAACGACCAGGGTGCCCGGACCGAGATCGGGGCGGATGCCCCCGACCGAGGCGATCGAGACGATGCTGGTGGCGCCGGCCTGCTTCATCGCCCAGACATTGGCGCGATAGTTCACTTCGTGGGGCGGGATGGTGTGGCCATGGCCGTGCCTGGCGATGAACACGGCCGGCTGGCCGCACAGGCGTCCGAAGGTCAACGGGCCGGACGGCTCGCCATAAGGCGTCCGAACTACTTCGCGCCGTTCCACCGCGAGGTTCGCCAACTGCGTCAGGCCGCTGCCGCCGATGATTGCAAGCATTTGATTTTAAGTGACTTGTCTTGACTGCTGGATAAGAGGGATTTTAGCATGCAGTTCGGCCTGACATGGCTAAGGTGTTATACTGCCGGACTTTTTTCTTGCCGCACCGCACAATGACACGCGCTATTCGCAACATCGCCATCATCGCCCACGTCGACCATGGCAAGACCACCCTCGTCGACCAACTCCTCAGGCAGTCCGGCACCTTCGCCGCCCACCAGCAGGTGGCGGAACGGGTCATGGATTCCAACGACCTGGAAAAGGAGCGCGGCATCACCATCCTGGCGAAGAACTGCGCCATCGAGTTCGAAG